>JAAYBF010000153.1 GCA_012718975.1 Solirubrobacterales bacterium | reverse complement strand
CGGCTCGGCGCCGCGATCCCGCAGGCGGCGCTCGACCGCGCGCTGCGGATCGAGGGCAAGATCGCCGAGCGCTACAACTCGATCCTCGCCGACCGCGACGTGCTCGTCACCCCGACGATGGCCACGCCGCCGCCGCGCGCCGACCAGTGGGAGGGCCTCAGCGCCCTGCGCACGATGGTCGAGATGCCGATGGTCTATCCGTACTGCGTGATCTGGAACGCGACCGGTCAGCCGGCCGCCGCCATCCCCGCCGGGTTCACCGCCGACGGCCTCCCGCTCTCCGCCCAGCTCGTCGCCGCCCCCGGCCGCGACCACCTGCTGCTCTCGCTCGCCGCCCAGATGGAGGCGGAGCGGCCGTGGGCGGACCGCACGCCGCCGCTCAGCTGACCAGCGGAGCGATAGGCGTCGCATTCCGGCGTCCTCGGGGGCCCCGCGGCCTGGCGGCCGCCACGGCCCCCTGCGTCCTTGGACTGCTCGCCTCTCGCACCGCTGGTGGGATATAGGCTGCCGGGCGTGAGGGAGATCAGGCTGCACGACACGCTCAGCGGCGAGCTGCGCCCGCTGGAGACCCGCGAGCCGGGGAAGGTCGGGATCTACTGCTGCGGGCCGACGGTCTACGCGCGGATCCACGTCGGCAACGCGCGGCCCTACGTCGTGTTCGCGCTGCTGAAGCGTTTCCTCGCCCACGAGGGCTACGACGTCGACCTGGTGATCAACGTCACCGACGTCAACGACAAGATCTATGCGGCGGCGGCCGGCGCCGGCGTGCCGAGCGAGCGGCTGGCGGAGGAGATGACCGCCCACTACCGCGCCGACACCGACCGGCTCGAGCTCGGCCGGCCCGACCACGAGCCGGGCGCGGTCGCCTCGATGGATTCGATCGTCGCGCTGATCGAGACGCTCGTGGAGCGCGGCCACGCCTACCCGGCCGACGGCGACGTCTACTTCGACGTGTCGAGCTTCGACGGCTACGGCAAGCTGTCCAACCGCCCGCGCGACGAGCTCGAGCAGGGCGAGGGCGACGACGCGGCCGCGGTCAAGCGCAGCCCCGAGGACTTCGCGCTCTGGAAGGCGCGCAAGGACGGCGAGGACACCTTCTGGCCCTCGCCGTGGGGGGAGGGGCGGCCCGGCTGGCACATAGAGTGCTCGGCGATGGCGGAGCTGCTGCTCGGCACCGACTTCGAGATCCACGGCGGCGGCTCCGACCTCGTCTTCCCCCACCACGAGAACGAGATCGCCCAGACCGAGGCGGCGCGCGGCGAGCCGCTCGCCCGGATCTGGATGCACAACGGCATGGTGCGGATGGGCGACGCGAAGATGGCGAAGTCGGTCGGCAACATCAGCCTCCTGCACGGCGCGCTTGACGAGCACGGCCGCGACGCGCTCGTCATGTACTTCGTCGGCGGCCACTACCGCCAGCCGATCGCCTTCTCCGACGAGACGCTGGTCGAGGCGGGCCGGGCCGCCACCCGGATCCGCGAGCTGGCGCGGCGGCTCGACGCCGAGGCGCCGGCGCCGCCGGAGCTCGACGGCTACGCCGAGCGGTTCTTCGACGCGCTGGCCGACGACTTCAACACCCCGGCGGCGCGTGCCGTGCTGTTCGAGTGGGTGGGCGAGGCGAACCGGCGCCTCGACGCGGGCGAGCGCGTCGGCGTCGGGCGGCTGGCGGAGATGCTGGAGACGATCGGGCTCGAGAACCTGCTCGCCGGGGAGGGCGAGGGCGAGGCCGACGCGGAGGCCGAGCGGCTGCTCGACGAGCGCCAGCGGGCGCGGGCCGAGCGCGACTTCGCGCGCGCCGACGCGATCCGCGACGAGCTCGCCGCGCGCGGCTGGCAGGTGCGCGATACCGCCGACGGCGCCCGGCTGGTCCGCTCGGCCTAGCGCGGTGGTCCTCTACGGACGCAACCCCGTGCGCGAGGCGGTCCGCGGGCCGCGGCGGGTCGAGCGCATCTGGGCGACCGAGCGCGCGATCGCGAGCGAGGGCTGGCTGCGCGCCGAGGGCGCGACGCCGGCGACGGCCGCCGACATCGAGGCCCGCTGCGCCAGCGCCGAGCACCAGGGCGTCTGCGCCGAGGTCGCCGCCTACCGCTACGCCGACGCCGACGGGCTGCTCGCCGCCGAGGACGCGCTCGTGGTCTGCCTCGACGAGGTCCAGGACCCCCACAACCTCGGCGCGGTCTGCCGGGTCGCCGAGAGCGCGGGGGCGGCGGGCGTCGTGATCCCGGAGCGGCGCGCGGCCGAGGTCACGCCCGCGGCGGCGAAGGCGGCGGCCGGCGCGGTCGAGCACCTGGCGGTGGCGCGCGTCGGCAACCTCGCGAACTGGCTCGGGCGGGCCAAGGACGCGGGCGCCTGGGTCTACGGGGCCGAGGCCGGCGACGGCGCGGTGCCCTACGCGACCCTCGACTACGGCGGGAGGGTCGTGCTGGTGCTCGGATCGGAGGGGAGGGGGCTGCGGCCGCGCGTCGCGGCCTGCTGCGACGAGCTGATCGCGCTGCCCCAACGCGGCCGCGTGAACTCGCTCAACGTGTCGACCGCGGCGGCGGCGCTGCTGTACGGGATCTTGCAGCTTCGCGGCACCGGACTTGACAGCGCTCCATAACGCCTGTTTACTCCGGCGAAATAAGGGTGGAGTCGAGGTTTAGGCTCCCCCTGTCCGATACGAGCGCGGCGCCAGGGGAGGTAACGCGTCATGAGCTTCATGGGCCTTCAGAGAAGGCCCGGAAGGAGCATGCATGGCTGCAACGATCTCCCAGTCCCCTTTGGCAAGGTCCCAGGCTCAACTCGAGCTTGAGGATGAGTACCTGATCGCCCTCGCCAAGCAGGGGCGGCCCGACGCGTACGACAAGATCGTGCGCCGCTACTACGGGTTCGTCAGGTTGAAGGCGAGTTCCTACTTCCTGATCGGCGGCGACGGCGACGACCTGATCCAGGAGGGTCTAGTCGGCCTCTACAAGGCCGTCCGCGACTACCGCACCGATCGCGAGTCGAGCTTCCGCAACTTCGCCGAGCTGTGCATCACCCGCCAGATCATCACGGCGGTCAAGACCTCGACCCGCAACAAGCACACCCCGCTCAACGAGTACGTCTCGTTCTCGCAGACGCCGGCGGCGTCCGGCGGCGAGGGCGACCCGACGCTCGACGAGATGCTGCCCGGCTCGCCGGTCCACGACCCGGTCAACCAGGTGATCTCCAGCGAGGAGCTGCACAGCCTCGTCGGGTGCCTGTCGAGCGTGCTGTCGGAGCTCGAGAGCTCGGTGCTCGGCCTCTACCTCGACGGCCACAGCTACGAGGCGGTCTCCGAGCGGCTCGGCTGCGACACCAAGACCGTCGACAACGCCCTCCAGCGCGTCAAGCGCAAGGTCGGCGCCCACTTGCGCTCGCGCGAGGTCCCGGCCTAGCGGTCGCGCCGCTCAGCTCCGCGCCGCGACGGGCGCGAACGACCCCGCGCGCCGAGCGAGCGCGACGGTGACGGCCAACGCAGCCAGGCCGATCGCCGCCGCGACGCGCTCGAACGCGCCGTCGGCGAGCACCGTCGCGAAGAGGGCGAGCGCCAGCGCCGCCGCTCCGACGATCGTCCACGCGACCGCGGGGCGCCCGGCGAGCGGCACGCGGGCGCCGGGCCCGGGCTCGACGTCGCCGCCGCGGCGGGCGGCGAGCAGCAGCATCAGCGGCAGCGCGACCGCCAGCAGCAGGTTCGTCGCGACCCCGGCGACGCCGAAGACCCCGGCGAAGGTGACTGCGTCGGCGGCGAGCAGTAGCTCGCCGAGCAGGCAGACGGCGAGCGGCGCGAGCGCCGCCCAGCGGTGGCGGGCGGCCGGCAGCCGCTCGGCGACGAGTCGCATCACCGCGACCGCGGTCCGCTCGATGCCGAGGCCGAGCAGCAGGACGGTCAGCGCGGCGCCGAGCACCGCGACAGCCGCGCCGGTCTGATCGGCGAGCGGGCCGAGGACGGTTCCGACCTCGCCGGTGAGGTCCTCCGGGCGCAGCGCCGCCGAGGTCGCCAGCAGCCAGGCCCCGGCGATCGCGGTGATCGCCAGCGTGCCGATCGCGCTGCCGCGCATCAGCGCCCGGCCGTCGGGCGCCTGCGGCAGCGTCTCGGCGGCGATCTGGACGACGTAGACGTTGGCGATGTAGAGCATCGCGGTGACCCCGACGACGGTGCCGAGCGCGGTGGCCGAGAAGTCGGTGGCGGGGGAGATGTCGCCGCCGCCGTGGGCGATCGCGAGCGCCGCGATCGCGGCGAGCAGCGGCAGCGCCGCGAGGCCGAGCATGGCGCCGACCGCGGCGGGGATCCGCATCCCGCCGCGCAGCAGCAGGACGGCGACGGCGACGAGGATCAGCGCGCCCCAGGCGATCCGCGGGATGCCGGTCAGCGCGGCGAGGGTGACCGACAGGCCGATGTAGGAGGCGAGCACCGAGGCGCCGGTGCGGATGCCGGCGAGCGCGTCGGGCGCGACGGCGGCGCGGCGGCCGAGGAACCGCTCGACGAGCCGGCCGAAGTAGCCGCCGTGGCGGCGGAAGTCGCCGTCGCGGATCAGCGCCTCGGCCTCGGCGGCGGCCGCGACCGTCATCACCAGCCCGACGGCGGCGAGGATCGCGAGCGCCGGCAGCGGTCCGACCGCGGCTGCGGCGACCGGCAGTCCGAGCAGCGCCTGGGGGAGCACGAGGCCGACGAACAGCGCGACGACCGTCCCGAGCGGCGACAGGCGGGCGAACGCGCGGGCGGCCATCGGGAGGGGTTCATACACGTTCCGGCGGCTGGGGAAGGGCGTTGCAGGAGCGCAGCGGTGTGGTCGGGCGGTCGATGGGTGGGGCGTGGGCCCTACCGCACGCCGCCGCCTCGCTGCCGCGCTCGCCGCCTCGGCGGCCGCGGCCGCGCTGGCGGTCGGCGGCGGGCCAGCCGCGCTGTCGGCGGCGGGCGAGCCCTCCAAGGCAACTGATGTCGCGGACGGCCCGTTCACGTCCGGGAGCGGGGGCGGGGACGCCGTCGTCGCGCCCGCGGCTCGCGTTCGGACGGCTCAGGCCCAGGACGCCCTTGCGGCGGCGCGGCGGGCGGCCGCGCGTCAGACGGCGCCGCCCCGCGCGGCGATCGCCGTCGTGACGGGAGACGCCGTCGCGGTCCGCGACCGTCCCGGCGGCCGGGTCGCGCTGCGGCTCGCCGCGACGACGGAGTTCGGCACCGCCCGCCGGCTGGGGGTGGTGGAGCGCCGGGGCCGCTGGCTCGGCGTCACGGTCCCCGACCTTCCCAACGGCACGCTCGGCTGGGTTGACGCGCGCGGCGGGGCGGTCCGGATCGAGCGGACCCGCTGGTCGCTGCACGCCGACCTGTCCGACCGCACGCTGCTCCTGCGCCGCGACGGCCGCCCGGTCCGGAGGATCACCGTCGCGATCGGAACGCCGTCGTCGCCGACCCCGACGGGACGCTTCGCCGTCACCGACAAGCTCGACGGGACCGCCTACGGCCCCTACTACGGCTGCTGCGTCCTGGCTCTCTCCGCCACCCAGCCGAACCTCCCGGCCGGGTGGACCGGCGGCAACCGCATGGCCATCCACGGCACCGACGCCCCCGACACGATCGGAGCGGCCGCCTCCGCCGGCTGCCTGCGGGCCGCCGACGACGACCTGCGAGCGCTGATGGACCGCGTGCCGGTGGGCACGCCGGTCGTGATCGGTCGCTGATCGGCGCCGCGCCGCGGCGGCGATGTCACAGAAGCGCCGGCGGTGGCACGTAACGGGGTGAATGGGTCAGGCCACCACCGATACGCCCGGTCGAGAGACTGGAACCCCGGCCGAGAGCTTCCCGGACTTCTACCGGCGCCACTCCGGCGCGCTGTTCGTGTTCTTCGCCCGGCGCGTCATCGATGTCGAGGTGGCCCGTGACCTGACGGCCGAGACGTTCGCCCAGGCGTTCGAACACCGTCATCGGCGTCACGGCCGCCGCGATCCCGATGCCATCGCCTGGCTCTACGGCATCGCCCGCCATCAGCTCAGCCGCTACTGGCGGCGCGGGCGGGCGGAGCGCAAGGCGATCCGGCGGCTCGGAATCCAGCTCGGCGACATCGCCGACGACGACCTCGACCGCGCCGTGGCGCTCGCGGACCTCGATGCCCTGCGGGGCGCCGTGGCGTCCGCGCTCGAGCGGCTCAGCGAGAAGGAGCGCTCGGCCGTCGCCCTGCGGGTGGTGAAGGGGCTGTCCTATCCAGAGGTCGCCCGGGCGCTCGGAGTCCGGGAGCCCGCCGCCCGCACGCGGGTCGCCCGCGGACTGCGTCACCTTGCCCACCACCTCGACAGCGAGGGAGCCGATGTCCAGCCGTCATCCTGAGTTCCTCGACGACCTCGAGCGCCAGTTCGCCGAGCTGAGCGCCGGTGAGGCGGCGGGGCGTCGCCGCCGTCGCCACGCGGGACGCGCCGGGCTGGCGGTCGCCGCGGTCGGCCTTTGCCTGGCGTCCGCTGGGGCGGTCGCCGCGGTGACCGGCCTGATCGACATCTCCGGCGATCGGAGCGCTGGACTGGTCGGACTCGCCGACCGGGCCGGCATCGCCTCGGGCACAGCGTCCTCGGACCGCACTTGGCTGCTCAGCACCGCCCGCAACGGGCCGCACACGTGCCTGGCGCTGAAGATCGAGTCCGCATCGCGGCTGTTGGGCACGTCCGAGATCTGCGGTGGGATCGAGCTCGGCCAGTTCAACGCGGGAACGGCTCCACAGGGAAGCTCGCGTCCGCTGCTCTTCGGGACGCTGCCCGAAGACGTCGATCGGGTGCGGCTCGTCGATGTCGATGTCGATGTCACCGAGACCTCCGCCCGAGCCATCGACGGACCCGCAGGTCTCGCCGGGCGGTTCTTCGTCGTGGAGCTGCCGACGGCCGACCCACGCGGCGTGCGGGTCGAGTTGCTGCGCGCAGAGGGCGAGCTGGCCAGGGGCCCGATCCCGCTTCTGCAACTCCTGAGGACCAGCATCGCACCGGTCAGCCCGCCTAGCGCCGACTGATGACGCGTAGCTGATCGTCCTGGCTGAGGAGGGCTCTGGCCTTATGAGCCGGTAGGCGACAGCTACCCTGACCGGCATGGCCTACGCGTACTACGACGAGGCGGCAGATATCGCGTGGTTTCCGACCGGGGACTCCGAGGACGTCGTGAGTGAGCGAGTCGCCGGTAGTTTGCGCGACTACGACCGCGAGACGCACCGCCTTGTGGCCATCGAGGTGTGGGACGCCAGTACGCGGTTGCCGAAGACGCTGCTCGACACGCTTCCCGCTCCAGCGAGCGCACACGGCCCGGGCTCGTAGCGCCGAGCCGGCGCTCGGCTGCCGCCGTTGTGCCCGCGGCCCCGATCCAGTGCTGAACAAAGAGAGGACGGCTCGCCATTCGCCCGCCCGTCCCTAAGGTGCAAGCCGTTGCTGCGCGGAGGCGCGCTTGGTCTTCATAGCGGCGGTCTGTCTCGTGGCCGTCGCCGTGGCTCTCGTCGCCGCCTGGCGGACTTTGGCCGAAGCCTGACCTCCGTCGCGCGCGACGCGCACTGTTGAAGACCGTTGGGCGGGGTTCTTGGCCATCGAATGCCAGTCTGCCACGGCGTGGAACTGTCCGACTCATGACGCTAGGAACGTGCTGCCCGAGTCTGATAGGGAGCAACTAACGGACCGCTTCGATGAACTAGACCAGGAGATAGGCGACCTGCGCCTGCCCGACTAGTTCTCGGGCGGCCTTGGCTCGACGGCGACGAATTCGGACGGGACAGTCGCGAGTCGCTCCGTCAGGTGGTCTCGTCCGATCGGTGTGTGGAGGGCGAGCGCGCGTTGGTGCATCCATTCGGCGGCGATGGCCTCGACGATCGAGGATCGGACATCGGCCGCAAAGTCCTCGCTCCCTCGCTCGACGTCGGTCAGGTCGACTTCGGCGAGCACGCGGCCTACCTCCCGGTCGAGTTGTGATTGGACACTCCGTGGCAGTGACAACGGCAGCGTCGTAAGGGCACTGAGCCCATCGGAATCCCGTCGGAGGATCAGTCCGGTGAGGATGCGCTCGGAGATGCGGTCGGCGAACTGACCGTCTACGGGCCGAGAAGGCCGTGGGAGGATCGGGAGGTAGTGGTTGAGCGCGACGCTCAGCGCGGTGTCTCGCATGACGCTGCTCTTCAAGGCTGCGAGGGCCGGTCCGATCTGGGCTGACGAGCGGACGGCAAGGTCCGATACCACGATGACGAGCCGGCGAATGTGGGACGCCTGAATCGTGGTCGCGCATTCCCTGAGCGCTAGTGGGTGCGGCGAACTCGTTCGGGCCAGGTAGGCGTTGATGATCATGGAGTCCCAGGCCTCTACTTGCTCCGGTTGTCCGGGCCCTCTCATAGGTATGCCTGGGTCATGTGTCGTGGTCGGGGCTTCGGCTATCGAGGGCCGGTGACTCCGGGAGGCAAGGTCGTTCACGATGCGCCCTGCTGGTCGTGTGCGGCGGGGTCGTCGCCGTCGATCAGGCGGCCCTGGGTGAGGAAGGCGACGTGGTGGGCACTGGACAAGGCCGAGGGGTCCGAGACCGCCGCGAGGACGGCGAGTTCATCGTCCTCGGCGAGCTCGCGCAGCAGGGTGGTGAGGTGGCGGCGGTCGGTCGCGCCAAGACCTCGGGTGATGTCGTCTGTCAGTAGGACGCGGGGCTGTCTCACGAGGGCGTGGGCGAGTAGCGCCAACGGGCGCTCACTCGCGGGTAGATCCGACCAGCAGAGTTGTCCGCTACCGGCGGCGCCGACCTTCGTGAGCGCTTCGTTGGCCGCGCGCTGGGCGCGACGATGGCCGACGCGGCCGAGGAGGGGGAGCGCGACGTGGACCTCGATCGGCAGGTCCGCGAGTGGCGGCGGGTTGAGGGTGACCAGAGCGATTCGCTCGTGTTGGCGGGTGACGCTTCGCCCCGCGAAGGTCGCGGTGCCGCGGGTTGGCTTCAGTCGCCCTGCGGCTACCTGGAGGAGGGTCGTTTTGCCGCTGCCGCGAGCGCCGTAGATACCGACGAGCTCGCCGGCTCGAACGTCGAGAGAGATGTCGTGCAGTGTGGTTGCCTGGTGCCGGTCCACCGAGCGTGAGGCGGTGATCGCGTCTAGTCGGAGCACATGCATGGATCGCTTGCGACCTATCCGTGCAGCGGGTGCCTCGCTGCGGTGGCGGCCCGGCCCGGAGGGCTGGGCTCGGGCCGCCACCGAGCGGCTCCTGTCGGCGACACCCGCGGGAGGGTTCGGTCGCGGGCCTCTCTCATGTCGCCTGGTCGGGAGTTGTGGAGATCACGATGGTGTGCGTCGTGGTCGTGCTCTGGTGGAGAGGGCGGGGCCGTTGGGGGCCCCGCCCTCCCTCACCACTGCCCCAATCTTCCGGAGGGCAGGAGCCCGTTGTCGCGATCATTGGGATGTCACGCGAGGTCGGACGGGCTGCACCCTAGGTGTGGTACGGCGGCGTGTCTATGCCTGCGAGGGAACTACTGCCGTGGGGATGACCGCCAGTCGTCAGCGGGAGGCGACGCCGTAGGCGAGTCGCCACAGGCGGAGGATCGGCACCAGTAAGGCGACGAGCGGCCCCGCCGCGCGTGCGAGCTGGCGGCGCTCGGCGATGCTGGCGGCGTTTCGGTCGCTGGTCTTGCTGAGGTACATGGCGATCATCGACGCGACGATGACCAGGTGGCGCTCACCGTGGGTCAAGGTCATGACGTTGCGGGTCGCGCGGTCGATGGCGTCGCTGACCCGGCGTACTCCGACGGCGGCCGTCGAGTAGTGGCTGAAGTAGTTGTGGTTGCCGCTGACCTCGTCCTCGTCCTGGTCGGCGTAGTTGTCGAGCATCGTCGTGGCGATAGTGACCCAGGGCCAGTAAGCGGCGCGCGTGCGCTCGACATCGTCGTCGGTCAGCTGGGTCCTGCCGCTGAGGGCGAGCAGCGGCAGGATCACGAGCGACGCGCTCGCCGCCGCTGTGATCTCGAACCACTCGGCGGGTTGGGGAGTGGGGAACTCGCTCGAGGCCCACTCCGCTAGTGCGCCGTCGCGGTCGGCTCTGGCGGGGAGATGGTTCAGGGCTTGGACCTGCGCGCGCCAGGCCTCCCGGACGACTGTCGGTCGCACCGCGGGGTAGGACGGAAGCTGCCTGCAACAGTGACGGCAGTGCTGGACGAGCCCCACGAGGTACCCGCCGTCGTCGCGCCAGGGGTGATGGCGGTAGTAGTCGGACAGGCGACCGTCAGGCTCCAGCGCCTCGACGAGCGCGAGGTGCAGTTCGCGACCGTTGGCCTCTGTCGGATGACGCTCGACGCTGCTGTCGAGGTAGTCCCACAGGGCCTGGTAGACGGCCAGCAGTCGCAGGACCTCGACGTTGCGGGCGGTAAGCAGCGTCGCGAAGACCGCGGCGCCGTCGGTGTTGGTGCGCTTGTGCCGGAGAGCGTCCAGGGCGTCTGTGCGCAGTGTTCGGTCGGGGATCGCGCGGGCGCGCTCTCGCCATTGGTCCAGCTCGCGTGCGACGTTGGGCAGCCCCCATGAGAGCTCGCGACAGGCAGCGCGCAGCAACGCCTGAAGCAGAGCAGGCGAGAGCGACCTCGGATCGCCGGTGGCGCCCCGTGACATCCCGCGGGCCAGCCTACGCTGGCCGGTGATCCCAGCGAAGGGTCCGGCGACTGGTTGTTGCTAGCGGCGGGTGGGATGGGCTACGGTCATCGCCACCCGTTCGAGACACGCTCGTACAGGAGGGAGGAGGAGGTTTGGCTAACCCATCGACCAAGCACGCGGTCTTGGGCTTGATGATCGAGCGACCGACCTACGGCTATCGGATTCAGGCGCAGGCGGCTGAGCTGCTCACGTCTCTCGGTGTGTCAGACGGAGCGACGTATAAGGTCTTGGAACGGCTCGAGGACGAGGGTTGGATCGAGGTCGTCGAGGAACGGGAGGGGACCTCACCTAGAGGTCCGCGGCGGGTCTTCTTCAGAGCGACCCCTGAGGGTGTGGAGCAGTTCGAGCGGTGGATCTCGAGCCCCACCGCCGAGCCGACCATCCGTGACGAGCTGCTGGCGAAGATCGCGGTCTCTCGGCCACAGGATCGCCAGGAGATCCTCCGGGCGGCAGAACTTCAGCTCGAGGCGGCATGGAGTCAGCTCGCGGCGATGCGACAGCCGTCCCCTACGACGATCGAGCAGGCGCTCGATCGTCCGTGGGGCGCGACCGCGGAGGGGATGCTCCTCGATCTGCGTGCGCGGACGCTGCGGGCGCGGATCGACTGGCTCGATTACGTCTGCGAGCTTCTCGACGGATTGCTCCCCGCGACTGAGCGAACGGGTGGGTAGCGGCCGTGTCGCTGCTTCGCCTGGAGTCCGTCAACCGGGTCTATACCCGTGGCGCCTCGTCGATGTCCGTGCTCAAGGACGTCTCGCTGGAGATCGATCCCGGCCAGCTGGTCGGGATCTACGGCAGCCGCGGCAGCGGCAAGACGACTCTGCTGAGGATCGCCGCCGGCTTCGAGCGCCCGACCCACGGCAGAGTGCTCTTCCAGGGGGCCGACCTCGCGGCCCTAGAGGCGGACCGGCTCGCGCAGATCCACCGCGAGCGCATCGCGTTCGCCGAGCGCGACGCGCCACACATCCAGGACCTCTCCGCGATCGACTACGTCGCGATCCCGCTCTACGGACGGATGAGCCCAGGGGCCGCCAGACGCCGGGCCGCCACGAGCCTGACCCAGCTCGGCGTCGGCGACTGTCGTGACCGCGTCTGGGACGAGATATCCGACTCGGGCCGAGTGCTCATCGCCCTCGCGCACGCGCTCGTCCGCGAGCCAGAGCTGCTCGTCATCGACGACCTCACGGCCTGCCTCGGTGCCCTGGACCGCGACTACGTGATGAGCCTGCTTCGGTCCTCGGCCGAGAACGACGGCATCGGCGTACTCATGACTACTCCCGACACGCCGGAGATCCTCCAGGTCGACGCCCGTCTGCTCACCCGCGGGCACCTCATCACGCCGGGCAACGACAACGTCGTCGACCTGTCAACGCGCCTCGCGTAGTGCTCGAGCTGCGGCAGCTGGCAAAGACCTACGCCAGCGGCGGCGGGGAGCTGCTCACCGTCCTCGACGGGATCTCGATGTCGGTGCAGCCCGGAGAGCTGGTCGCGCTCTACGGGCCGTCCGGATCGGGCAAGAGCACGCTGCTGAACATCATCGCCGCAATAATGCCGCCCGACTCCGGCGCGGTTCTCGTCGACGGCCGAGACACGGCGACCTTTGACGACCAGGAGGCGTCTCACTACCGCAAACGGCAGCTGGGCTACATCAACCAGTCGCTCGACTTGATCCCCGGGATCTCGGCGATCGAGAACGCGACGCTGAAGTTGATCGGCGTGTGCTCGGCCCGCGAGGCCCGGCGAAGGGTGACCCCGATCATGGAGCGGCTGGGGCTCGCCGACCGGCTCAAGAACCACCCCGATCAGCTCTCGGCCGGCGAGCGCCAGCGCGTCCTGCTGGCGCGTGCGCTGGCGACCGAGCCGCGCCTGATCCTCGCCGACGAGCCGACCGGCAACCTCGACATCCAACGCAGTCAGGAGGTGCTCGCGTTGCTCGCATCGCTGTGCGACGAGCGCGATGTCGCGATGCTGCTGGTCACCCACGACCCTGCGGCAGCCGCGTTCGCCGATACCGCGCACGAACTGAGCAACGGCCGGTTGACCGCCTACGGGCCGCAGTCCAACGGCGCTGTGGCCCCTCGACGCAGCTAGGTCTGATGGTCCTGCTCGCATCCCTCGCACGCTTCTACGTGGTCCGCGTTCGCCGGCGGCTCGTCCATGAGCTCCTGGCGGTGCTGGGGATCGCGGTGGGTGTAGCGCTGGTCTTCGCCGCACTGGTCGCGAACACGACGCTCACCAGTGCGATGACGACCCTCACCAAAGGCGTCGTTGGCGAGACGGCGAGCCTCCAGATGTCGGCACGCGGACCCGAGGGATTCCCCGAGCAGATCCTGACCAGGGTCGAACGCACAGCCGGTGTCGTCGCTGCCGCCCCGGTCTTGGAGTCTCGCGTGAACATAGTTGGCCCGAAGGGCCGGAGATCAGTGCTGATGATCGGCTCGGACCCGCGTTTCGCGCGCATCGCGGGCCCGCTGTTGCGGCCGTTCACGGACATCAACCGGAACACCGTCACCGCCATCGGCCGCCAGAAGATCGTCGGTGTTCCCGCTCCGATCGCCCGCGACCTCGGGATATCGTTCGGGGCGCCGCTCCGGATCGAGACCGAGGCCCGGATCGTGCGAGTGCCGATCGGCGTGGCGCTCGCCGAGCGCGATGTCGGCGCCATCGCGGACAGCCCGGTCATCCTCGCACCGCTGCCGTACGTGCAGACGATCAGCGGCCTGGAGGACCGCGTGACTCGCATCTTCGTCCAGACCGAGCCGGGAGCCGAGGGGCAGGTCGCCGATGCGCTTCGCAGACTCGATGACGGCGATTTCAACGTCCGCGCCGCGAACGCTGACATCGAGGTCTTCGAGGCGGCCGCGACGCCGACCAAGCAGTCCACGACGCTCTTCTCGATGCTCTCCGCCCTGGTCGGGTTCCTGTTCGGATTGTCGGCGGTCCTGCTGACCACGCCTTACCGACGAGGTCTGATCAAGCAGCTGCAGCTCTCGGGCTTCGCCCGTCGACAGATCCGCCAGGTCCTGCTCTTCGACGCGCTTGCGCTCGGCATCGCCGGGTCAGTCCTGGGCTTGGCGCTCGGCGACCTCGTCTCCCGACACATGTTCGACGACGTGCCTGACTACCTCGCGTTCACCTTCTCGATCGGCGACCAGCGAGCGGTGACGTGGACCGCCGTGCTCGTCGCGGGCGTGGCGGGGATCGTCGCCGCCTACGTCGCGGTCTTCGCGCCGCTGCGCGAGGCTCTCCCGCCAACCCCGCGCACGGGCCGGTCCGCGGCCGGAAGGGCAGACCGGACCACGTGGGCGACGCTCGCGGCGGCCGTCGCCTTCGGGGTCGCGTCGGTGATCGTCGTCGCCGCGCCGCAAATGGCCATCGCCGGCCTGATCGCCCTTACGGTCGGGCTGCTGCTGTCCCTGCCGCTTCTGCTCAATCTCGGATCGAGGCTCCTGACACGCCTCACCCGCTCCATGTCCACCCCCGCGCTGCCGCTCGCCGCCGTCGAGCTGCGGTCACGGGTCCGGGAGATCAGAACGATCGCCGTTGCCGCCACCGGCGCGCTCGCAGTCTTCGCGACGGTGTCGATCACCGGCGCTCGTGCCGACCTGCAGCGCGGGCTGGACGCCTCGACGCGCGACAACGTCGGCAACGCTGACATCTGGGTCACCTTCCCCGACGCTCCCAACGTGCTCGCAACGACCCCGTTCCAAGATCCGCGCGACGCTGCGTCACAGATCGAGGACCTCCCCGGCGTCCGTGGCGTGCGGCTCTACCGCGGGAGCCTGCTCGACGTCGGGGACAAGCGGGCCTGGGTCGTCGCGCCACCACGTGAGGCAAGACACCTCGTGCCCCCGACCCAGATCCGCGAGGGCGACGCCGACGAGGCCGCGCGCCGCGTGCGCGCCGGCGGCTGGGCCGTGCTCTCCGAGACCATCGCCGACAGCCTCGACGCGAGCGTTGGCGATCTCGTCACGATCCCCTCTCCGCGACCGACCCGGATGCGGGTCGCCGCAGTGTCGACGAACCTCGGATGGTCGCCCGGATCGATCCTCCTCAACGCCGACGACTACGCCAGTGCATGGAACACCGATGCCGCCAGCGCCCTGCACATCGAGACCGATCCCGGCACCGCCCCTGACGCTGTCAAGCCCCAGATCCAGGAGGCACTTGGAACGCGACGCGCCTTTCAAGTCGAGACCCGCGACGAGCGCCAGGCCGTCCACTACGCCGCGTCGCGCGACGGGCTCACTCGCCTCACCCAGATCGCGATCTTGGTTCTCGTCGCGGCGGTCCTCGCCATGACCACCGCGATGGCCGGAATGATCTGGCAACGCCGGCCGCTGCTTGCGCGCCTGAAGGTCCAGGGCTTCTCCAACGGCACCCTCTGGCGGGCGTTGCTGTTCGAGAGCCTCATCGTGGTCGCCGCCGGATGCGGCGCTGGCGCGGTCGCCGGCCTCTACGGACAACTCCTGCTCAGCCGCGCGCTGGAGACCATCACCGGCTTTCCTGTGTTCTACACGGCGGCGGTACTCGTCGCCGCGGGTACGTTCTGCCTCGTCACAGCCGTTGCGTTAGGGATGCTCGCCATCCCCGGCCGGATCGCCGTGAGGGTCGAGCCGACCCTCGGAACCGTTCGCCGCGCCCAAGCGGTCCCAGCGGTTCGCAGGTAGTGCCGGCGAGAGTAGCTCCGTCGCAGGGTTGCCCGACCGCCACCCGTCCTGTTTGGTCTCGACGTGCCGCAACGCGCGGCCCGGTTCACCACGTCCGATACCCAGGCTCCGAATGTCTCTACCCGCCCGCCAAGACTTCCGCGACTGGCTCTACCGACGACGAGGGGTAGAGCCCACCGACCGCCTCGACGTGGCGCCCGGGCCGTGCCGCGGGTGCGGCGCCCATGATCAACCGGTCCTGCTCGACCAATGCCTCGTCTGCTGGGCCGAGGACTACGGCCGCACCTCCGCCCAACAAGAGATCACCGACTCCATCCGCAGCTTCGCCCAGCTCTTCCTCGGGGACGACCCCCACCTCGCCCACCGCGCGGCGATCCTGCTGTTCGACAACGTCGACGACGCCCTGCGAATGGCTGGCGGGGAATCAGGAGTTGCCCAGCCCGGCGCCCGAGCGCAGTGATGTCGACCGGCGCCGGTCAGCAGGAGTTCTGCTCCACGAACGCGGACTTCGCTGCGGTGTAGGCCTCGCGGTCGGTGGGGTGACGTGCGGCGAGGTCCAGCTTGAGCGCGGCGTAGCGGTCGCGCAGGCCTTGGTCGGCTCGGAGGCGGTCGCGGAAGCGCAGGTGGCGATCGAGGAGGGGCCGGTCGAGGATGAGGTGAAGGTGGTGGGTGCGGTGCTCCGCGGAGGGGCGGCAGAGCCAGCGCCGACGGTCGAGCGTCATGTTGTAGGCGGCCGGGTAGGCGTAGCCGCCCTGCTCGACAAGCGCTGGGATTGGCGGGTCGAGGTCTTCGACGAGCGCCATCACGTCGATCACCGGCTTGGCGGCCAGTCCTCGGACCGCAGTCGATCCGATGTGGTGGACCTCGGCGTCCGGCAGCAGCGCTTGGAGGCGGGCGTGCTCGTCGGCGAAGCGGTCGGGCCAGGTGGGGTCGTAGTCGACGATCTCGACCGGGGCGTCGCGCTGGCCGCTGGCCGTGAGGTCCCGCGCGGCGGCGGTGTGACGTGTCTTGATGTCGTCCCCGTGGCGGTGGATCGACACACCGTAATGCCGTGTGCGCGTCTAGGGTGGCGGCTGGGTGGCGCGCGACGACTTCTACGCATCGGCGTTCGGCAGCTTCTACAGCGCTTACATGCGCCGGCCGTGGCTGGCGCGGCGGATCAGCCAGCTGGTGTGGGGAGGGGACCTCGGCCCCTACTACGACCGCATGGCCGCGATCGCCGAGATCGATACCGGCCGGACGATCGTCGACTGCCCCTGCGGCGCTGGAGTGGCGTTCAGTCTCTTCTCGCCGCCTCCAGACGTGCGTTACGTCGCGGTCGACCTATCACCGTCTATGCTGGCGCGTGTCCGCGCGCGGGGCGCAAGCGCTCGGCCTACACGGCATTGAGTGCGTCCGCGGCGAAGCGGCGGCGATCCCGCTGCCCGACGCAACCGCCGACCTCTTCCTGTCGCTCTGGGGGCTGCACCGCTTTCCCGATCCCGCTGCGGCGATCGGGGACGCGGCGCGCGTCCTCGCGCCAGGCGGACGGCTGGTCGGCTGCACGTTCGTCCGGGGCAGTGACAGCCTCCGTCAGCGGCTCTTGATCCGGCCTGGACTCGGCGACTTCGGAAACGTCGCCACCGCTGCGGAGACAGAGTCCTACCTCGCGGCCGCTGGTCTCGCGGTCACCGCGCTCGAACGCCGCGGCCCGATGCTCTACTTCGACGCGCGGGCGCCAGCCTGAGCATCGGCCCCGACGTTTTCCGGCCCGTTTGGGGCCGATCCGACGTTGGCCGCGCAATGCGCAGGAAACGGCGGGTTGGCAGCTGAGCGGCGAGGAAGCGGCGGTCTGGCGGGGCTTCACGCCTGAGGCCGCCCAAGCCGGAGGTCGGACTCGAACCGACGACCTTTCGCTTACAAGGCAGGGCCGAAAGCGGCGCAAGAGGAGACAAAAGCCCCGCAAATGAGCCGTTTTGGGCGCCGGCGCGGAGGGCGCGAGCGCGAAGGCGTTTGCAGGGGTTTTGTGGCCTATTGGGCCACTGGCGGGGGTCGGTGGCCCAATAGGGCGTGCCGTCCGCGTGAGCGGCGAGGGTAGGGCGGTGGCCGCTCCCGACTCGATCCTCGCGCGGACGACCGATCCCGACGGTCGGGTCGTGGTCGTGCTCGCGCGGATCTGGGAGGGCAAGATCCTGCGCGACCATCCCGAGCTGGTCGACGGGCTCGACCTGGTGGCCGACACGGTCCAGTCGCCGGACCATTCGGAGTCCGATCCGATCGTCGGCCGGCACCGCTACTACCGGCGGCGGGTCGGTCCCAGTCGGTGGTTGCTGGTGGTCGTAAGCTATGAGCAGGAGCCGGGCCGCGTGATCACCGCGCTCGCGACTCGAAAGGACCCGAAGCAGTGGACACCGTGAACATCCATATCGGGCCTCTGGTCTTCGACCACGCCGACTACGACGCCGAGAGCGACGTGCTCTACCTCCACCGTGGCGAGCCCCAGCCGGCCGAGGGCGAGGAGACCCCCGAGGGCCACGTGCTGCGCTTCGCCCCCGGCACCGACGAGATCGTCGGCCTGACCCTCATCAGCGCCCGCCGCCTGATCGACCGCGACCAACGGCTCGTCGTCACGATCCCGGAGAAGGTCGAGGCCAGCGCGGCCGAGCTGGCTCCGGGGTTGGCTGCGGCCTGACGGGGAGCGCTTCTCTTGCCAGGGTCGGGCTGTCGACGGGTGCGCCTGTCGGGCGCTTGCTAGCGCGCTCGCTCGCGAGCCCGCACACGCAGGACCGCATGGATCGTCGCCAAATAGACGTAGAAAGCCCACCGAAGCCAGATCAGACGGTCGTAGTCACCGCGCTGCTGCCTGTTGTTGTGCCTGATCGCAAAGTTGTTCGCGATGTTGAACAGCTCGCTCTCGTCCTTGCTTAGCATCACGTTCTTCATGTCCCGTCGCAGCGCCTCAAGTACGTCCGCCAGATCTCGGACGGCATGGCGTCGATCATCGAGACTCGCGCCGCGGGCCCTGAAGCGAGTTGTGGCCGCATCGATTCTGGACGTGATGAGGTCGTGCTCTGTGCCAGGGGGAACGGGCGCCTCAAGGAGCTGGCGAAACTCAGTCGGTGCCCGCTCCACAAGATGCCCCTCCTCATTGAGCTCGAAAGGCGGATCAGCCAGTCGCAGGACACGGTTCATCTCGTTTCGAAAGACCTGTTGCCCCTCGATCTTGTCGAACGTCTGGTAGTGCCAACCGCACTCATTGAAGCTGTGGTAGCGGCCTTCAATGGGCTTCGAGATCAGGTCATGCATTACCTCGACAACGTCAAACAACGTGTCGAGGTCCCACGACTCAAACGGCGCCTGGGACGCCTCGGGAGGGGCGCCCCGCGGCCGGAACTCCTGGCCACTACGCCAGTAGGGCCAGACGCCTTCTCGCATGATCACGCGAAGGAAGTAGGCATCGGGATCGGAGCCGAGCGTGCCGTCTGAGTCTCCGTCGACGCACTCGATTCCGAAGGCCTCTTGCATGTAGCCCTGCTCACGCAGGCTGTCTAGCGCGCTGATAACGAGTCGTCGTAGCGTCTCGAATGAAACGGGCTCGGCCGTCGGCCCGCGTCCGTGACGCTCAGAGAAGTACTTCCGTGGCGGCTCCTCCATGTTGGCCATTCTGCCTGTGGGGCTTGTCCGCCGCGGTCCACGTCGCTTACGTCCCGCGGCTCGTCCCCAGAGGTCAAGATGCGATGGCGGTGGGCCGCGCTGTGGAGGTCAGCGACCGGCGCGCGCAGCGCGGGCGATCAATCGGAGCCCCGGTCGTACTCCTCTGCGATCCTCGCCGCTGGAACGCCGATGCCCTCGGCCAGTCGGGCGATGACGTCCCAGCTGGGGTTGCGTGCGCCGCGCTCGATGTCGCTGATGTAGGTGGGGTGCAGGCCCGCTTTGGAGGCTAGGTCCTCTTGGGTGAGGCCGTGTTGGGTGCGGATGGCTTTGATCGCTTTGCCGAGCCGTGCTTGGCGGGAGTCGCGGGGCATCGGCGGGAACGGTCGCGGCCCCTGCCCCCGAGCACCATAGGCGATGAGTGAAGGTGTGCTAGGTTAGGCGATCAGTGAGGTCCGATGGAGGGTCGCCCCCACACCTGACGCCCAAGGAGCGCCACCGCTGGCAGCGCCGCCGAGCCCGTGCCGAGCGCACCGAGGACATGTATCAGGCCTACCTGCGCGGCATGACCCTCGCCGAGGTCGGCGCGCTCTACGGCATCGGGCGCGAGCGTGTGCGCCAGCTCTTCTACATGGAGTTCCTGCCGACCCGCCAGCACGGCTGGCACCCGCCGGGCGATCCCCGCCGCGACGACTACTTGGCCCGGCGGTCGTAGGCCGAGGCGATCTCGGCCACCCCGACGCCCATACCCCTGGCCAGCCGGGCGATCGCAGCCCAGCTCGGATTACGCGCGCCGCGCTCGATGTCGGAGATGTAGGTCGCGTGCATGTCGATCTTGTTCGCCAACTGCTCCTGGGTCATCCCAACCTGCGAGCGGACGTGGCGGACCGCCTTGCCGAGGCGAATCTGATCGGGGGTCTTGCGCGCCGCGGCCATCCGGCCCTGGACCTTCCACGGTCGAGGGCCGGAGCGCCATAGGCGATCAGTGAGGTGGTGGCTTGGTTCAGGACCTCCGCCCGCGCGGGTGTACGACGAGGTCTGTAGCGTCCGCTAGGTTCTTTCGTCGCGATCAAGGTCTTGGCGCAGATCAGCGCAGATCGGGGGGCTAGTGCGGCTTACGCGGGTTCATGTCAAGGGGTTTAGATGCATCAGGGATCTGACGGTCGACTTCGACGAGCTGACGGCGTTGATCGGCAGCGGTGGAGTTGGGAAGTCGGCAATGCTCCGGGCGATCGACTGGTGCATCAACGAGCGGCCCCCCGACCCGGAGGACCTCTTCCGGGGCAGCGCAGACGCTGAAGAGATCCTCGTGGCCGTCACGTTTGGGGCTCTTGATCAGGCTGACCGCGCGGTGCTCGGTCGCTACGGCACCGGCGAGACAACGACGTTCACGCGGACTTGGCGTGATGGGCAGGCGCCCAAGCTCTCGGGCTCCGCTCTCGTTCTCCCCGCCTTCGACAAGGTACGAGAGGCATCCGGTGCCGTTGACCGCAAGAGGGCCTATCGCGAGATCGTCGAGTCGGGTGAGTTCGCGCTTCCTGAGCCGATGCCGACGAAGATCGCCGATGTAGAGAGCGACATGGCTCGTTTCGAGATGGAGAACGCGCATCTTTGCGAGTTGCGCGCCGAGGATGCAAGCCACCTGTTCGGTTTCGCCGGGGGGTCTACGCTTCGTCAGCGGTTCGATTACGTACTGGTCGATGCCACTGTGGATGCGTCCGACTCGTTTGGTGCCGGGCGCGACTCCGCTCTTAGTCGGCTGCTCGCGACGATCGGTGATCTGGATGAGGCGACCAAAGACGAGATAGCCGCACTCCAGCGGAAGGCCGCAGACGAGATCGCATCGCGTATTGGCACGGCGCGGCGCGAGTCGCTGGAGGGGATCGCCGATGGGATTACGCGGCGAGTACAGGACTACGTGCCCGCCGCTTCCATCGAGCTTCGAGAGGAGCTGCTACCTCTACGCCCGCCGGAGGCACGTCCGATCGTGCGCGTTCGAGAGAGCGAAGGCCATGCCACGGACGTTGAGCGTCAGGGGCACGGGTTGCAGAGGGCATTGGTGATCGCGTTGCTGCAGGAGGTTGCCGAAACGGTAGGGCAGACCGATCAGGCCGATGAGGCGGCCGAGGGCCGAGGCACACTGATGCTGGCGATCGAGGAGCCCGAGCTTTATCAGCACCCCTTGCAGGCTCGTGCGCTCGCTCAAGCTCTAAGTGTGTTGGCGACCGACGCCGACGAGGCGGGTCACCGAACGGTACAAATCGCCTACAGCACCCACTCGGCGCATTTCGTCCAGCGAACTCTCTTCGAGAGTCTGAGGCTGTTTCGGCGAGGCGAGGATGCGAGTACCAGGAGCACCGCCGCCGATCCGGCGGCTGTTGCCCAGGCGCTCACAGAGGCTGGCATGGACGGAGAGCTTGGCGACCAAGTGCGCAACACGCTCGCCGTAACTCTGCAGGAGGCGGTCTTCGCGCGCGCCGTCCTACTGTGCGAGGGGAAAACCGATGCCGCTTTACTAGAGGCGCTCGCGGAGCGTGATCGCGGTTTTGAGCGCGACGGCATCGCCGTTGCGGTGTGTTGGGGCAAGTCCATCCTTCCCATCGCCCTCGCGATCCTCAAGCAGCTCGATATTCCAACGTTCGTCCTGTTCGACGCCGACGCAGGACTGGATGAGCGCCTAGTCGGCAAGACGAGCGTGACGGAGGACTCGCGAAAGGCTCAGGTCGCAAGTGTGGGGCGCACGAATGCGCGGCTGATGGTCCTTTGCGGCGAGGCTGCGGATGAGTGGCCGCAGCGGAACGTGAGGTCGTCCTGCGCAAACTTCCGCGACAACCTTGAGGCCGATATCAAAGAGCTGTGGCCTGAGCTAGATGCTGGCCGGACCGCCGTCGCCCGAGACCTCGGAATCAAGCCGAAATCGGAGGAGGCCTATCGGCAGGCTGCGGCTCGATGCGGACCACCGCCTGACTTCTTTTCGAGTCTGCTGGCGGCCGTTAGGAGCCTCGTCCCGTGAAGCGGGTCGATGTCGATTCGTCGGCTATCAAGCGGGTTGGCTATGCCGAGGAGTCGCAGACGCTAGAGGTCACGTTCAACCAGGGAGAGATGTACGAGTACCTCGGCGTGCCGCCTCATCACTTTGAGGCGATGACCAGCGGGAACACGTCCGTCGGGCGCTACTTCGCAGAGCAGATTCGAGACGGCTACCGGTACCGGCGACTGCGCTAGTCGCTCCCGCCTCGCCCCTTCCACTCCACCGCGCAACACCCGTTCCACGGACCGGCCTGCCCCTGCCAGCTTCCGACCCTCTTCCCTCAGATCTAGGCAGGCGGCCTCAACAGACCTCCACACACATGCACTTCCGTGCCGGGATCAGACGGATCTGGGGGTCGTGCGTCTGGTGGGGGGATGGTCACGGTCGGCAAGATCGGTGGTTCGGGCGGCGGAGAGTTCAGGTCGCCGGGCTACTACACCGAGCAGGTGGCGCGGGGTGCTGAGGACTACTACTCGGGCCATGGCGAGGCGCCCGGCCAGTGGGCGGGGCGGGGGGCTGGGCGGCTCGGGCTCTCGGGCCAGATCAGCGAGGGGGAGGTGGAGGCGCTGTTCGAGCGGCGCGATCCGGACTCTGGGGAGTTGTTGGGTCGTGTGCCTGGGGCTGGGTCGGTGCGTGGGTTCGATGTGCAGATGGCGGTTCCGAAGTCGGTCTCGACGTTGTGGGCGCTGGCGGAGGAGCACGGTCGGCCGGAGGTCGCCGGGAAGGTCTGGGAGGCCGCGCACGGTGCGGCGTCGGCGACGTTGGGCTACCTCGAGCGCCATGCCTGTACGTCCCGTGCCGGGGCTGGCGGGAAGGTGCCGTTGCGTGGGGAGGGGTTCGTCGCGGCGGTGTTCCCGCACAGGTTCAGTCGGGAGGGCGATCCGCAGATCCACGTCCATGTGCTTGTCGCGAACCTCACCCGCTGCGGCCGGGCCGAGGGCGTCGGCGATGGCTGGCGGACGCTGGACGCCCGTGATCTCTACGAGCACAAGCTGACCGCCGGCTACCTGTTCCAGGCCGAGCTGCGGGAGCGGCTGACGCGCGAGCTAGGGGTGGAGTGGGGTCCGGTAGAGAAGGGCGCGGCCGAGGTCGTAGGTGTCCCGGCCGGGTTGACGAGGGCGTTGTCGCGGCGGCGGTCGCAGATCCTTGACGCGCTCGACCGCGACGGCCGCGGCGGGTCAGCGCGGGAGGCCGAGATCGCCGCGCTGGCGACGCGGCGGGCGAAGGAGACCTTCGACCTCGACGCCGAGCGGGCGCGTTGGCGGGCGCTCGCACAAGAGCATGGCTTTGACCGCGACAGCTTCGACGCCGCTTTGGACCGGACCGAGTTCCGGCCGCGGGATCTCGACCAGCTCGCCGCCCCTGCGGGCGATCTGGTCGGTGCGGACGGGTTGACCAGGGAGCGGTCGACGTTCGCGCGCCGCGATGTCGTGCGTGAGCTGGCGGCCCGTCAGGGTGGCGGCGGGTCGATCCCGGAGATCGAGGCCGCCGCAAGCCGGGTGATCGCTTCCGACCGTGTGGTCGCGATACCAGCTGCGGCGGCGCCGGGCCGGCGGCCCGAACCGGTGTTGTCGACGCCGGAGATGGTCGAGATCGAGACGCGGATGGTCGACCAGGCCACCGCCCGCGTCGACTCTGGCGCCGGGAAGGTCGAGCTGGCCGACGGCACGCGGTTCGAGCGGCGGCCCGGCGGTCTGGTGTTGTCCGATGAGCAGCAGGCGCTGGCTCGCCAGCTCGTGACGTCCGGCAACGGCGTGGAGGTGGTCAGGGCGAAGGCTGGGACGGGGAAGACGACCGCGATCGACGCCGCCCGCGAGCTGTGGGAGCAGGCCGGCCACCGGGTGATCGGTGCGGCGTTGGCCGGGCGGGCGGCGGATGAGCTGCGGGCGCGGGCGGGCATCGACAGCTACACCGTTCACGGCCTTCTCCAAGACCTCGACCGCCGCGTTTGGAAGTTCCCTGCGCGGACGGTGCTGGTGGTGGACGAGGCGGGGATGGTCGACACCCGCCGCCTCGCCCGACTCCTCGACCACGCCACCCACGCTGACGCCAAAGTCGTCCTCGTCGGTGATGAGCGTCAGCTTCCGGCGATCGAGGCCGGCGGCGCGTTCAAAGGCCTCGCCGACCGCCTCGGCGCGATCGAGCTGGCCGAGGTCCACCGCCAGGACCAGGGGTGGGACCGCGAGGCGCTCGATCAGCTCCGCCACGGCGACATCGCCGACTGGATCGCCGCCTACGACCACCACGGCCGCCTCGTGCGCTGCGACAGCCCCGACCACCAGGCCCGGACGCTCGTCGCTGATTGGTGGGTCGCTGCCCGTCAGGACGGGATGGACGAGACGCTGATGCTCGCCGGCCGCCGGCATGAGGTCGCAGACCTCAACCACCTCGCCCGGGCCACCAGGATCGCCGCCGGCGACCTGGACGACACCCGGCCGCTGGTCTTGGACGGCCGGCGGTTCGCGGTCGGGGATCGGGTGATCGCGCTACGCAACCGCCACGTCCCACACGTCGAGGAGGGGCGCCATCTGTTGCGCAATGGCAACCGCGCCACGGTTGTCGCAGTCGACCACGGCCGGGGTGAGCTGACCGTCGGGCTCGACAGCGGTCCGGCGGTCCGTATCCCGGCCGACTACCTCGCCGCTGGTCACGTCGATCACGGCTACGCCATGACGATCCACAAGGCCCAAGGGATGACGTGTCGGCAGACGTTCGTTCTCGCTTCGCCGGATCTCGCGCGCGAGCTCGGCTACGTCGCCGCGTCCCGCCACACCGACCAGGCCCGCTTCTACGTCAACGCACCCGACCACCACCAGACCACCGATCGGGACGCGCCCGCTCCTGCCGACGGGACGCTCTGGGACGACCTGCAACGCACCCTCGGCATCGAGCGCGCCAAGCACCTCGCGATCGACCACACCGAGACAGACGCCGACCTCGCGAACCTGCCCACCGCTGATCTCGTCGCGATCCAAGACAGAGGCCGCCGTCTGCTGCGAGCGGTTCCGTCCCAAGACCGCCGAGCGCTCGACGCCGAGCGGGTTCGG
The DNA here is from genome assembly GCA_012718975.1 of Solirubrobacterales bacterium. GTDB lineage: Bacteria > Actinomycetota > Thermoleophilia > Solirubrobacterales > Thermoleophilaceae > JAAYBF01. Next base: position 4,103 of record JAAYBF010000153.1, on the reverse strand, counting down.
GAGACCGTCGAGGTGATCGCCCGCCAAGAGCAGCACCTCGCCGAGACCCGCGACCAGCTCGACGCGACCAGCCGCCTACGCCGCCAAACCCGCGCCGGCCTTCAGGAGCGCGTCCGATACATCGAACGGGCGGTCGCTCGTCAGCGCGAGGTCCTCGCCGAACGGGTCGAGGCAGCCGACAGCTTCGACCTCGACGCCTGGCTCGACCAGAACGACCAACACATCGCCGAGGCCGCCGCCGCAGACCGCGAACTAGCCAGCCGCCGCGACCAAGCCCACCACGACGCCCACCACCACCTCGGACTCGACACCCAACCCGAGATCCACGAGCGGATCGGGCCACGGCCCGACAACCCCGCCGACCGCGACGCCTGGGACCAAGCCGCCGCCACCCTCGACACCTACCACCGCCACTACGGCCAACACCCCGACCAACACACCACCCCCGCCGACCCCCTCAGCCAACAACACACCGACCTACGCCACGCCCTCCACCTCGCCGACAAGACCCTCAACCCACCCAGCCGCGACCGCGACTACGACTACGACATGGGCTGGTAGCGCACTCTCACCGCATCTAGTCGAGCGGCCAGTTCGCGTAGTGGCCTTCGAGCTTGCTGGTGGACTCGGCCTTGTCGAAGCCCAGCTCGCGCAGCAGGCAGGCTTGAAGCAGAGCAGACGCCTTCCTCGTAGAAGGCACAAGGAGAGCGAGAACCTCGTCAGCGCTCATGGATACGTTCGCGCTATCGAGGTGCGCGCAATAGCCTCGGCACCGTCCCAGATCCGTCAAGGCAGGATTCGTGCAGCCCGTCACTGACGAGTCGATGCGCGCGTAGTCCCGCAGTCGCTTGAGTTCACAATGCCCATGTCGTCCGCGGGCGTATGCCTCTAGGGCCGAGTAGACGGTGATCAAGCGGGACGGGGAGAAGGTGCGGCCGTCGGAGTACTGGGACGCGAAGACGCTCAACGCGGGCCACGTAAGTCGATAGGTCTTCCACCATCGCTTCACGGCTCGCTCGAAGTCGGGTAGCTCGTCGAGATGAAAGATCGGCCGGACTCTCGTGAGCCACTCCCTCGGCTGCTCCGAACGCCCGGCCTCCCAGACCTCGGCCCTAAGGCCTGCCTTCGGGTCGAGGAGCACCTCATGCACCACATCATCCGCGTTGTCGGCGACGAGCGCCGTGAGCGAGGCGAGCGGCTCGCCGAAGTCGTGTCGGTACTGCCCTAGTGTCCGTGGTCGCGTTGGCTCGATGGCCAAGTCCTGCCGAGTCCTGATGGCCCAGTCCGGGCCGTAGACAAAGGCGGACTGGCGCGATCCGCCGAACGTCAGCCGTGCGCCTGGCAGGGAGACTTCATCGGTCTCTGTCGCGACAACGTCGAGCCGGTGCTTGCGATGCGCTGATCGGCGTCGCGACGGAGAATGGACCAAGCCGGTGTCGCGGCGTAACTCGCTGAGATGCCCGCTCGAATAGACGGCTTTCGGCCACCGCTGATGTGGGGTCGTGTGCGCGCCGAACACGAGGGTCCGGGCGACGTGGCGGTACACCTCGTCAACGAAGGTCCAGTTCGTCGGGAGGGCGTTCATGAGGGTGATCTCCCCGAGATCTCGAAGCACACCGTGGATCGTCAAGATCCCGCGATCTCGGGATGAGGGCCAGTCGTCCGAGCCAACTGCGAACTCAAGCTTGGCACCCCGATCCGGGTCCCAGCGGACGAACCCCTGCGTTTCACGATCAGGGTCGCCCGCCGGCCAGAACACCCCGCCGACGACCTCGCCACTGCGCAGGGCGCGCAGCTTCCTCTCTCGGGGCATCAGATCTGTATCCAGGATGTCCATGGCAGTCTGTCCCGCCATTCTGCGGGCTATGCCGGATGGCACCCTTTGGTGATTGACCGGAAAGAAAGGGCGGTCGTGCGTCTGGTGGAGGAGCCGGTAGCCGACGTTTCCGACTAGGAGCCGCGTGCCCCTCGACCCCGACGACATCGAGCAGATCGCCCAGCGGGTAGCCGATCTGATCGGCGCCGGCCCTGGCCACCGTGGCCGCTACGTCGACGCCGCAACGCTCGCGACCGAACTGGGGGTCGAGCGCCACTGGGTCTACGCGCACGCCAGCCAGCTCGGCGGGATTCGGCTGGGTGGGGGAAGGGGGCGGCTGCGGTTCGATCTGGACGAGGTGCGCCGCCGGCTCGCCGCCGAGGACCGGCCGCAGCAGGAGGCCGCTCGGAAGCGTGGTCGCAGGCGTCGGCGCAAGCCCGCCGATCCCCCCGATCTCATCCCCTACGAGGGCTAGGATGGCTCGACCAGCAAAGTGGCCGGGCGGCGCGCCAACGCCCCCGGCCGTGACACCGGGAGCTAGCCCGATGCTTCACCAACGTACTGTGCGCCCAGGGAGGGCGACCTGATGCCCAAGCGAGCGACGGGCGAGGTCATCGCCACCAAGCTCTCAGACGGCGCGACCAGCATCCGCGGCCGGTTCCGCCACCAGGGCGAGCGCTACCGCGTCGTCTTCGGCCGCGACGACGAGGGCTGGACCCGTCAGCGCGGCCGCCGGGAGCTGGACGACATCCACGCACAGCTCCAGGCCGGCATCCCCGTCGCCGACATCCTCGCCCGCTACGAGCCCGAGCCGACCCGTCAAGTTGCAGACGCCGACGGCCCGACCTTCCACGAGTACGCCTCCGCGTGGCTGGAGCGCCGTCGCACCGGCGAGATCGGCGACGGCCCGCTCGGCGACCGCACCTACCTCGACTACCGCTGGCGACTCTCCAAACACCTGCTGCCGTTCTTCGCCCGGATGCCGGTCGCCGCGATCACCGACACCGACTGCCGCCGCTTCCGCGCCAAGCTCTTCGCCGACCGCGACGAGCTGGCCAGGATCGCCGATGCGGGCGGCAAGGTCCGCCACCCCAACGGACAGCCCCGCCGACCCCTCTCCCAGCGGTCCGTCCAGATGATGCTGCGGCTGCTCGCCCAGATCCTCGACGACGCGATCGAGGACAAGCTCCGCACCGACAACCCCGCCCGCGCCAAGCGCCTGCGCGTCAAGGTCCCCAAGCCCCACCGCAGCTTCCTGGAGACCGACCAGCTCGTCGCCCTGCTCGACGCGGCCGCCGAGATCGCCGCCGAGCCGCGCGCCACCGGCCGCGCGAAGCTCACCGCGCAACAGGTCGCCGACATCCGCGCCCGCCTCGCCGCCGGCGAGACGCAGGCCGCCCTACGCGCCGAGTTCGGGATGAGTTCCGCCGCCATGTCGATGCTCGCCACCGGCAAGACCTACAACGGCCAGGCCGGCGTCGGCTGGCGCGCGCTCTGCGCCACGCTCGCCTACGCCGGCCCACGGATCTCCGAGGCGCTCGATCTGCGCGAGCGTGACGTGCGCCTCCACGACCCGGCGGCATCACGGCTGTGGATCGCCGACAGCAAGACCCCGACCGGAGTCCGCCACGTCGAGGTCACCCCGGTCCTGCGCGACATCCTGCTCGCCCACCGCGCCGACAAGCTCCGCGCCGGATACCCCAGCGGCCCCGACGACCTCCTCTTCTGCAACCGCGACGGCCGCCGCTGGGACGCCGGCAACGTCCGCAGCCGGATCATCACCCCGGCCGCCGAGCGCGCCAGCGCCCGGCTGGTCGAGCGCGGCCATCAGCCGCTGCCGCACATCACCCCGCACACCCTCCGGCGCACCTACGTCTCGATCATGCTGCTCGCCACAAGCTTCGACGTGCCGTTCGTCCAGCGCCAGGTCGGCCACGCCGACTCCAAGATGACGATGGACGTCTACGCCCAGCTCATCGACCGCTCCAAGCGCGCCCACGGAGCCGCGTTCGACGCCCTCGTCGGGGACGCTCAGAGCGCTCTCTACAGCTCCCAAGACGTCCCTATTGGGCCACTGTTTGGGCCACCGCCCCAAATCAGCCCCTCGACCGCCCCAACCGCCGATTTCGCAAACCCGCTCCCAGAGCGGGATTCAGGCCAAGCCGGAGGTCGGACTCGAACCGACGACCTTTCGCTTACAAGGCGAGTGCTCTACCAGCTGAGCTACTCCGGCGCTGTGCGCCGAGTGTAGGCGGTCAGGCGGCGCCGCCGACGGCGAGGCGGATGT
>JAAYBF010000152.1 GCA_012718975.1 Solirubrobacterales bacterium | reverse complement strand
CGTTCCGGCGTCCCCGCGCCGCCCGCCTCCGCTATCCTGCCTAGGCCCCAGCGGGCGTAGTTCAGTTGGTTAGAACGCCGGCCTGTCACGCCGGAGGTCGCCGGTTCGAGTCCGGTCGCTCGCGCTGTACGGAAGCCCGCTCCAGAAGCGGGTTTCGTCGTTCCAGGCGGTTGGTCGGTCGCGTCCCCCGCGACGGCCGAGCCGGCGCTATTGCCCAGAGACTGCCCGCTACGGCCACCGGCGAGGTCCCGGCAAGCCCAGCGTCGCGCTCCGCGAGGCCTACGGGCCGGCCGACTCGCGCTCGCGGTCGGCGGCCTGCCACCGCTCCGCTGGCGGAAGATCTCCGTACTTGACGGCCAACGGGTCCGGCTTGGCAGCCTGGACGATGTCAGCGACCTCGTCCAGCGACTTGCCGGCCAGAGGAGCGACTGTGGGCGGCGGGGCCTGCCCGCCGACCTCGTCCACGGTCCGGTCCCCATCCAGTTCCAGGGTCGACATGGGGTAGGCCCCCCATCCCTCCTTTCTCTGGGCCAGCGCCATCAGACAGCTCTCTCCGACCTCGAGCCGCGCCCCGCCCACAACGCCCACGGGAGCCCGCTCGTTCGGCCGCTCGACAGACCCGAACGCCACCATGCTGAAACGGTCGTCCGAAGCCGGCGCGCCTGGCCTTCGCCAGAGCGTCTCGCCAACCACGACCGTCACCTCGCGCGGCACGTAGTCCTCCTCCGGATTCTGGCCGCCCGGCGGCGACAAGTCGCGCTCAGACACGACCTCGACGACCGACACCTGGTCCGCGTAGGAGACGACATCGCTCAAGCTCTCAACAGGAACCGCGAGCGAACCGGCGCCGTACACCTCCACTGGCGTTGAGTCATTCGTCGCCGGCTCGTCACCGCATGCGGACAGCCCGACCACGGCAGCAACACCGCTCCCGCAAGCCGCCCGCCGCAGACCGCGCAACCCGACCGAGCCGGGCCGGCGTACCGTCCCAGATCGTGTCCGTCTGCCTATGAATGAGATGACCATCGCCCCTCCGATCCTCGAGTACCCTGCGGCCAAGCTAGTAGGCGCCATTGATCTCAGTCCTGTTGTGAACTCCGAGCTGGCCGGTGTTGCTCGTCGGGACCGACGCCAACCCAACGAGTTGCCCTCGTGAATCTCGATCTGGCTGGCCTGGGCACGATCGAGCGCAGCGTCGAAGTCACCGGGCTGGGGTTCCAGGGGTCCCTACTCATCTCGACCGATGATCTTGCACCCGCGAACGGTGCCGCGCCGCTAGACCGACCGCGGACGGCCTCACACCACAACCGTCGCGCCACGGCGGGCGGGAGCGTACGATCACCCGAGCTACGAGGGGGAACGATGACCCTGGACGACCTGCAGACCCTGGCCGAGGCCCACGGGATCTCGACCATCGACATACAGCAGTTGCCCGACGGGACCGCCTGGACCGTCGCGTTGCGTGACGCCGAGCGCAGCCACGGCTACGGCGAGGGAGAGACGCTCCGCGCCGCCGTCGAGGCAGCCACCGTCGGCCTGCGCCGCGAGCCGCCGCGGTAGCCGGCCGGCGGACGCACGAGGGCCCAGGCGCAACGGCCGCGAGGCGTCTGCGGTCGGGCTAGCGGCGCGACTCGCGCCGCTCGTAGACGACGTCGCCGCCGCGGTCCCGCGCGGGGTTTGGCGATCGGCGGGCGCGGGCAGCAGAGCCTCGACCATGGACACCATCTGGATCGTCGTGATCGCCGCCGTCGCCGTCGTGCTCGTGACGGCCGTCGCACTGCCGCTGCTGCG
>JAAYBF010000151.1 GCA_012718975.1 Solirubrobacterales bacterium | reverse complement strand
TGTCGACAACATCCCGCCCAGAGGCGATCATTCAACCAGGCCCCCGTAGCTCAGCTGGATAGAGCAGCGGACTTCTAATCCGCAGGTCGCAGGTTCGAATCCTGCCGGGGGCGTCGCGATTTGCCTGCAAATGTGCAGGTTGTGCGTCGGCGGGTCGATCGCAAGCGTGGTCCGGTCTGGTACGCGAAGTACCAGGCTGCCGGATGGTCGGCAGGTCCAGCGCAAGGTGCGTTGGCTCCTAGCACATCGGCGGCGAGCCTCATCGGCGACCACACTCTTCGTGTGCAGGTAGGACAGGTTTGGTAGCCTGGCTGGCATGAAGACGCTGCATGTAGATCCGAAGGCGGGGGAGCCGATGGCTCCGGTGGCGGCTGAGGTTGAGCGGCTGTTGGCTGAGGGCAAGAACGTGACGGTGACGGTTGCTGAGGAGCGGGAGCTGCTTTCGCCGCAGCAGGTCGCGGCGCGTTTGGGGTTCTCGCGCCAGCATGTGGTGCGGTTGATCAATGCGGGGGAGATCGAGGCGGCGCGGATGGCGGGGTCGAGCTACTGGCAGATCCCGCTGTCGGCTGTGCTGGCGTTCGAGGAGCGGATGGCCGAGGCCGACCGTTCGGCGGCCGAGTGGTCCCGCTCGCTGGACGAGCTGGGCGCACCACTTGAGTGAGGCGCGGCGCGTTCCGCGCGCGGTGCTCGACACCGACATCCTCTTTTCGCGGGTCCTGCATGACCTGTTCGGCCGTCTCGCCCGTCGTTTACGACTGTTCAACTTGCTGTGGAGTGACGAGCTGCTTGCTGAGGCCAAGCGCAAGCTGATCGAGGAGAAGGCATTCAGTGCTGATGCCGCTGAGCGATGGGTCGGCTACCTCCCTCTGAACTTTCCCGCAGGGCGGGTCGAGATCGCGGACGCGCGGGACGGACTGAACTTCGCCGAGTTGACTGTCGATCCCGGCGACCATCACGTGTGCGCGCTCGCGGTGGCCGGCAACGCCGACTACCTGATCACGCGCGACCAGGGCTACTTGCCCGACGGGCTGCGCGGGCATGGGGTGGAGGTCATCGCTCCTGACGATCTCCTGTGCCGCGCGCTCGACGATCAGCCGCAGGCGGTCCTCGACGTTCTCGAACTTCAGGCTGGCGAGTGGGGTGGCGGTCGGCCGGTGGCAGTTCTCCTCGAAGCGTTCGAGCGGGCCGGCGCTGCCGACTTCGCGGGGCGCGCTCGCGCCGAACTCGCTGGCTCCTGGTCCCGAACCGGGTCACCAACTCGGCAATAACAGCCCGGACCAGCCCGGCCGTACCCCGCGAGCTAGAGCCAAGTCCGCGCAACCCCGCGTCTTCCAGCCCCACTTCTATTCCGCAGGTCGCAGGTTCGAATCCTGCCGGGGGCGTCGCGATCGGCGGCTAGGATCGCGCGAATGCGGCCGCTGCGCTATTCGATCAACGTCACGCTCGACGGCTGTTGCGACCACCGGGCGGGGGTTCCCGACGAGGAGACGCACCAGCACGCGACGGAGACGATCGCCCGGGCTGACGCGATCATCCTCGGGCGGGTGACCTACGAGATGATGGAGTCCGCTTGGCGGCCGTCTGAGCACGCGCCGGAGATGCCGGAGTGGACGGCCCCGTTCGGCGCGGCGATCGACGCCGCCAAGAAGTACGTCGTGTCGAGCACGCTCGACCACGTCGACTGGAACGCCCAGCTGCTGTCGGGAGATCCCGCCGATGCCGTCGAGGAGCTCAAGCGCCAGCCCGGCGGTGCGCTCTACGTCGGCGGTGTGACGCTCCCGCTCGCCCTCGCCGAGCGCGACCTGATCGACGAGTACGAGTTCATCGTCCAACCCCGCATCGCCGGCCACGGCCCGGCGCCGTTCGCCGGTCTCTCCAAGTACGTCGACCTGCGGCTCGTCGGTCGCCACGAGTTCCGAGCGGGCGCGGTCGCCCTGCGCTACGAGCCGCGCCGAGCCTGACGGCGGGCCCCCGCGCGCGCTCGCGGCGCCTCAGTTCAGGAAGACGATCGCCCAGCTCAGCGTCGCCGCGTAGGTCACCCACAGTCCGTAGGGCACCAGCGCCCACGCCGCCGCGCGCGAGTACGGCCGGACCAGCACCGCCAGCGCGACGATCGTCGCCAGCAGCGCCAGGATCTCCAGCGAGGCGACCAGCGCCGCCTCGGCTGCGAAGAACAGCAGCGTCCAGCCGAGGTTGAGCGCGTAGTTGGCCGCGTAGAGCCCGAGCACCAGCGGCCGTCGCGGCCCGGTGACGCGGCGCCAGGCCAGGAACGTCGAGACGGCCAGCAGCCCGTAGAGGACAGTCCAGACCGGGCCGAACACCCAGCCCGGTGGCTGCCAGGCGGGCTTGTCGAGACCCGTGTACCAGGCGGTGTCGGTGTCGGTCGAGAGGCCGCCGATCCCGGCCACCGCCACCACGGCGGCCGCGATGACGACCGCGGCGACGATGTCGGGGCCGGTCTCGCGGCGCGGCTGGGCGGCGGCTGAGTCGGGCATACGACCACCCATACCCGTCCAACGGAGCCGAAACCACCGTCGCCGGGCGGGGGTGTGGTGAGAAGCGTCCGCGACCCGGACGCTTCTCACCAGAGGCCGCGGCGCCCACGCCCCACCCGGGTCCCGGCCCGCCGCCGGCTACTCCCGCCCGGCGGCCGCCGGCGCTACGCCAGCGCCCGCATGCCGAACATCTGCCGGAACGAGGCGGTGTCGTTGAGGTGCGGGAACGGCTCGTCGGGGACCGGCACGCCAAGCGCGTCGGCGAGCGGCTCCCAGCCCTGGCCGATCTCGTAGACCACGAGCCGGTCGGCCGGCGCCTTCGCCTTGACGTCGGCGATGTGGCGGTCGAAGACCTCCAGCGCGTACTCCTTCTCGAGGAAGCGGCCGTGGAAGGTGCCGTTCCAGATCAGGTCGCTGATCATCGCCATGACCTCCGGCGGGGGAGGGTTCTCCGTGTTGCCCTCGAGCTCGCCGGCGGCGGCGGCCTCCTTCGCGGCGTGAATGCTGTTGAGCGTGCTGCGGTACCACGCCTCGGGATCGCGGACGCTCAGCAGGATCGGCGCGTCCGGCCAGATCTCGGCCATCTCCTCCCAGTAGGTGCAGCCCGGCCAGTCGACCGTCGCTCCCCAGCCGTCGAGCGCCGCCCGCCAGTCGACCTTCTCGCCCGAGGCGGCCGCCTGCCAGTAGGGCAGCGGCGTGGGGTCGCGCACCAGATCGATCATGTGGAAGCACGGCGCGGCGCCGAGCCGCTCCAGCGCCGCCTTCAACGACATCGTGCCCGTCCGGCCGAAGCCGGCTCCGATCATCTTCATCACTTGCCTCCTAGTCCGTTGAGCTACCAGCGCAGCAGCAGCAGTCCGACCGTCACGCCCGGGCCGATCGTCACGACGAGCCCGTGGTCGCCGGCGCGCGGCGACCGCTGACGGACGACCTCTTCGAAGACGAAGAAGGCCGACGGCGTCCCGACGTTGCCGTACTCGGCCAGCACCGCGCGGCTCGGTGCGACGACCTCGTCGGCGAGGTCGAGCCCGGCCTGGACGCCGTCGACGATCCCGCGTCCGCCGGGGTGTACCAGCCAGTGCTCGACGTCGCCGACGGTCAGCCCGGCTCCGGCCAGGAACGAGTCGACCAGCGGCAGCAGCCCGCTCTCGGCGATCCGCGGCAGCTCGGGCGAGATCCGCACCTGGCTGTCGTCTGCGGTCGCCAGCAGCTCGACGTGGCCGAGCGTGTCGGGCACCTGGTGGACGGCGCTCGCGAGGATCGTCGGCCCGGCGGCCGCCCCGTCGGGGTGCAGGAGGGCGGCGCCGCAGCCGTCGCCGAAGAGGGCGGAGGCGACGATCTTGCCGCGCTCGGCGCCCGGACCCGCCCAGGTGAGCAGTCCGCTCAGGCTCTCGGCGGCGACCACCAGCGCCGTTTCGTCGGGGCGGTCGCCGAGCGCCGAGGTCGCGGCGCGGAAGAGCGGGACCGAGCTCGCGCAGCCGAGCCCGACCAGGTGGTACTTGTCGACGTCGGTGGGCAGGCCGAGGTGCTCGATCAGCCGGTGGCCGAGGGTCGGGCCGCCAAGGGTCCAGAAGCTGCCGGTGACCAGCACGCCGACCTCGGCGGGGTCGAACTCGATCTGCTCGAGCGCGGCGACGGCCAGTTCGAAGAGGTGGTCCTCGGTCCGCCCGGCACGGGCCTGCAGCGTCGTGCGCAGCAGCTCCGGCGTCAGCTCGAGGTGGCGGTTGCGGATGCCGCAGCGGGCGAAGATCCGCTGGGCGAACTCGTCGTCGGCGAGGCCGAGCAGGTCGAGCAGCTCGTCCTGGTCGAACCTGCGCTCGGGTGCGACGGCGGCCAGGCCCGCGACGGTCGGACTCACGCGCGGCGGCGCGGGCCCCTCGGCGGGCAGGACGGCGGTCGAGCCGGCGGCGAGCACCGGGCTGGGGGAGGAGGTCTGCGCTGTCATCGACCGCGGAACTATGCGAGTCCGCGGCGCCGTCCACAAGACGTGACAACCACCCGAATTTCGCTGGCGGACGGCTACTCCGGAGCTGCGGTAGAAGGCCCGCCCGCCCGGCTGGGTAGTAACTACGGAGGCCCGCCACGGCCGCTCGCCGCGGACGGTCGAGCGGGTACGCTGGCGGGGTGGAGGGCCGGCGTCTGACCATCGTCCTGGCCGACGACCACGTCGTCGTCCGCACCGGCCTGCGCCTGCTGCTGGAGTCCGAGCCGGCGATCGAGGTCGTCGCCGAGGCGGGCGACGTCGAGAGCGCGCTCGCCGAGACCGAGCGCCACGGCGCCGACGTGCTCGTGCTGGACCTGCACATGCCGGGCGAGCCGAGCCTGCCGGCGCTGCCGCGGCTACGCGAGCGCTGCCCGACCACGCGCGTGGTGATCCTCACCGCCCAGCGCGACCCGAGCTTCGCCGCCGAGGCGATGCGTCTCGGCGCCGCCGCCTACGTCCCGAAGGAGGCGGCCGAGAGTCAGCTGCTCGCGGCGATCAGCGCGGCGGCGAGCGACGGGACCTACCTCGAGCCCGAGCTTGGCGCGCGGCTGGCGGCGAGCTCGGCGAACCCCGACCAGGCGCCGCCGGAGCTGACCGAGCGCGAGACCGACGTCCTGCGCCTGATCGCGCGCGGGCTGACCAACCGCGAGATGGCCGAGCGACTCTGCCTCAGCGTCCGCACCGTCGAGAGCCACCGCGCCCGGATCCAGCGCAAGCTCGGTCGCTCGCGCCGCTCCGACCTCGTCGACTACGCGATCGAGTGCGGCATCGTCGGCGACCTCGACGCCGCCGCGCCGTCCTGATCGCCGGCCCCGTCGAGCATCGGCAGCGCAGCGCGCACCTCGGTCCCGTCGGGCCCTGAGCGCAACGTCAGCCTGCCGTGGAGCAGGTCGACGCGCTCGCGCATGCCGCGCAGGCCGAACCCTCCGGTCTGGTGCTCGGGGTCGAAGCCGGTCCCGTTGTCGCAAACGCAGACCTCGAGCGTCCCGGGCGCCTGGCGCAGAGCGACCGACGCCCAGTCGCAGCGTGCGTGCTTGGCGACGTTGTTGAGGCTCTCCTGGACGATCCGGTAGGCGACCGTCTCGACCTCGGGCGCCGGCCGTGGCCGCTCGCCGTCCGGCTCGGCGGGGACGTCGATGTCGACCTCGATGCCGTAGATCGCCTGCATCCGGGCGGCCAGGTCGCGGACAGAGGCGGCGAGCCCCAGCTCGTCGAGCGCCGGCGGGCGCAGGTCGGCGATCAGGCCGCGCAGCTTCTCCATCTCGCCCTCCACCTGCTCCTGGGCGGAGCGCATCCGGTCGCGGCGGTCGGCCTCGTTGGCGGCCCGCAGCCCCGAGGACAGCAGTACGTGGACGGCTGCGAGGCCCTGCAGCGTCTCGTCGTGGAGCTCGCGCGCCCAACGCGCGCGCTCGTCCTCGGCGGCCTGCATCCGCGCCCGCTCGGCCCGCTGGCGCGACTCGGCCAGCTCGGCCTCCATCCGCACCCGCTCGGACACGTCCGCGAAGACGACGACCATGCCGCCGTCCGGCTCGTCGACGGGCGCGCTGGTGTACTGGACGTTCATCGGCGTCCCGTCCGCGCGCCAGAAGACGTCGTCGGCGATGCTCTCCAGGCGCGCGCCGGAGCGGCCGTGGAGGTGGCACTCCGAGCGCGGGTAGGGCGACCCGTCGGGCCGGCGGTGGTGGAGCAGCTCGTGGGCGGGCTTGCCGACCATCGCCTCGGCCGGCCAGCCGAGCATCGCCTCCGCGGCCGGGTTGACGAAGGTGATCGTGCCGCGGCCGTCGACGTGGTAGATGCCCTCGCCGGCGAACTCGAGGATCCGGTCGCGGTCGCGCTCGAGCCGCTCGAGCTCGGCGTGGGCCCGCTTGAGCGCCTCGCGCCGCTCGCTGATGTCGCGCATCACGCCGAGGCCCTTCAGCGGCCGGCCGTCCTCGTCGCGGATCGAGGAGACCGTGACGTCGACCCAGACGACCTCGCCGTTCTTGCGGACGTAGCGCTTGTCGACCGAGAAGCTCGGCAGCTCGCCGGCGAACGCCTGGCCGGCGAGGCGCAGCGAGATGCTCACGTCGTCGGGGTGGGTGATGTCGGCGAGGCTGAGCGCGGTCAGCTCGTCGCGGCCGTAGCCGGTCAGCTCGCAGAAGGCGTCGTTGACCTCGTCGAGGCGCATGTCGGGGTCGGCGAGCGCCATCGCGACCGGCCCGTCCTCGAACAGCCGCCGGAAGCGCTCGCTCTCCTCGCGCAGCGTGGCGGCGCGGCGGCGCCGCTCGGTGACGTCGCGCAGCCCGACGGCCAGCACGGTCTCGCCGTCGATCTCGACGACCCGCACCGAGATCTCGATCGGCAGCTCGAGGCCGTCGGGGCGCAGCGCGTAGAGCTTGGCCTCGGGGTCCAGCACCCCGCCGGAGATCACCGTGTCGAGCGGTGCGCCGACGATCTCGGTGCGCGGACGGTCGAACAGCCGGGCCGCGCGGTCGCAGGCGGCCACGACCCGCACCCGCCGGTCGACGACGATCGTCGGGTCGGGCGCGAGCGCCAGCAGCGTGTCGACGGCTTCGCTTCGCAAGGGTCTCGCCGGCGCGGACGACGGGCCGGCGCCCCGAGTGTAGGCGCCGCGGCGGCCTCGGTCGAGTCGGTCGCCGGACGGCCAGCTGGCCGTTAGCCTCTGCGGCGATGACTCCCGTGCGCCTGGAGCGGGGCGAGCGCCTCGCGATCCTCACGATCGACAGCCCGCCGCTGAACCTCTTCGACCGGCCGCTGATCGACGCCCTGAAGTCCGCGGTCGCCGGGCTCGCCGCCGAGCCGCCGCGCGGCCTGCTGATCCGCGCCGAGGGCCGGGTCGTGTCGGGCGGGGTCGACGTCGAGCTCTTCCACGGCCTGACGCCCGACGACGGCTCCGCGCTCTGGACCGAGCTGCTGGCCGAGCTGGTCGAGCCGCTCGAGGCGCTGCCGGCGCCGGTCGTCTTCGCCGCCCACGGGCTGACGCTGACCGCGGCGTTCGAGATCGCGCTGGCGTGCGACCTGATCGTCGCGGCGCGCTCGGCGCGGTTCGGCCTCGTCGAGACGGTCGTCGGGCTGACGCCGTCGATGGGCGGCACCCAGCGGCTCGCCGAGCGCGCCGGCAGCGGCCGGGCGCGCGAGCTGGTGATGACCGGCGAGCTGTTCGGCGCCGAGCAGCTCGAGCGTTGGAACGTCGTCAACCGCGTCTTCGACGACGGGGAGCTGGACGTGCGGGCGCGTGCGCTCGCGACCCAGCTCGCCGACGGCCCGACCCGCGCCCACGCCATGACCAAGCACGTCACCCGCCGCTTCCGCGACGGCGGAATCCCGGCCGCCGACGAGGCGACCCGTGCCGAGGCCGCCGAGCTGTTCGGCACCGACGACCTCCAGCGCGCGGTCGAGACCTTCCTCGAGCACGGGCCGGGGAAGGCGACCTTCGAGGGGCGCTAGCAGCGTCGGACGGGGGCGCGGCGACCGACCGCGGCGGCCCTGCCCGGCTTCAGGCGGGCAGGTCGAGCGGGACGGTGAACCAGGTCGTGGTTCCCATCCCGAGCGCGCTGCTGGCGCCGATGCGGCCGTCCATCAGGTCGATCAGCCGTCCGCAGACCCGCATCGAGCCGCCGCCGTCGAGCAGCTCGCTCGCGGTGAAGCGCCCACCCTGCGGGCGAAACAGCGCGCGCACGGTCTCGGTCGGCATCCCGCAGCCGGTGTCGGAGATCTCGGCGTGCAGGAGGATCCGCGCGCCGCTGGTCGGGTCGGCGGTGACCGAGGCGACCACCTCGCCGGCGTCGGTGAAGCGGATCGCGTTGTCGAGCAGACCGTCGAGCACGGTGCCGAGCCACCGCTCCTCGCCGAGCGCGCGGTCCGGCACGCTCCCGGCGAGCTTGACCTCGAATGAAAGGCCCTTCGCCCGCGCGCGGGCGCCGTGGCGCTCTCCCGCCGACGCGACGAGGGCGTGGACGTCGAACGGCTCCGGCTCCAGCTCCGGCACCTCGGACAGCTCCATCGCCGCCCAGGCGAGCACGTCGTCGCGTGGCGCTCCCGCCCCGACCATGTACCCAGCAGCCTCCCTTGAACTCACCCGACCCTCCCTTCTTCCGCGACGGTACCACGGCGCGGCGCCCGCGTGAAGAGGCTCGCTCCGTCCCACCGCGTCGCCCGGCCGCTGTAGCCTGCCCGCGATGCCCACCTCACTGGTCACCGGCGGCGCCGGATTCCTCGGCTCGAACCTCTGCGACCACCTGCTCGCGCGCGGGCACCGGGTGATCTGCGTCGACAACCTGGAGACGGGCACGCTGCGCAACATCCAGCACATCCGCGACGGCGAGTTCGATTTCCGGATGCTCGACATCACCGAGCACTACGAGATCGACGAGCCGGTCGACTTCGTCTTCCACATGGCCTCGCCGGCGAGCCCGATCGACTATGCGCGGCTGCCGCTGCACACCCTCAAGGTCGGCGCCTACGGCACCCACAACTCGCTCGGGCTGGCCAAGGTCAAGCGGGCGCGGTTCCTGCTCGCCTCGACCTCCGAGGTCTACGGCGACCCGCTCGTCCACCCCCAGCCGGAGTCCTACTGGGGCAACGTCAACCCGATCGGCCCGCGCGGCGTCTACGACGAGGCCAAGCGCTACGCCGAGGCCCTGACGATGGCCTACCTGCGCCAGCAGGGCGTGAACACCTGCATCGCGCGGATCTTCAATAGCTACGGCCCGCGGATGCGTCCCAACGACGGCCGGGCGGTGCCGACGTTCCTCAAGCAGGCGCTGACCGACCAGCCGGTGACGGTGTTCGGGGACGGCAGCCAGACGCGCAGCTTCTGCTACGTCGACGACCTGATCCGCGGGCTGATCGCGCTCGCCGAATCCGACGTGCACGAGCCGGTGAACATCGGCAACCCGAACGAGATGACGCTGCTGGAGATGGCGAAGCTGATCGTCGAGCTGACCGGCTCGCGCTCGGAGATCCACCACGAGGCGCTGCCCGTCGACGACCCCCAGGTCCGCCAGCCCGACATCACCCGCGCCCGCGACCTGCTCGGCTGGCAGCCCGAGATCGAGCTGCGCGAGGGCCTCGCGCGCACGATCGAGCACTACACCGAGCGGCTCGGCCTCACCTGACCCTGGAGGATCTCCGCGAGGCGGGTGTTGCGGCGGAAGGCGTCGGCGCGCCGGGCGGCGCGCGCGACGGCGCTGCGCTGGCCGACCAGCACGCAGGCCCGGCGGGCGCGCGTGATCGCCGTGTAGAGGAGGTTGCGCGAGAGCATCCCGCCGTGGGCGGCGTGGACCGGGATCACCACCACCGGCACCTCGCAGCCCTGCGAGCGGTGGACGGAGATCGCGTAGGCGGGCCGCAGCCAGCGGACCGCCCCGGCCGGCACCTCGACGCGGCGGCCGTCGTCGGCGTCGACGACGAGCCGCTCGTCGTCGGCGTCGGACTCGACCGCGATCGCGATCTGGCCGTTCATCAGGCCGGTCTCGTAGTCGTTGCGGGTCTGGATCAGCTTGTCGCCGGCGCGGAAGTCGCCGTCGAGCAGCTCGGCGCCGTCGGGGTTGAGCGCCGCGCGCAGCCGCTCGTTGAGCGCGTCGATGCCGAGCGGGCCGCGGTAGACGGGGGAGAGGACCTGGATCTCGCGGATCGGGTCGACCTCGTAGTGGCGCGCGAGCCTGCCCGTCGCCAGCTCGACGACGGTGTCCGCGGCGGCGCGGTCGGCCTCGCGCTCCATCACGAAGAAGTCGTGGTCCTGGTCGGGGCCGGGGCGAGTCGGCGGTAGGTCGCCGGTGCGGACGGCGTGCGCGGCCCCGACGATCATCGAGCGCGCCGACTGGCGGAAGACGTGGCTGAGGCGGGTCACCGGAACGGCGCCCGACTCGATCAGGTCGGCGAACGGCTTGCCGGCGCCGACGGGCGGCAGCTGGTCGGCGTCGCCGACCATCACGACCGCCGTGTCGCCGGCGACGGCGTCGAACAGCGTGCGGGCGACGTCGAGGCTCAGCATGCTCGACTCGTCGACGACGAGCAGGTCGCACTCGATCGGATAGCTCGGCCCGCGCAGCGGGCCCTCCTGGGGGATCCACTCGAGCAGGCGGTGGATCGTCGTCGCCTCGGCACCGGTCGCCTCCGACAGCCGCCGCGCCGCGCGGCCCGTCGGCGCGCAGAGCGCGAGCGCCACGTCGGACTCCGCCGCGAGCGCGGCGAGCGTCTTGACCAGCGTCGTCTTGCCGGTCCCCGGCCCGCCGGTGATCACCGATAGGCGCCGCCCGAAGGCGGCGGCGATCGCGCCGCGCTGCTCGTCGGTGAGGTCGTCGCCGGCGGCGAGCTCGTCGAGGCGGGCGGCGACCTCGTCGGGCAGCTCGCCGGCGGGCGCGGCTGCCAGCGTCGCGAGGTCGTCGGCGAGCGCCGCCTCGTCCTCCCAGGTCGCGGGCAGCGCGACGCGCCCGTCGTCGACCGCGAGCGCCCCGGTCGCGCCGAGGTCGGCGACCAGCCCGTCGGGAACCGGCCCGACGAGCTCGGCGGCCTCGCGCAGCAGCCGGTCGGCCGGCAGGAAGGTGTGGCCGCCGCGCCGCTCGGCGCTCTGCAGCACGTGGATCAGCGCCGCGCGGTAGCGGCCGGGGGAGTCGGCGGCGACGCCGTGCGCGCGGGCGATCGCGTCGGCGGTCTCGAAGCCGACGCCGTGCTCCTCGGTGAGCCGGTAGGGGTCCTGGCGGACGAGGCCGACGGCGCTCGCCCCGTGGCGCTCGTGCAGCGTCGCTGCGAGCCAGCCCGCGCCGTGCGGGGCGAGCAGCACGTAGAGGTCGCGCAGCGCGCGGCGCTCGCGCCAGGACTCCGCCGCGCTGCGGGCGGCGCGCGCGCTCATCCGCGGCAGCGCGGCGAAGGCGGCGTCGGGGTCGGCGTCGATCGCCTCGAGCACGGCGGCGCCATGACGGTCGACGAGCTGCTGGGCGCGCCGCTTGCCGATCCGGCTGATCGTCGTCAGGTAGCGCAGCGCCCCGTCGACGTCGTCGGGGTCGAGCTCGTAGGCGGCGTCGGCCTGGACCTGGCGGCCGTAGCGCTCGTGTTCGGTCCAGCGCCCGACGACGCGCGCGCGGTGGCCCTCGGCGAGGTGGGCGACCGGCCCGGCGACGGTCACGTCGTCGCCGCCGTCGTCCTCGACGGCGAGCACCGCGAACCCGCCGTCGGGAGCCTTCCAGCGCACGTGGCGGACGCGCACGGCGGCGTCGAAGCCGTCCTCGCCGATCGCCGCCGTCGCATGGTCGAAGCCGCCGCCCATCACCGTCCGAGGCTACCGGCGCCGCCGGCTCCCGCCGCCCGGCGCGATCGTGCATACTCGGGGTCGATGGGCTCTTCAGAGGCCAAGAACCTCGAGGCGATCTCGAAGGCGATCGACCAGCACGAGCGCGCCTGCGAGTACCCGACGCTCGCGATCCTGATGAACCCCTTCGAGGTCGAGCGGCTCGGCTGGGAGGAGATCCGCGGCGTGCCGATCCGCGCCGACGACAAGGTCGGCACCGGCCGCTTCGAGATCCTCTGCGCGGGCGACGGCGACGAGCCCGAGCTCGAGGAGAGCGTCGAGGCGGTCGCGACCGACGCGGTCCCGGTCGTCGTGCCCGTCGGCACCCCGAACTGAGCCGGCCGCCGCGCGGCCACCTGGGACGGTGGCGCGACCCGGCGGCCCGGATGGCTAGTCTCCCCGGCCGTGGCGAGGCAGCGCGTCAACCCTCCCGTCGAGGAGCTCTACGCAAAACGGCACAAGATCTTCGCCGTGATGATGATCGGCTGGGCGATGAGCCTGCTCGACGTGTCGATCATCAACGTCGCCGTCCCCGAGCTCCAGGACGAGCTCGACACCGACCTCTCGTCGATCACCTGGGTGGTCAACGCCTACAACCTCGCGTTCGCGGCGCTGCTCGTCGGCGCGGGCAAGCTCGCCGACCAGTTCGGCCGCCGGCTGCTGTTCATGATCGGCCTGTCGGTCTTCACGGTCGGCTCGCTGCTCTGCGCGCTTGCCCCCAACGCCGACCTGCTGATCACCTTCCGGGTCCTCCAGGGCGCCGGCGCGGGCATCCTGGCGCCGCTCGGCTTCGCGATCACCGCCGCCGCCTTCCCGATCCAGGAGCGCGGCAAGGCGCTCGCGACGATCGCGATCGTCGCCCTGGCGGCGAGCGCGTCCGGCCCGGCGCTCGGCGGGGCGATCGTCGAGCTCGCCAGCTGGGAGTGGATCTTCCTGATCAACGTCCCGCTCGGCATCGCCGGCGTGATCCTCGCGCGGCGGATCTGGCCCGAGACCTACGACCTGACCGCCGACCGCCGGATCGACTTCCTCGGCATGTCGCTGCTGGCGCTCGCGGTGTTCTGCCTCACCTTCGGCCTCGCCGAGGCCAACCACCGCGGCTGGGACGACGGGCTGATCATCTTCCTGCTGCAGGCGTCGATCCTGCTCACCGTCGCCTTCGTCTTCTCGCAGCGGCGCGACGGGGCGATGATCACCCGTGGGCTGCAGCAGAACAAGCAGTTCGTCGGCTCGAACGTCGCGATGCTGCTCTTCGGCGCCGGCGCGCTGGGATCGCTGCTGCTGCTGTCGCTGACGTTCGTCAACCTCTGGGGCTTCACGATCTTCGAGGCGGCGCTCGCGCTGCTGCCCGTGCCGGTGACCGGCATCCTCGTCTGGCCGAAGATCGCCAAGGCCGCCGACGCGCGCCCGCCGCGCGAGCTGGCCGCCCCGGCGCTCGCGCTGATGGCCGTCGGCCTGCTCTGGGTCTCCTTCACGCCGTCGCTGTGGGAGGGCTGGCTCGACTACCTGATCGTCTTCCCCGGCCTGGTGCTGATCGGCGTCGGGATGGGCACCGGCTTCCCGACGATCAACGTCGGCGCGATGGGCGCCGTCCAGGGCCAGGAGCTCGGGCTCGCGTCGGGCATCCTCAACACCGCGCGCCAGCTCGGCGCCGCGATCGGCATCGCGCTGCTGGTCGCCGTCTTCTCGACCACGCTGACCTGGCACGCCGGCTCCGCCTACGACGACATCGAGGACACCGCGAAGAAGTTCCAGGTCGCGCCCGCCACCTTCGGCGGGATGATGCAGCGCGACATCCAGGGCTTCGTCGGCGGCTCGACCGACCGCTACGACCCGACGCCAGGCTTCGACGAGGAGGCCTTCCGCCGCACCGCCGGCGCCGCCCGCAACGCGTTCGGCTGGGCCTACCGCGGCGCCGCGCTGCTCGTCCTGCTCGCGATCCCGTTCACCCTGACGATGCAGCGCTCACCCGCCCAGGCGCGCGCCGCGGCGATGGCGGCGATGCAGGCACAGCAGGCCGGCGGCGACGGCGGTGGACCAAGCCCCGGCGGCGCGCCGGGCGGCGGCGGACCGGCCGGTGGCGCTGGTGGACCGCCTGGGGGAGGCGGCCCGCCTGTCCGTGGTCCGAGCGCACCGCCCGGGCCTGCGGACGCCCAGCCGGCAGGGTAGGGTTCTCCCCGATCATCGGGGAAATGCGGGAAATCCCCCGCGGCTCCCCCTGCCAACTAGGAGGTCAGCGTATGAAGTTGATCGGAGTCGGCTTCGGCCGCACCGGCACGATGTCGCTCAAGGGTGCCCTCGAGCAGCTCGGCGCCAATCCCTGCTTCCACATGATCGACCTGATCATGGGCGAGAACAAGGAGCGGGATCTCGCCAACTGGAAGCGGATCGCCGACGGCGAGCAGGTCGACTGGCACGAGGTCTTCGACGGCTGGGAGGCCACGGTCGACTGGCCGGCCGCCTCCCGCTGGCGAGAGATCGTCGACGCCTTCCCCGACGCCAAGGTCCTGCTCAACCATCGGGACTTCGACGGCTTCTACAAGAGCTGCGAGAACACGATCCTGGCGATCAAGAAGGCGGCGATGGCCGGGGAGATGAAGCCCGACGCCAACCGCGAGCCTCCGTCGCCCGTGCTCTGGGAGGTCATCGAGAAGCTGATCTGGCAGGGCGACTTCGAGGGCCGCTTCGAGGACAGGGACTGGGTGCGGCAGATGTACTACGACCGCATCGAGACGATCAAGCGCGAGATCCCCTCGGACCGCCTGATCGTCTGGGAGCTCGGCGTCGACGGCTGGGAGCCGCTCGCCGAGGCGCTCGGCGTCCCGGTGCCCGACGAGCCGTTCCCGCACCTCCACGACACCAACGAGTTCCGCGCCGAGTTCGGCCTCGCGCCCGTCGGTGCCTGACCGCTAGCGAGCGAGATCCGGGATCGGGCCGAGGTTCGGCTCGATCCCGTGCGTCTCGTGCGCGCGGAAGCGCGAGAACAGCCGGTGCTCGGGTCCGTGGTAGTCGGAGGACCCGGTCGCCAGCAGCCCCAGCTCGGCGCAGCGGCCGGCGAGCAGCCGGACCTGGTCCTCGGTGTGGGTGACGTAGAAGACCTCGACGCCCTCGAGCCCGGCCTCCTTGAAGCGGTCGACCAGCGCCAGGACCTCGTCAGGGTCGGAGACGTCCCAGAAGGGGTGCGCCCAGATCGCGATGCCGCCGGCGTCGTGGATCCAGCCGATCGCCTCGGCGACCGTCGGGTGCGAGCGCGCGACGTAGCCGGGCGTGCCCTGGATCAGGTAGGCGGGGATGAACGACGAGACGTCCTCGTGGCCCTCCGCGGCGAGCCGCTCCGCGTTGGCGGGGTGGGCGAGCACGCCGGCGGCGAGGTGGGGGCGCCCGACCGGCTTGCCGGCGGCGCGGCGCGCGTCGACGGGCGCCGGGTCGATCTCGAAGCCGAGCTCCTGGAGGCGCTGCGCCATCGCCTCGGCGCGCCGCTCGCGATCGCCGCGCGCGTCGAGCAGCCGCTCGGCGAGCACCTGGTCGGTGTGGTCGACGCCGTAGCCGAGCACGTGCATGTCCTCGTAGGGGCCGTCGACCGCGGAGATCTCGGTCGCGGGGACGATCGCCACTGCGTGCTCGCGCCCGGCGGCGAGCGCCTCCTCGACGCCGTCGACGGTGTCGTGGTCGGAGAGGGCCAGCAGCTCGACCCCGGCGGCCGCCGCGCGGGCGATCACCTCGGGCGCCGGCAGCTCGCCGTCGGAGTGGGTGGAATGGGACTGGAGATCGAAGGTCGGAGCGCTCACGGGCGGCGACACTACAGGCGCCGGGCGGGCGGCCGCGTCGGGCTGCCAGCTCATGCCGCCTGCGCGATAGATACCCTGCGGCGTCGCAGATGGCCCTTCCCTCACCACGCATAACTCGTCGGCGCGCTCTCCAGGCCGGCGGGGCCGGTGCTCTCGCGCTCGGCCTCGGCGCCTGCAACGACGATCTGGAGCCGCGCGTCAGCCATGCCGAGGACGCGCCCAACGTGGTGCTGATCGTGACCGACTCCACGCGGCGCGACTTCGTCTCGGTCTACGACGACGGCGACCCGCTGGCCGACACGCCGAACCTCGAGGCGCTCGCGAGCGAGTCGCTGATCTTCGACCACGCGGTGCCCGAGACGATGCCGACCGGAGCTGCGCGCCGCAGCATCATCACGGGGATGCGCGGCTTCCCGTTCCGCAACTGGACGGTGACGCCGCACCTGCCTGCCGAGCCGGGCTGGAACGACATCTACCCGTACCAGCCGATGCTCACCGAGGTGCTCGGCGAGGCCGGCGTCGAGACCGCGTACGTGACCGACAACCCGTTCCTGATCGGGCCCCGCTTCGAGCAGTTCCGGCGCACGCTCGACATGGCGCGGCCGGACTACTCGCAGGCCTCCTACCGCGACTTCAACCGGCCGTTCAAGCGCCTGGCGCCGCGCAGCGCGATCGAGCGCTACCTGTTCCCGAAGCTGTCGGACTCCGTCGAGGTCAAGCGCCTGCGCGAGTACGTCGGCTGGAACAACCTCTACCGCCGCCGCGAGAGCGACTACGCCGCCGCTCGGGTGATCCGCAGCGGGATGGACGCGCTCGACCAGCTCAAGGACAAGCGGCCGTTCTTCCTCGGCGTCGACGCCTTCGACCCGCACGAGGCGTTCGACCCGCCGCGCGTCTACATGTCGAAGTTCGACGCGGTCAAGGGCAGCGAGAAGGAGGGGCTGATCCCGATCCAGCCCTTCGACACGCCCTACAGTCGCGTCCACCACCTCGACATCGACAAGGACACCCTCGAGCGGATCCGCGAGCTCTACGCCGCGGAGCTGACCTTCGTCGATCGCTGGATCGGTCGCCTGCTCAACAAGATGGACGACCTCGGGATGATGGAGAACACCGCCGTCATCTATCTCAGCGACCACGGCCTCAACCTCGGCGAGTACGGCATCCTCGGCAAGCACGCCGCCTACCCGAACTGGCCGATCTACCGCGTCCCGTACCTGGTCCGCGAGCCGGGCGGCAGGAAGCTCGCCGGCGAGCACACCAACTACTACGCCTCGACCCACGACGTCGGTGCGACCGTCCTCGGCTTCCAGGGCATCCGCAAGCCGGGCCTGATGGACGGCGAGGACCTCTCGCGGATCTTCGACGGCAAGCAGCCCTTCGACGACCGGCCCTACTTCACCGCCTGCTACGCGCGCTACCTGATCTGCGGCAACGACAAGTGGGTGCTGGTCACCCACAGCGAGCGGGCGCGCGTGCGGCTCTTCGACCGCGAGGCCGACCCGGGTGAGGAGGTAAACCTCGCCAACCAGTACCCGGAGGTCGTCGACGAGCTCTGGAGCGTGCTCGAGCAGGAGGCCGGCGGCACCCTGCCCCAGCTCGGCGACGACCATGTGATGGGCGGATGAGCGAGCCGAGCCTGACACGGCGCGGCCTGCTCGGCCGCGGAGGAGCGGCTGCCGGCGCGGCACTCGGCGGCGGCCTGCTCGGCGGCGCGATCGCGGCCTCCGCCGCCTCGGCCCAGCAGGACGGGCCGACGGAGGACAAGCCCAACGCGCTGCTGATCGTCGCCAACGGAATCCGCTCCGACAGCGTCGGCGCGTTCGACGGCGCCTTCGACGACAACGAGGTGGCCCGCACGCCGAACCTCGACGACTTCGCCGGCGACGCGCTGCGCTTCGAGCGCGCGGTGCCGGAGGCGATGCCTGCCGTGATCTCGCGCCGCGCGCTGGTGACCGGCAAGCGCTCGTTCCCCTACCGCGAGTGGCAGCGCCACGCCGGCTACGCGCCGGTGCCGGGCTGGAACCCCGTCTACCGCCGCCAGCCGTTGATCGAGGAGTCGCTGAGGCGGTCGGACATCGAGACCGTCTGGATCACCGACAACCCGTTCTTCTCCGGGCCGCGCTACGACGACTGGGTGCAGCGCACGACCGAGGTCCGCGCGGCCGACTACCCGGCGCCGCCGGTGGTGGAGGGCACCCTCGGCCGCGAGGAGACCCGGCGCCAGGTCGAGCGCTACCTGCTCGGCGGCATCGAGCGTGGAACCGAGGCGATGGAGCGCGCCGTGCGCGCCGGAGAGCGCCAGCTCGCCCGCCTGGAGCGCGGCGGCAACCAGTTCTTCCTCGCCGTCGACGCCTTCGATCCGGCCGAGGCCTACTACGTGCCGCCGGCCTGGACGCGCGAGCTCGAGCTCGATCCGTCGCTGGCGGCACCGCTGAACCGGCGCGACTGGATCGTCCCCGCCGACATCGACGACGCCACCGTCCGGATCGCGCGCGAGGCCTACATGGAGGGCGTCGAGCGGGTCGACGCGGCGGTCGGGCGGCTGCTGCGCCGAGTCGACGACCTCGGCCTGCGCGACAACACCGCCGTCTGGTTCGTCAGCGACGGCGGGACGATGCTCGGGGAGCACGGCTGGATCGGCCGCGGCGCGCCGGGCACCTACAAGCACGCCTACTTCGTGCCGTTCCTGCTGCGCGACCCCAAGGGCCGGCGCTCCGGGCACTTCAGCTACTACTACGCCTCCACCCACGACGTGGCGCCGACGCTGCTGTCGGTGATGGGCGCCGACATCCCCGGCCGGATGGACGGCGAGAACCTCGAGGCGCTGCTCGACGAGGAAGACCCGCCGAAGCGCTCCGCGTTCATGTGCGCCTCGGTCACGCGCGTCGCGGTCGGCGACCCGCGCTGGCTGATGGTGATGGACATGCTCGGCGACGAGCGCACCCTGCACGACTTCGACAACGAGCACTCCGACATGGAGGACGACGAGCGCGAGAACGTGGTGCGCAAGCACCCGCCGGTGCTCGCCGAGCTCGAGCGCGTCCCGCTCGCCGCGGCCGGCGGCACCTTCCCGATCTTCGACGACGAGTCGGCGGTCCGGCCGCTGCCCGAGGACGACGACGCCGACGACGACGGCATCGAGGATCGCGACGAGCGCAACGACGACGCCGCCGGCGAGACGCGCGACCTCGACAACGCCGACGCCGAGTTCGACGAGGGCGCCGAGGACGCGGCGGAGGGGCGCGTCGAGGAGCATGACGACCCACGTCCGCCGCCGCCGACATCCCCCAACGCCGACGCGCTCAGCGGCAACTAGCCGCGCCGCCGCCGCTCAGGCGATGTCGCGGCGCTCGAACAGCAGCGTGCCGGCGATCGCCAGCACGGCCGCGGCTGCCAGCACCCCGGTGAAGGCGAGCGGGTCGATGCCGTCCTCGATCGCGGCGCCGTAGTACTTGAACGCCGAGCCGTAGCGGACCCAGTCGAGGCTGGTGTCGAGCCGGCCGACGAGGTCGAGCACGTACATCGCCACGACGGCGCCGACGGCGATACCGGTGACCGCCCCCGCCCGTTGCGCGAGGCCGGTTACGAGCATCGCGATCCCGGCGGCCAGCAGTGACAGGGGCAGCAGGTTCGCGAAGCCCGCCAGCGACAGCCCGAGCGAGAGGCCCGCGCCCGCCACCAGCGACGCGAGGTAGGTCAGCAACCACGACACCGCGAGGATCGCCACCAGCTGGACGGCGAGGGCGGCGAAGGTCGCCGCGACGACCTCGCGCCGCGACACCGGCGCCGAGAGCAGCACGTCGAGGTGGCCGCGCTCCTGGGCGCCGTCGATCGCGTTGGCGACCGCGCGCGCCGCGAAGATCGCCAGCGCGAGCGGCAGGATCAGGCTCATCAGCTCGGCCGACAGGTACTGCTCGGGCGTGGAGAGGTCGGTGATCCCGAAGGCCTGCTTGAGGCTCTCGGGGTACGCGTCGATCGCGGTGCCGATCGCCCCCTCGACCGACGGCCAGATCGCCATGAACAGCACGCCCATCGCGCCGATCGACAGCGCCCAGATCGTCAGCGAGCGGGCGCGGTCGCCGACCGCGCGCGCGGCGATCGCGGTCATGGTGAGCTCTCCGAGTAGTAGGCGACGAAGATCTCCTCGAGCGTCGGCCGGCTGACCGTGACGTCGACGACGGTGTGGCGGGCGGCTGCCTTGACGATCGCGTCGAGGTCGCCGGCGGCGCGGAACTCGATCAGGCCGTCGGTCGCCGCCACCTCGCTGACGCCAGGCAGCCGCGCCAGCTCGGCCGGATCGACCGTCTCGGCGAAGCGCAGCGCGACCTTGCGGTAGCTCTTGCCGAGGAGGTCGGCGATCCGCTCGACGGCGACCAGACGGCCGTCGCGGATGATGCCCACACGGTCGCAGACACGCTCGACCTCGCTGAGGTCGTGCGAGGAGAGGAACACCGTCCGGCCGGCGTCGCGTTGCTCGGCGACGACGCGCAGGAACTCCTCCTGCATCAGCGGGTCGAGGCCGCTGGTCGGCTCGTCGAGGATCAGCAGCTCGGGCTCGTGGAAGAGCGCCTGCGCCAGCCCGAGCTTCTGCCTGTTGCCGCGCGAGAGCTGGCCGAGCGGACGGTCGAGGTCGGCGCGAAAGCGCTCGGCGAGCGCCTCCGCGGTGCTGAGGTCCTCCATGCCGCGTAGGCGGGCGAACAGCTCGAGCAGCGCGCGGCCGGTCAGCGCAGGCGGGCCGTAGGAGAAGTCGCCGGGGAGGTTGCCGAGCCGCGCCCGGATCGCGACGCTGTCGCGGCGGCTGTCGAGGCCGAAGAGGCGGGCGCTGCCCGAAGTGGGGTGGAGCAGGTCGAGCAGCGTGCGGATCGTGGTCGTCTTGCCGGCGCCGTTGGGGCCGAGGAAGCCGAAGACCTCGCCACGCGCGACCGACAGCGTCACCTCCTCGATCCCGCGCGCACCCCCATAGCGCTTGGTCAGCGCCTCCGTCTCGATCACCGCCACGGGCCTATCCTGCCCGTTTGCGCGCGTCGTGTCAGGCGCGACGGTGGCGCTGGTCACTCGGCGCCGTAGCGGCGCTTGAGCCGCCGCAGCTCGAGCTCGACGGCGCGCAGCTCGCGCCGCGTGCCGGCCAGCTCGAAGGCGAGCGCCTGGCAGGCGGTTCGCATGCGGATGAGGCGCTCGACCAGCGCACCCTCCGAGACGCCGGAGGCGAGTCGCACGGCGTCGCGCCGGGCCGGGGTGGACGGGGAGCGGGAGGGGGCCGGACGCTGCTCGGCGGCGAGGGGCATGGTCACCCGAAGCTAGCTCGGCGGCGCCGCCGCGCGCATCCGCCGCATCCACTTGCCGTATCCGTAGAACGCCGCACTCTCGTTGGGTGATTTGACCCGACCGTCCGGCGCCGGGAGCCGCTTAACTTCGGTTGATGCCCGGGCCCAACCACAACGGGGCGCACAGCGCGATCGGCGTCGTGCTCGCCGACGACCACGCAATCGTCCGCAGCGGCTTGAGGATGCTGCTCGACGCCGAGCCCGACATCGCGGTCCTGGCCGAGGCCGAGGACGTCGATTCCGCTGCCCGCTACGTGCTCGGCCACAAGCCCGAGGTGCTCGTGCTCGATCTCAACATGGGCGAGGACTCGAGCCTCCCGGCGATCCCGGACATGATCCGTCGCAGCCCGGGCACGGCGATCGTCGTCCTGACGATGCAGGACGACCCTGCCTTCGCCCGCGAGGCGCTCGGCGCCGGCGCCCGCGGCTACGTGGTCAAGCACTCCGCTGGGGAGGAGCTGCTCGAGGCGGTGCGCGTCGCCGCCAGGGGCGAGACCTACCTCAGCCCGAAGCTCGGCGCCCGGCTGGCCGCCGCGCCGCCGTCGGGGGCGGACGCGCTCGACGGCCTCAGCGACCGGGAGGTCGAGGTCCTGAAGCTGATCGCGCTCGGTCACACCAACGCCGAGATCGCCGGCCAGCTCTACCTGAGCGTCCGCACGATCGAGACGCACCGCGCGCACATCCAGCAGAAGACGCGCCGCACGTCGCGGCCGGAGCTGGTGCGCTACGCGCTCGACCACGGCCTGGTCGAGTAGCGCCGTCCCGGCTCAGGCGCGGCGGGCCAGGCCGAGGTCCGCGTCGTCGGCGCCGCGGAGCGGCGCGCGTGCCCGCACCTTGGTGCCGGACCCCGGTGTGGAGACGACGTCGATCCGCCCGCCGACGAGCGCGAGGCGCTCCGACATCCCGACCAGCCCGAAGCCGCGGTCGACGGTCGCCGGCTCGAAGCCGCGGCCGTCGTCGAGCACCTCGGCGGTGATCCAACCGCCCGCTTCGGTCACCCGCACCGATATCCGGCTCGGCTCGGCGTGCTTGCGCGCGTTGTTGAGCGCCTCCTGGACGACACGGTAGATCGTGCTCTCGACATCGGGCGCTACCTGGGTCGGGCCGCGCGCATCGCGCAGCGCGGGGAGCGAGATGTCGCAGTCGACGGTCGCCTCGATCGCCTCGGAGGTACGGTTGACGAGGTGCTCGAGCGCCGCGGCCAGCCCGATCTGGTCGAGCGATGCCGGGCGCAACTGGGCGATCAGCTCCTGCAGCCGGTCGATCTCCTGCTCGAGGTGCTCGCTCGCGCGTCGCAGGTGCTCGCTCGGGTCCGGGGCCCGCTGGGCGGCGGAGAGCATCACCTGGAGCGCCCCGAGTCCCTGCAGCGTCTCGTCGTGGAGCTCGCGCGACCAGCGCTTGCGCTCCTCCTCGGCCGCGGTGAGCGAGTCGCGCAGCCGTTGCGCCTCGACGGTCTGCGCGGTCGCGACGGCGGTCGCGCCGCTGGCCGCGAACGCCGACAGCAGCCGCTCGTCCTCTTTGGTGAACTCGGGCCCGTCGGCGGTCCGGTCGAGTGCGATCAGCAGCCCCGAGCTCTGACCCCGGAACACGAGCGGCACCAGCAGCGCGGTCTGCGCGCTCTCGGGCAGCCGGCCGAGCGACAGCCGCAGCCGCGTGCGGACGTCGGCGAGCCGCTCCGGCCGGCGTGAGGAGAGGACCGCGCCGGGCACCGAGTCCTCGAGCGGGATGCGCAGGTCGTGGGCAGGGTCGGCCTCCCCGGCGCCGGCCGCGAGCACCAGCTCGTCGCCGTTGACCAGCAGGATCAGGACCGTGCGTGCGTCCACCAGCGCGCGCGCCCGCTTGGCGATCAGCTCGAGCACCGTGCCGAGGTCGGTCTCGCCGCCGACGGCGCGCGCGATCGTGGTCGTCGCCTCGAGGCTGCGCACCGCCCGGGCGAGCTCGTCGCGCTGGCGCTCGACGTCGCTGTAGAGGCGCGCGTTGTCGATCGCGACCGCCGCCCACTCGGCGAGCACGACGAGCGCATGCTCGTCGCCGGCGTCGAACGGGCCGCCGGCCTTCTCGGTCAGGTAGAGGTTGCCCCACGCCTTGCCGCGGACCAGCACCGGAACGCCGAGGAAGCTCGTCATCGGCGGATGGGCGTGGGGGAAGCCGTAGCTGCGTGGGTGCTCGGCGAGGTCGTCGAGGCGCAGCGGCTGCGGCCTGCGGATCAGCTCGCCGAGCAGGCCGTGGCCGTGGGGGAGGTCGCCGATCGCGTCCTTGGTGGCGTCGTCGACGCCCGCGGTCAGGAACCGCTCGAGCGCCGAGCGGCTGGGGTCGAGGATCCCGAGCGCCGCGTAGCGGGCGCCGGTCAGCTCGCGCGCCGCGCCGAGCACGCGCTCGAGCACCGACTCGAGATCGAGGTCGGCGACCATTGCCCGTCCCACCTGCAGCAGCCTCTCGAGACTGCGCTCATCGAGCTGATGCTCCGCCACGTACCGGTTCCCTCTACTGGCCGACGAGCCAACGATACCGGAGGTTGCTCATGTCTGCTGGCACAAGCGGCGTCATAGCCGCCGCGACGCCGCGCCGGCGAGGCCCGGCACCCATCCGGCCGACTGCTAGTCTCAGCCCGTCCTGGCGGACGTAGCTCAGCTGGTAGAGCTCTCGGTTGTGGTCCGAGCGGTCGCGGGTTCGAGTCCCGTCGTTCGCCCCTCAGAGGAGTTCCGCGCGGTCCGCGCGCTCAGCCCGCAGCGATCAGGGCGATCGTGGTGAGCGCGAGCAGGCCGCCGCCGACGGCCATGGCCATCACGGGGGCGGGCGGGCGGCCGCCGGAGCCGCCGGCGCCGCGCCAGCCGCCGTAGGCGAAGATCGCGGTCGCGTAGACGGCGAAGCCGAGCCCCAGGGCGACATAGGGCCAGGTGGTCTCGACGTCGCTCAGCTCCGGGAGCAGGCGGCCGACGGCGAGCGCCACGGCGAGCGCGGCGAGTCCGGTCCGCCACCAGGCGAGCATCGTGCGCTCGACGGCCAGGTCGGTCCGCTTCTCGGCGCTCTCGTCCACGGCGGCATCGTATCCGCGCCGGAACCCGGCGCGGTTGGCGTTTCGCGCTGCCTTGCGGGTGATTTCCGCGCACTGGCGGGGGGAGGGAGGTGACGGCGCGGGCCTGAGCGGGTAGGGTCGCGGAAGTGTTTCGGGAGGGGGTTGCACTGGAGGCGCTGGACACCGTCGACTCGCGGCGGTACCTGCCCGCGGCCGTCGTGGCGACCGCGCTGACGATCGTCGCTCCGGCGCTGCTCGTGGTCGCGCTCTCGCCGCTGTCGGGGATCGCCGACGTCGCCGTCTCGGCGCTGCTCGCCTGCGGGCTGTCGGTCGCCGCCGGGACCGGTCTGGGCGCGCTCTGGTCGCGCCTGCCCCAGTCGCGCGAGCTGCCGTTCGGCGACCTGATGCTCTGGACGTTCGCGCGCCGCGTGGCGGCCGAGCGCGCCGTCGCGCGCAACGCCCGCCGCGGCGGGGAGGTCGACCCGGGCCTGGCGGCGCTGCGTCGGCTCGCCGTCGTCTTCGAGGCACGCGACGGGACCAGCCACGGCCACAGCGGCAGAGTCGCACGGCACGCCGGGCGGATCGCCCGACGGATGGGGCTGCCCGACGCCGAGGTCCGGCGGATCGAGGCGGCCGCGAGCGTCCACGACGTCGGCATGCTGTCGGTCCCGCGCGCGATCGCCGCAAACCCGGACCCGACGCCAGAGGACCGCGCGGTGATCGCCAGGCACGCGGCCGCCGGGGCCGACCGCGTCGCCCGCGCGACCGACGCCGAGACCGCGGCGATCGTCCGCCACCACCACGAGCGCTACGACGGCCAAGGGTTCCCCGACGGCCTCGCCGGCGACGCGATCCCGCTCGGCGCCCGGGTCGTCGCGGTGGCCGACCGCTTCGACGAACTGCTCTCGCCGACTCCGGGCAGTCCCGCGGCCGGACGGCGCAACGCGCTCGACCAGCTCGCCGAGGACGGCGGCGGGGCGCTCGACCCCGAGGTCGTCGCGGCCTGCGTCGCCTACTACTCGGGCACGCGCGGGATCCTCGGCGCCGCGCTCGTCGCGACCGCGCCGCAGCGGGCGGTCCGCTGGCTCGCCGCCGCGCCGGCCGGGATCGGCACCGCGGGCGCCCCGGCGGTCGTGCAGGGCGTCTGCGCCGCCGGCGCGACCGACGCCGAGACCGCGGCGATCGTC
>JAAYBF010000150.1 GCA_012718975.1 Solirubrobacterales bacterium | reverse complement strand
TCTGGGTTCCGCTCCGATGGAGCTGAGGGGACTCGAACCCCTGACCTCTGCCATGCGAAGGCAGCGCTCTTCCAGCTGAGCTACAGCCCCAGGTGCGGGTGCGGCGACGACCCATGGTATCGCCGCGACGGTCGCGGCGGGAGCTGGACGGGCATCCAGCGGGTTGCGTAGGCTGTGGAGGCGATGGGCGTTCTCGACGACGCGATCCGCGAGCACCTCGAGTTGAAGCGCAAGCACGGCGCTTCCGAGTCGGAGGTGGACCGCCAGGAGCAGGAGGCGCTCGGGCCGCCGCAGCACCAGGCGCCGCAGCAGCCGGCCGAGTCCGAGACGGCCTCCGCGGACCAGCCGACCGAGGTCGTCGCGCCCGAGCAGGCCGCGCCACCGGCCGAGCCGGCAGCGCCGCAGGCCGAGCCGGCTGCGCCGCCGCCCGAGCAGCCGGCCCCCCCGACGGAGGCGCACGAGACCCCGCCCGCCGAGTACGACCCGCCGGCCGAGCAGCGCCGCTCCCCGCCGGAGCAGGCCGCTCCTCCGAGCGAGCCGGCCCCCGAGCCCGAGGGCGCCGCCCCGGCGCGCGCCGCCGAGCCCGAGCGCCAGGCCGAGCCGGAGGCCTTCCGTGAGCCCGAGCCGCCCAGCGATCCAGAGCCGCCCCCGGACGCCGACCCGCCCGCCGCTCAGGCCCCGACTCCCCCCGCGCCGCCTCCCACCGATCCCGAGCGCTCCGCCCCCGCCGGCGGCGACTGGGGATTCGACGACGATCCCTCCGGCGACACCCCCGCCCGCGGCTTCGACGCCGTCGACCAGGGCGAGAGCGACGGCGAGGAGGGCGAGGACGTGCTCGAGGAGACGCCCGAGTTCCTCCAGGACACGCCCGAGCACGACCGGCTCTGGTTCGAGCAGAAGCCGCCGCGCGACTTCGACTTCGACGAGTAGCGGGTGAGCCGCCCGCGCACCCTGGCCGCGCTCGGCTGCGCGCTCGTCGCCGCCGGCGCCGCGGCCGGATACGCCGGCGCCCAGCTCGCCGACGACCCCGAGCCGGTGGTCCGTGAGGCACTCGCCCAAGACGTGAACCCGGCCGGGGCGAAGGGCCGCACGCTCGGCCTCTCCCGCGTCGACGTCCAGCCCGGAGCCCGGCTCGCTTTGCACCGCCACCCCGGCGTCCAGATCGCGCGCATCGCCCAGGGCACGCTCACCTACACCGTCGTCCGCGGCCGCGTCGAGGTCATGCGCGGCAACCCCGAGGTCCGCGCCCGCAGGGTGCGCACGATCTCCTCCGGGCAGACCGCGCCGATCCGCGCCGGCCAGTGGATCGTCGAGCGGCCGGGCACGATCCACCGGGCCGCCAACCGCGGACGGCGCAAGATCGTGATCTACCTCGCGACGCTGTTCCGCAACGGCGCGCCGCCGGCGATCCCCGTCGAGCGCTAGCTGCGGGCGCGGCACGCCAGGTGCCGCGGCGGTACGCGCGTCAGGCCGCCCCGGCGCGGTCGAGCAGCTCCGCCACCCGCCGTCGCCGGCGCCGCCGCTGCGCCAGCCGGGCGAGCACCCCGTAGCGGGGGGCGGCGAGCAGGGCGAGCGCGAAGCAGCCGGTGGCGACCATGCCCATCGCGCCGGCGATCGAGGCGTCGAGCGCGACCGCCGAGCCGTAGCCGCCGAGCGCCGACACCCAGCCGATCGCGACCGTCGCCGCGACGGTGAGCGCCAGCCGGTCGGTGAGCATCCGCGCCGCGGCCGCCGGAACGATCAGCAGCGTCACGACGAGGATCGCCCCGACCGACTCGAACGACACGACCGCCGTCACCGCCACCGCGAGCACCAGCACGCGCGAGACGATCGCCGGGGAGAAGCCGGTGGTGCGCGAGAACTCGGGGTCGAAGCTGGTCCCCTTCAGCTCCTTCCAGAGCGCGACGACGAGCGCCAGGTTGACCGCGGCGACCGTCCCGACGATCGGGATCGCGCGCGCCACCTCGACCCCGAAGAGGTCGACTGTCCGAAACGGCGTGAAGGCGATCTCGCCGTAGATCGTCGCGTCGAGGTCGATGTGGGCGCCCGACGCGAAGCTCGTGATGCCGATCACCCCGAGCGCGAACAGGGTCGGGAAGACGAGCCCGATCGCGGCATCGGCGCGCACCAGCCCGCTGTTGCGGAACGCGTCGATGCCGAGCACGCAGATCGCCGCGAACGCCGTCGCCCCGAGGATCACCGGCACCGAGGCGCGCGTGCCGAACAGCAGGAACACCGCGACGATCCCGGGCAGCACCGCGTGCGAGACCGCGTCGGAGAGCAGCGCCTGGCCGCGCAGCACCAGAAACGGCCCCAGCAGCCCGCACGCCGTCGCGACGAGCATCGCCGTCAGCGCGATCGTCGCGCCGTCGCTCATCGCGCGTCCTCCGCGCGGGCGCCGGCCAGCGCGACGAGCCGGTCGGCGTACTCGTCGCCGAGGCTGGCGCGCAGGTCGGTGGGGTCGGGCTCGCGCGCGTCCGGCAGCTCGATCCGCCAGCCGTGCTCGAGCCAGAGCGTCCACAGCTCGCGCCGCTCGATCAGCGCGTGGGCGGCCGCGGCGCCGGAGTCGGTCAGCCGCAGGCGGTCGCCGTCGGCGGCGAGCATCCCGGCGCGGTCGAGGTCGCGCAGCGCCCGGCGCACCGCCGACGCCGGCCGGCCGCTGGCCAGCGTCAGCTCGGCGGCGGTCGGCGGCGGCCCGGCGTGCAGCGCGGTCTCGAGGTCGATCAGCACCCCCTCGGCGAGCGTCCGGCGCCGCTCGCGCAGCAGCCGCCGCGCGTTCCAGGCCACGCCGCGACCGGGCGCGAGCAGCACCGCCGCGGTCGCCGCCGCGAAGCCGACGAGCACGATCACCGGCCCGGTCGGCAGCTCGCTCGAGACCGAGATCAGCGCCCCGGTCGCGCCGACCGCCGCGCCGGTGACGCCGGCGACCGCGAGCAGCGTCGCCAGGCGCCCGGTCAGCTGACGCGCGACGACCGTCGGCACGATCAGCAGCGCGACCATCAGGATCGCGCCGACCGTCCGGATCCCGACCACCACCGCGACCACGAGCATCGCCGTCATCGCGAGCTCGATCGCCCGCACCGGCAGCCCCGCGGCACCCGCGAAGCCGGTGTCGAAGAGCGTCGTCTTCAGCGGCTTGTAGGCGACGGCGATCGCCGCGAGCGCGAGGACGCAGAGGACCGTCATCGCCTCCACGTCGCCGAGCAGCATTCCCGCCGCCTGGCCGAAGAGGTAGCTGTCGAGCCCGGCCTGGTTGGCGTTGTTGAAGTTCGCCAGGTAGGTGAGCATCACGATCCCGAGCGAGAAGAAGCCGGCGAGCACGACGCCGATCGCGGTGTCGGGCCGCAGCCGGCCGGTCCGCTCGATCGCCACCACCAGCACCGCCCCGACGAGGCAGGCGAACGCCGCCCCGACCGCGAGCGAGCTGGCGTCCTTGGCGCCGGTCGCGACGAAGGCGATCGCGACGCCCGGCAGGGCGGCGTGGGAGAGCGCGTCGCCGAGCAGGCTGCGCTGGCGCAGGACCGCGAACGCGCCGAGCACGCCGGCGGTGACGCCGAGGACCGTCGCGCCGACCAGCACCACCGACTCGGTGTAGCTGAGCGGCAGCAGGTCGATCAGCCAGCCCACAGCTGCTCCTCGAGCGCCTCCGGGTCGTCGCCGACGGCGGCGCCGTAGGCACGGCGCAGCGTCTCGGCGGTCAGCGTCTCGGCGACCGGCCCGCAGGCGATCGTGCGGACGTTCAGCAGCAGCGCCCAGTCGAACCGGGCGCGCACGGTCGCGATGTCGTGGTGGACGACGACGATCGAGCGGCCCTCCGAGCGCAGCTGGGCGAGCAGGTCGAGCAGGCTCGCCTCGGTGCGCGCGTCGACGCCGGCGAACGGCTCGTCGAGCAGCATCACCGGCGACCGCTGGGCGAGCGCCCGGGCGATGAACACGCGCTGGCGCTGGCCGCCGGAGAGCGCCCCGATCTGGCGGTCGGCGAACGGCGTCATGCCGACCCGCTCGAGCGCCTCGGCGACCAGCTCGCGGTCGGCGCGCGGCACCCGGCGCAGCCAGCCGGCGGCGCGGTAGCGGCCCATCTCGACGACCTCGCGCACGGTGATCGGGAAGTCCCAGTCGACGGCGTCGCGCTGGGGGACGTAGGCGACGCGGTCGAGCGCGGCCCGCGCCGGGCGGCCCTCCACCAGCGACTGGCCGGCGTCGGGCGGCACGAGGCCGAGTGCGGCGCGCAGCAGGGTCGACTTGCCCGCGCCGTTGGGCCCGACGATCGCGGCGAGCGTGCCGGCGGGGAAGGCGGCGTCGACGTCCCAGAGCACCGGGCGGGCGCCGTAGGAGACGGTCAGCCGCCGCAGCTCGAGCGCCGGCGGGCGGTCCTGCGCCGCCGTCGCGCCGTCGGGCTGGCCGTCCCCGCTCATCGCCCGCTCAGCCCGTCGGCGACGGTGTCGATGTTCGCCTCGACCATCCCGACGTAGGTGCCCTCCGGCGTGCCGATCTCGCCCGCCGCGTCGGAGTAGAGCTCGCCGCCGATCTCGACGTCGCCGCCGCGATCGCGCACCGCCGCCACGACCGCCTCGATCGTCTGGCGCGGCACGCTCGACTCGACGAAGACGGCCGGCACGTCGCGCTCGGCGACGAGGTCGGCGATCCGGTCGATGTCGGCGGTCGTCGCCTCGTCGGCGGTCGAGAGGCCCTGGATCGCGTGGACGTCGAGGCCGAACGCGCGGCCGAAGTACTCGAAGGCGTCGTGGGAGGTGATCAGCACCCGCTGGCGCTCGGGGATCGCTCCGAGCCTCTCCTCGCCCGCGCGCTGGAGGTCGTCCATCTCGGCGAGCAGCGCGTCGGCGTTGCGCTCGTACTCGGCGGCGCCCTCCGGATCGAGCTCGGAGAGCTGGTCGCGGATCGCCTCGACGGAGTGGGCCCACAGCGACGGGTCGAACCAGACGTGCGGGTCGTGCTCCTCCTCGGGGGCGGCGCCGGCGGGCGGGTCGAGCAGCTCCTCCTCGGGGATCGCCTCCGAGACGGCGACGGTCGGCACCTGCTCGGAGAGCTCGTCGAGCACCTCGGCCATCTTGCCCTCGAGGAACAGGCCGCCGTAGAAGACGGCGTCGGCGTCGCGCAGGGTGGCGACGTCGCCGGCGCTGGCCTTGTAGAGGTGGGGGTCGACGCCCGGGCCCATCAGGCCGGTCACCGCCACGCGGTCGCCGCCGACCGCGCGGACGGTGTCGGCGATGAAGTTCGTGGTGGCCGCGACCGACAGCACGGCGTCCTCGCCGCCGGTCGAGCCGCCGTCCTCGACCCGCTCGCCGGCGGCGCCGCAGCCGGCGAGAGCGACGACGGTCGCGGCGGCCAGCGCCGCCAGGCCGCGCTTGCGGATCGCGCCGCTCACCGGTCGACCTCCACGCGCATCGCCTCGACGAGGTCGCCGCCGAGCGCGTGCCCGGTGGCGGCGTCGCCGAAGCGGACGGTCAGCGGCCCGCCGAACGGCTGGCGCTCGACGACCTCGAAGCGGTCGCCGGGGGCGATCCCGCGGCCGGCGAGGTAGCGCAGCATCTCGGGGTCGGAGTCCGAGACGCGCAGCAGCCGGCCGGTCGCCCCGGGCTCGCAGTCGGCGAGCGTGGTCCGCGAGTCCTCGGCGAGCACCAGCTCGCGCGACGGGATCGGCGCGCCGTGAGGGTCGCGCTCGGGGTCGCCGAGCGCCTTGGCGATCAGCTCCTCGAGCTCCTCGGAGATGTAGTGCTCGAGCACCTCGGCCTCCTCGTGGACGCGGTCCCACGGCATCCCGAGCACCTCGGCGAGGTAGGCCTCGAGCAGCCGGTGGTGGCGCATCACCTCGAGCGCGACGCGCTCGCCGGCCGGCGTTAGCGACGCCCCCTTGTACGGCTCGTAGGCGATCAGCTCGAGCTCCTCGAGCCGCTTGAGCATCCCGGTGATCGCCCCGGGCGAGACCCCGAGCGCCTCGGCCAGCGCGGAGTTGCTCACCGCCTCGCCGGCCTCGCCGGCGCGCTCGAGCTTGTAGATCGCCTTGGCGTAGTCCTCGATGACCTGGGAGTGCGGTGCGGCCCGCTCAGCGCTCGGGTTGATAACCATGAAGAAAGAATTTAGCAGACCAAAAATTCACTCCTTGGATCGCTGAAACCGAACTCCCGCGGCGACGAGCGCGGCCACCGCCTGGGACGTCGTCCAGACCGGGGTGCGGCGATCTCCGGCGGCGTAGGCGATCGCGCCGTCGGGGTTGGCTAGCGTGCGCAGGAAGTGCGCCGGTGATCCGCCGCCCCAAGGGCGGCGCGGGTCGCGGCCGGCGCGCGCCAGGCCGAGCGCCGCGAGCGCCGTCGACTGGCCGTTCGCCGCCGCGCCAGGGAAGGCCGCGAAGCCGCCCGCTGGCCCCCGCCGCGAGTCGAGCCAGCGCACGGCGTCCGCGTTTCCCCGCCGGCCGGCTGCCCAGAGCACCGCGCCGGTCGTGTCCGGGTCCGGTGCGCCATGGCCCGCGGCCGCGAAGCCGCCCATGGTCGCCCCGCGGGCGAGCAGCCACCGTCGCGCCGCGCGGCGGCCTTCCGCATGGCGCCTTCCACCGCGCAGGGCGATCAGCGCGTAGGCGGTCACGTTGACGTCGCCGGCGAACGAGCCGTCGCTGCGCTGACGGGCGGCCAGCCGCCGCCGCGCCAGGCGCCGAGCCGCCCGCCCGCCGCCCGCGGCACGCAGCGCCACCGCGGTGCGTGCGAGTTCGGCGGCGGTGGCGGCCGGTGCGCGGATCGCGCGCGCGAGCGTCCGGCGAGCGCGCCGCAGCGCCCGCTCGAC
The DNA here is from genome assembly GCA_012718975.1 of Solirubrobacterales bacterium. Taxonomy (GTDB): domain Bacteria; phylum Actinomycetota; class Thermoleophilia; order Solirubrobacterales; family Thermoleophilaceae; genus JAAYBF01. Next base: position 3,561 of record JAAYBF010000150.1, on the reverse strand, counting down.
CCGGTGCGCGAGCGGCCCTCGGACCGCCCTCCGCCGGGAGCGCGGGCGGGCCGGTCCGCGCCCGACCGCCGCACCGAGCGCGACCGTCGCCCACGCGGTCGACGTGGCCGCCGCCGTCGCACCAGGGCTCAGGGGGAACCCGCCGCCGCGCCGCTGAGCGGCGAGCAGGTAGCGGAGCGAGCGCGCAAGCACCCTCCCGGCGGGTGGCGGCGTCCCGCCGCGCGCCGGCCCAGACGGCTCCGTCGGTGGAGCGACGCCGCCCTGCGGCGGGCGGCCTGCGCAGAGCTCGTCGCCGACACAGAGCGCCACCGCGTTGGACCGCACGGCCGCCGGGGCGGCCGCCGTCACTCGGTACTCGCCGGGCGTGTCGATCGCCAGCGTGGCGGTGCCGTCCGGCCCGGTCGTGGCAGACCACTGCCGGCCGCCGACCGCGGGGGCGGCGGTCACCGCGGCGCCCGCCACCGGGCCGCCGTCCTCCCCGCTGTCGGCGCGCAGCCAACCGTCGCGGACGGTGAAGGCGACCCCCGTCCCGACCGTCGCGCGGTCGGTCCCGGCCAGCCGCAGCACGGCCGGACGTGCGGTGGTGTCGTAGGCCCACAGCACCTCGGCCCCCGCGGCGACGGGCGTCTGGCAGGCGCCGCCGGCGTAGCGCCAGTCGATCAGTGCCGCCCAGTAGGCGGCGCGACCGTGGTCGGAGGCGTCCGGGCCGATCCGCTCGACGAAGAAGTCGCCGAAGTCGGGATTCCAGCCGCCGCGCCAGGTCATGCCGGCGCGGGTGGCCGCCGCGTCGAGCGCGCCCGCGAGCGACGGCCCGCCACCGCCGCAGGCGTGCGGGCCGGACCCGTCGCCGCCGTCCACGGGTCCGTCGCCGACGGTCACCGGACCGTCGAACAGGGTGGCGGACGAACCCTCGATCCGGACCGTCACCTCGGCCGCGACCACGCGCTCGCCGCCGCCCAGGGCGAGCGCGGCGGTGGCCCCGAGGGCCGCGACGGCGCGTGCCGCCGCGGCCCTCCATCCCGTCCGTCCCATCCGGTCAGCGACGGAGCCGCGCCCGCGCCCCGGTCGTCCGGACGATGCCGGAGCCGAGGTCGCGCACCGCGGCCACCAGCCGCACCGCGACCGGACGCTGGCTCACCCTCGTCAGCCGGCGCAGCCGCGGCCCGACCCGCACGACTACGCGGCGCCGGCTACCGGCACCGATCTCGAACGCCGCCCGTCCGGCGGTCACCCACCGCCCGCCGCGGCGGAAGCGGATCCGCAGCGCGCCCCGGCAGCCGTCCGCGCCGGTGCCGCGCGGGCAGCGGACCGCCACGCGCACCGCCCCGCGGCGCAGCCGCAGCCTTCCGCCGCGGCGCAGGATCGCCCGGGCCGGGCGCAGCGACGGGCGGCCGGGTCCGGCGGGCGCGCCCGGCAGCGGTGCGCCGGCCGCGGGCGGGTCGACCGGCGGGAGTGGCGCCGGGGGCTCGGTCGGCGCCGGCCCCGCGAGGGTCAGCGAGACGACCGCTCCGAGCCCGGCCGTCGCATCGAGGGCCGGCTGCGGCTCGCCGCCGTCGACCGCCGCCAGCCAGCGCGACGCGCCCTCCTGTGCGCTGACCCCGTTGACCGCGAGCAGCCGCGGCGCGGCGCCCGCGCTCAGCTCGAGCCCGGTCACGCAGCCGCCCGGCACGGCCGACTCGGCCGTCGCTCCGAGGACCTCCGCCACCGTCGCCCCGAGCGGGGCGGTCGTCGCGCAGATGCGCTCCGCGCCCGGCTGGTCCGGGCCGTGGTCGATGGCCACCGTCAGCGGCACCGGGCTCCCGGCCGGCACGTCGGGGGCGGGGCGCAGGGTCGGGTCGCCCGGGTCCACCCGGGCTGCCGGCGGGTGGCCGAAGCCGTCGCCGACGAGCGCCGTGACGGCGCCCTGGGTCGAATAGAGGTTCTCCGCGTCCGACCCCTCCTGCCAGGCGAACGCGCCGCTCGGCTGCTGCAGCGCGAGCAGGAAGTCGAGCGGCGTGCGATCGTCGGAGGGGTCGTCGGGGTCTGCTCCCGGCGCCGTCCACTCCGGACCCTGGGGGTCGATCCCGCACTGGCGCAGACCGTTGACGACCCAGCCGGTCGAGTCGCTGTTGGGACCGAAGAACGAGCTGACGATCCCGCCGCTGACGGGGTCCTGCTTGGTCCTCAGCCATTCGACCGCTTCGGCGACGTCCGGGTCGTCGGCGGGGACGCCGGCCGCGCACAGCGCCGCGATGCCCGCCCCGGTCATGTCCACGTCGGGGTTCGCGGTCGCGGTCGCGTAGCCCCATCCCGCCACACCCTCGGCCGGTCGCGCCTGGGCGGCACGGATCGGCGCCGCGAGCGTCGGCGCGAAGGCTGCCGCCGCGCCGGCGTGATCGAGCGCCAGGGCGCCGAAGATGTCGTCGTTGATCAGCGCCGCGTTGCCGAGCTGCTCACCGTCGTGGTGGGCGGCGAGCGCGGCGACGAGGTTGCGCTCGGCGGCCACGCGCGACGGCTGGATGCCGCCGGCGCCGCCGGTCAGGATGCCGCGCGCCTGGTCGGTCGCCAGCGTGCCGAGCGCGCCGCCGACCCAGCTTCCGTGGAAGTAGTCCTGGAGGCTCGGGGCGGTGGGGCCGCCGCGGAGGTCGGCCGCGTTGACGTCCGCGCCGGCCAGGGCGACCATCGCCCAGTCCCCACCGAAGCCGGCGACCTGGCCCGTCTCGGCGGTCTGCTGGGTGGCGATCCAGCCGACCGCGGTCGCGGCGGCCAGATCGGCCTGCTGATCGGTCACGTAGGCGTTTGCCGCCGGGGCGCAGGCAAGCGCCGCCAGCGCCGCCGCGCACAGGGTGCGCACCGTTGTGGTTCGTCTTCTCACTGCCGCTCCTTCTGTTCCGGGCGGCAGTCCACCGACGCGTCGCGCGAGTGGCCGGCCGCCTATTCGCGAGGCGTACCTGCATCGCTTACGGCCGGATGTTCGGGCTCGGGTTCGACCTCCCGGATCTCCTTCCCAAGCCTTTTTTGTCACTCGGCTCAGTGGAACTGCACGATCCGGTCGTCACCCACACCGCTGCGCGTCAGCCCCGGATTCACACCGGGTTCCCCACGCCGTGAGCGCCGGCGATGTTACCGCGGGAGGCCGCGGTCAGCGCCGGCCGCCGCGCAGCCGCTGGATCTCGCGCAGCTCGAGGATGTCGTCGGTCGGGGTGCCGCCGCCGGGGCGCGGGAGGTCGAGCAGGTCGGCCTCGATCCGGCGGCGGACCAGCTCGCCCTCGACGGCGTCGACGCGCAGCGCCGCCGCGCCCGGCCGCGAGGAGACCGCCCGCTCGAAGCGGCGGCCGCGGAACAGCAGCGCGCAGCCGTCGTCGGCCGCGAAGCCGCCGGGCAGGCGGCCGCTGCGGACCGCCTCGAGCCAGACCGGCAGCCGCTCCGGCTCGCCGTCGGCGTGGACCGAGAGCGACCCGGGCAGCATCCCGAGCCCGTCGATCGGCTCCGGCGGCCCGCTCGACTTGGTCACCCCGCCCTCGAACCAGCACATCGCGCCGGCGCTGATCCCGGCGATCACCGTGCCGCGCTCCCAAGCCT
>JAAYBF010000149.1 GCA_012718975.1 Solirubrobacterales bacterium | reverse complement strand
ACGGGGATCATCTACATCGACGAGGTCGACAAGATCGCCCGCAAGGCGGACAACCCGTCGATCACCCGCGACGTGTCGGGCGAGGGCGTCCAGCAGGCGCTGCTGAAGATCCTCGAGGGCACCGTCGCCTCGGTGCCGCCCCAGGGCGGGCGCAAGCACCCCCACCAGGAGTTCCTGACGATCGACACGACCAACATCCTGTTCATCTGCGGCGGCGCGTTCGCCGGGCTGGACAAGGTGATCGAGCGCCGCGTCGGCCAGAAGTCGGTCGGTTTCGGGGCGGAGGTCGCCTCGCGGCACGAGCGCGACGCCGGCCAGGCGTTCGAGCAGGTGCTCCCGGAGGATCTCGTCGAGTACGGGCTGATCCCGGAGTTCATCGGCCGCCTGCCGGTCCTGTCGGTGATCCACCAGCTCTCGCGCGACGACCTGATCACGATCCTCACCGAGCCGCGCCACGCGCTGATCAAGCAGTTCAAGCGGTTCTTCGAGTTCGACGGGATCGAGCTGGTCTTCGCGGAGGACTCGCTGCGCTCGATCGCCGACAAGGCGCTCGAGCGCGAGACCGGCGCCCGCGGCCTGCGCTCGATCCTCGAGGAGGCGCTGCTCGACGTCCAGTTCGAGCTGCCGTCGCGGCGCGACGTCAAGAAGTGCGTCGTCACGCGCGAGACGATCGACAAGGGCCTCGCTCCGACGCTCGTGACCGAGGCCGCCGCGGACGAGGGCCCGGCCGCCGCCGAGTCCGCCTGACGCCGCGCGTCCCCCGCACCGCCCGGCTGGCAGACTTCGCCGGGTGCCAAGCGATCGCCTGAGGGTTCTCGAGGAGCGGACCCGCTACCAGCCGTCCGACGTCGAGCCGCGCGTGTTCGCCCGCTGGGAGGACGCGGGGGTCTTCCACGCCGAGCCCGAGGGCGACGCGACGGAGACCTTCTCGATCGCGGTGCCGCCGCCGAACGTCACCGGCGTGCTGCACATGGGCCATGCGCTCAACGGGTCGATCCAGGACGCGCTGATCCGCCTCGCGCGGATGCGCGGCAAGCGCGCGAAGTGGATCTTCGGCACCGACCATGCCGGCATCGCTACCCAGGTGAAGGTCGAGCAGGCGCTGGCGGAGGAGGGCCTGACCCGCCACGACCTCGGCCGCGAGGCGTTCGTCGAGCGGGTCTGGGAGTGGCGGCGCGACCACGGCAGCCAGATCACCGCGCAGTTCCGCAAGCTCGGCGCCTCGCTCGACTACTCCGACGAGCGCTTCACGATGGACGACTCCTACGCGGCCGCCGTCCAGAAGGTCTTCGTCGCGCTCTACGAGAAGGGCCTGATCTACCGCGACAACTACATGGTCAACTGGGATCCGGGCACCGGCTCGGCGATCTCCGACCTCGAGGTGGAGCAGCGCGAGCTCGAGGACGTGCTCTACTCGATCGACTACCCGCTCGCCTCCGGCGACGGCAAGGTCACCGTCGCGACGGTCCGGCCCGAGACGATGCTCGCCGACACCGCCGTCGCGGTGAACCCGGCCGACGAGCGCTACCGCCACCTGATCGGCCAGGAGGCGGTCCTGCCGCTCACCGGCCGGCGGATCCCGATCATCGGCGACGACTACGTCAAGACCGACTTCGGCACCGGCGCGCTGAAGATCACGCCGGGCCACGACCCCAACGACTTCGAGATCGGCCGCCGCCACGGGCTCGACGAGCTCTCGGCGATCGGCGAGGACGGCCGGATCACCGAGCTCGGCGGCGAGCGGTTCGCCGGCCTGACCGCCGACGAGGCGCGGACGGCGGTCGTCGCGGCGCTCGAGGCCGAGGGCCTGGTCTCGGCCACCGAGCCCTACGTACACGACGTGCCGCACTCCCACCGCTCGGGCATGCGGATCGAGCCGCTGATCTCGCTGCAGTGGTTCTGCGACATGGAGAAGCTCGCCGGCCCGGCGATCGCCGCGGTCAAGGACGGCGGCCTGCGCTTCCATCCGGAGCGGCCGTGGACGGGCGTCTACCTCGACTGGCTGGAGAACATCCGTCCCTGGTGCGTGTCGCGCCAGCTCTGGTGGGGCCACCAGCTGCCGGTCTGGTATCGCGGCGAGGAGACCCACGTCGGCGCGGCGCCGGAGGGGGAGGGGTGGGAGCGCGACCCCGACGTGCTCGACACCTGGTTCTCCTCGGCGCTGTGGCCGTTCGCGACGCTCGGCTGGCCCGAGGAGACGGCCCAGCTGCGCGCGTTCTACCCGACCGACGTGCTCTCGACCGCGCGCGACATCATCTTCCTCTGGGTCGCGCGGATGGTGATGTTCGGCGTCGAGTTCACCGGCGAGCTGCCGTTCGGCGACGTCGCGATCCACTCGGTGATCCAGGCCCCGGACGGGCGGCGGATGTCGAAGTCGCTGGGCACCGGGATCGACCCGCTCGGCCTGATCGAGGGCGGCCCGCGCCCGCCGGTCTACAAGGAGGGCGGCGACTTCCCCGCCTACGGCGCCGACGCCCTGCGCTTCGGCCTGCTGGCCTCGTCCTCGTCGCAGGACGTCCGCTTCAACGAGGAGCGCGTCCGCCAGGGCCGCGACCTCGCCAACAAGCTCTGGAACGCCTCGCGGCTGATCCTGCTCGGGGTCCAGGAGGGAGTCGAGCCGTCGCCGGACTGCGCCGAGACGCCCGAGGACCGCTGGATCCTGTCGCGACTGGAGCGGATCACCGAGCGCGCCACCGCGGCGCTCGACCGCTTCGAGCTCGCGGCGGCCGCGCTCGAGCTCTACGACTTCTTCTGGTCGGAGCTGTGCGACTGGTACCTCGAGCTGGCCAAGCCACGGCTCTACGCCGAGGACGGCGACCGCACGGCGGTCTCGGCGACGCTGCTGCACTGCCTCGACCGGACGCTGCGCCTGCTGCACCCGCTGATGCCGCACGTCACCGAGGAGATCTGGTCGTTCCTGCCCGGCGCCGAGCGGGGCCTGCTCGCGGTCGCCGAGTGGCCGGCCGCCGCGCCGGAGCGGATCGACGCGGGCGCGGAGGAGCTGCTCGGGCGCGCGATCGCCGCGATCACCGAGCTGCGCCGCTACCGCGACGACGCGGGCGTCAAGCCGTCGGCCGTGCTGCCGGCGCGGCTGGCCGCCGACGGCTACGACGGCACCGCGGCCGCGGTCGCGCGGCTCGCGCGGCTGGAGCTGCGCGCCGACGGTGGTGCGGCGGCCGCCGAGGTGCCGGTGCCCGGCGGGGCTGTCGAGCTGCTGCCGAGCGCCGACCTCGACGCGGAGGCGGCCGGGGCCCGACTCGCCGCGCGCCGCGACAAGCTCGACGCGGAGATCGCGCGGCTGGAGGGCAAGCTGGCCAACGAGCGCTTCGTCGAGCGCGCACCGGCCGAGGTCGTCGCCGCCGAGCGCGAGAAGCTCGCCGGCTACCGCGCCGACCGCGACCGCCTCGGCTGAGCGATGGCCTGGAGCGAGGCCGACGCCGAGGCCTGCCTGCTCGGCCGCGAGCTGTTCGGCATGCGCTTCGGGCTCGAGCGCATGCACCGCCTGACCACCGTCCTCGGGATGCCGCAGCGGCGCTTCGCCCAGGTCCACGTCGTCGGCAGCAACGGCAAGTCCTCGACGACGCGCTTCGTGGCGGCGCTGCTGGAGCGCCACGGCCTCGCGACCGGCACCTACGTCTCGCCGCACCTGCGCAGCTTCCGCGAGCGGATCGAGGTGGGGGAGCGGCCGATCGCGCCGGAGCGGTTCGCGGCCGCGGTCGAGCGCGCGGCCGAGGCGGCCGAGCTGGTCGAGCGCGCCGCCCCCGACGGCGACGAGCGGGTCACCCAGTTCGAGCTGTGCACGGCCGCTGCCTTCCACGAGCTGGCGGCGCGCCGGGTCGACGTGGCGGTGATCGAGGCGGGCCTCGGCGGCCGCTTCGACGCGACGAACGTGATCCCGTCACGGGTGACGGTGCTCACCGGCGTCGGCCTCGAGCACACCCGCTGGCTCGGGCCGACCGTCGCCGACATCGCCGCCGAGAAGCTCGCGGTGCTGCGCGACCACTCGACGCTGGTGGTCCCGCCCGACCTCGATCCCGCCGCTCGCGCGGTCGCCGACCGCGCCGCCGCCGAGCGCCACGCCCGCCTCGTCGTCGCCGACCCGACTCCCCGGCCGGCGTCCGCGGCAATCGATGTCGACGTTCCGGCGAATATTTCGCCGGAACGTCGACATCGATCGGAGCGGGCGGCGATGGGGGCACTCGGGGCGTTCCAGCGGCGCAACTTCGCGCTTGCGTGCGCGGCGGCCGAGGCGTTTCTCGGCCGCGCGCTGGACCCCGCGGCGGTCGCCTCGGCGGCGGCCGAGACGACGGTGCCGGGCCGGATGGAGGTCGTGGCCGACGCGCCGCTGACGATCCACGACGGGGCGCACAACCCGGCCGGCGCCGCCGCGCTCGCCGACGCGCTCGGCGAGGTCGTCGGGGAGCGCCGGCCGCTCGTCGCGGTCGTCAGCGTGCTCGACGACAAGGACGCGGCCGAGATGCTGGCGCCGCTGCTGGGGGTCGCCGACCGGCTCGTCGCCACCCGCTGTGCCAATCCGCGTGCGCTCTCGCCCGGCACGCTCGCGACGCTGGCGGCCCAGCTCGGCCATCCGGACGCCGAGATCGTCTCGGAGCCGCGGGCGGCGGTCGAGCGGGCGCGAGCGCTCGCCGGGACGGGCGGGGCGGTGGTCGCGACCGGCTCGATATATCTGATCGCCGACCTCGTGCGCGACGTCGGCGATCGCCGCGCATCCTCGCTCTGAGAGCACGATCGCGCCGGATCGGCCGCAGGCCCGCTAGGCCCATTGGCGCAACGGCGCCAACCGGCCGCCCGGCATGGGAACATGGCCGCCCATGGACCACGGGGACGGACCCAGCTTCATCGCGATGATCGCCCTCGTGGCGGTCGTCGTCGCGACCGTGATCCTCGTGTTCTTCGGCGTCGGCTACGGAATCGGCCGACTGTTCCTCTAGGCTCCCCGGACCATGGCGCCGCTGGCGATATTCGGCATCACCAACGACGGCCTCAACCTGGCCGTCAACCTGCTGCTGCTCTTCCTCGCGGTCCTCTGGCTCGCGCTCGTCTACTGGACCTACGCCGACGCCAAGCGGCGCATCGCCGACCCGATGCTCGTCGGCTGCGCGACGATCGCGGCGCTGTTCCCGTTCGTCGGCACGATCGTTTACATGGTCGTGCGTCCGCCCGAGTACCTCGAGGACGTCCATGAGCGCGAGCTCGAGATCGCCGCCGCCGAGGCGCGCCTGGCCTCCGCCAACGAGCACGCCTGTCCCTACTGCGAGTACCCGGTCGAGCGGTCGTTCCTACGCTGCCCGAGCTGCCTGCGCCGGCTCAAGGAGCCGTGCGGCACCTGCTCCAAGCCGCTCGACCCGCGCTGGCGGATCTGCCCCTACTGCGAGGCCGAGGTGCCCGACCGCGGCGGCCAGCCGCGCCGGCGCGGCGGCGGGGGAGGGTCGGCGCCGTCGCGCGGGCGCCCGCGCCAGCCCGACGACGCCGAGCCGCGCCAGCAGCGCAAGCGCCCGTCCGACGGTGAGGGCCGTCCCACCCGCGAGCGCCCGTCCGGCGACGAGCCGACCCGCGTCGGAGCGCGCTCCGACGGCGCGCCGCCGCGTCGCCGGCCCCGGCCGGCCGACGACGAGGCGGCCCCCCGTCCCCGCACCCAGAAGCGTCCCGCGCAGGCCGACCAGCGGCCCGCGACCAGCGCCGGCGGCCGCGAGCCCGCGGATCCCCGCCGCGAGCGCGACTGACCCCCCGAACAAGGAGCAACCGTGGACAGGACCCTGATCCTGGTCAAGCCCGACGCCTTCGAGCGCAACCTCACCGGCGAGGTGATCGCCCGCTTCGAGCGCAAGGGCCTGAAGATCGCCGCGCTGAAGCGGATGGAGGTCTCGCGCGAGACCGCCGAGCAGCATTACGCCGAGCATGCCGAGAAGCCGTTCTTCGGCGAGCTGGTCGACTTCATCACCGGCGGCCCGCTCGTCGCGCTGGTGCTCGAGGGCCACGAGGCGGTCAAGGCCGCGCGCCAGCTGATCGGCGCGACCAACCCGATCGAGGCCGCGCCCGGCTCGATCCGCGGCGACTTCGGCCTCGAGGTCCAGACCAACCTCGTCCACGGCTCCGACTCGCCCGAGTCGGCCGCGCGCGAGATCGGGATCTTCTTCCCCGAGCTCTGAGGTCCGCCGTCTCCGCGGGCGATCCTCGCCCGCCCGAGACGTCGTCCCCGCATGGCGCGGGAAGCGTCGGGTCGCCGGGGCGGGGGTGGGGAAGCGCCGGGTCGGCGGCTCGGCGGCTAGGCTCGCCGCCGTGCCGGCGCCCCGCCTCGTCCTCGCCTCGCGCTCGCCGCAGCGGCGGGCGATCCTCGAGCAGGTCGGCGTCGCCTTCGACGTCGTCGTGCCCGACGTCGAGGAGCTGACCGCGGGCGACCCCGAGCGGGTCGTCGTCGAGAACGCGCTGCGCAAGGCGCGGGCCGTGGGAGCCCCGCTCACGCTCGGCTGCGACACCGAGGTGGTGGGCGACGGCCGCGTCTACGGCAAGCCCGCCGACGCCGACGAGGCCGAGCGGTTCCTGCGCGAGCTGTCGGGGCGCGCCCACACCGTCGTCTCCGGCCTCGCGCTGGTCGAGGACGGCCGCGAGCGGACCGCGGTCTGCGCGACCACGGTCGCCTTCCGCGACCTCGACGAGCCGACGCTGCGCTGGTACCTCGACAGCGGGGAGTGGCGCGAGCGGGCCGGCGGATACGCGATCCAGGGCCGCGGCGCCGCGCTCGTGCGGGCGATCGACGGCGACTACCTCAACGTCGTCGGACTGCCGCTGGCCACCCTGCTGGAGTTGAAGCCTTCGTTGCCGCTGTCCCACCCGTAGCGGCGCAGCCCCTATCCTGGTTCCTCCTCCGATGGGACTCTTCTCCTACCTCACCGGAATGGGCGGCCGCGACATGGCGGTCGACCTCGGCACCGCCAACACGCTCGTCTACGTGCGCGGTCGCGGCATCGTGCTCTCCGAGCCGTCGGTCGTCGCGATCGACTCGCGCACCAGCGAGGTCCACGCGGTCGGGATCGAGGCCAAGCGGATGCTCGGCCGGACCCCCGGGACGATCCAGGCGATCAGGCCGCTCAAGGACGGCGTGATCGCCGACTTCGACGTCACCGAGCAGATGCTGCGCCACTTCATCCAGAAGGTCCACCAGAACCGCTGGGCGCACCCCCGCGTGGTGGTCTGCGTGCCGTCCGGGGTGACCGGGGTGGAGAAGCGGGCGGTCGAGGAGGCGTGCCTGTCGGCCGGCGCCCGCCAGGCCTACCTGATCGAGGAGCCGATGGCGGCGGCGATCGGCGCCGGCCTGCCGGTCGGCGAGCCGACCGGCAACATGGTCGTCGACATCGGCGGAGGGACGAGCGAGGTTGCGGTGATCTCGCTCGGCGGCATCGTCGTCTCGCAGTCGATCCGCATCGGCGGCGACGAGCTCGACGAGGCGATCATCAACTACGTCAAGCGCGAGTACAAGCTGATGATCGGGCAGCAGACCTCCGAGGAGGTCAAGCTCGAGATCGGCTCGGCGTTCCCGCTGCGCGAGGAGATGCAGGCCGAGATCCGCGGCCGCGACCTCGTCTCGGGCCTGCCGAAGACCGTCGTGCTGACCAGCGAGGAGGTCCGCCTGGCGCTCGAGGAGCCGCTCCAGGCGATCATCGACGCGGTCAAGGAGACGCTCGACCGCACCCCGCCCGAGCTCGCCTCCGACATCATGGACCGCGGCATCATGCTCGCCGGCGGCGGCGCGCTGCTGCAGGGCCTCGACGAGCGCCTCCGCGACGAGACCCAGATGCCCGCCCACCTGGCCGAGAGCCCGCTCACCTGCGTGGCCGTCGGCTCGGGCCGCAGCCTCGAGGAGTTCGAGGCCATCCACCGCGCCAACAAGAATTCCCGAAACGGTCGGCGCCGGTAACCGCGGCGCCGGAGGAGTCCGGACGTTGTACGACAGCAAGGTGATCCGCCGCCGGCGGGCGGCGCTGGCGATATTCGTCGTCCTCTCGCTCGGTCTGCTGACCGTCTACTTCGGCGAGTCCTCCGGCGGGGCGCTGCACTCCGTCCAACGCGGCGTCCAGGCCGTCTTCTCTCCGCTGGAGACGGGCGTCAACCGGGCGCTCAAGCCGGTCCGCGACCTCTTCGGGTGGGTCGGCGACACCTTCGAGGCCAAGGGCGAGAACGAGCGCCTGCGCGACGAGGTCGCCGAGCTGCGCGAGCGTCTCGGCGAGTCCGAGACCGCCCGCCACGACGTGCGCGAGCTGCGCCAGATCGTCGGCCTGCACGAGACCGAGGGCTTCCCGCAGGGCACCGACCCGGTCGGCGCGCGCGTGATCGTCCGCTCGCCGACGGTCTGGTACGCGACGATCGGCATCGACAAGGGCTCCGACGACGGCGTGCGCGTCGACCAGCCGGTGATCGCCGCCGGCGGCCTCGTCGGAAAGGTCACCGACGTCTCCGGCGGCAGCGCCCAGGTGACGCTGATCACCGACGCGTCGAGCGCCGTCGCCGCCCAGGTGATGCCCAACGGCGCGACCGGCATCGTCCACCCGGTCGTCGGCAAGCCCGACGACCTGCTGCTCGACTACATCAGCAAGGGCCGCCGCGTCACCGAGGGCACGACCGTCGTGACCAGCGGCTTCGAGACCGAGGACGGGCGGCGCTCGATCTTCCCGCGCGGCATCCCGATCGGCCGGGTCACGAAGGTCGACCCCGACGAGGCCGAGCAGTTCCAGCGCGTCCACATCACGCCGCTCGCCGACATCCGCGGCATCGACTACGTCCAGGTCCTCACCGAGCGCGGCATCACGACCCAGGCGGGGATCCCGGCCCAGTGAAGCGCACGCCCGACGCCTACCTGCGCTGCGCGCTGATCGCGGTCGCCGCTGTCCTGCTGCAGATCTCCGGTCTCGGCAGCGGCCGCGTCCTCGGCGCCTACGTCGACCTCGCGCCGCTGATCGTCGCGGCCGTCGCGATCTACGCCGGCGCGGTGCCGGGCGCCGCGATGGGCTTCGGCACCGGCCTGCTGCTCGACCTGCTCGTCGGCCAGACGCTCGGCGCCTCGTCGCTGGTGCTGACCGCCGTCGGCTACGGAGTCGGCCGCTACCGCGAGGTCCGCGACCCCGCCCACGGGCTGATGCCGATACCGGTCGGCGCCGCCGCTACGCTCGCCTGGGTGGTCGCCTTCGCAGCTGTCTCGTTCATGCTCGACATCGGGGCGACCGTCAGCTGGCTGGTCCTGCGCGAGATGGTCGCCACGACGCTGATCGGCGCGCTGCTGGCGCTGCCGGTCTTCGCGATCGTCCGCCGGGTGCTGCGGCCGGTCCTGCTCGTCGACCCCGTCGACCTGCGCCGGCGCCGCCGCGCGCCGCGCGACGCGGGCCCGATCGGCCTGCGCGGCCTGGAGGTCTGACCGGTGTACCTCGACCCCGGCGACCGTCCCTCCCTCACGCCGCAGCTGGCGGTCCGCGTCGCGATCCTCGGCGGGATCGCGCTGCTCGCCTTCGCGCTGGTCTTCTTCCGCCTCTGGTACCTGCAGGTGCTCTCCGGCGACTCCTACCGCGCCGAGGCCAACGACAACCGGATCCGCGAGATCAAGGTCCAGGCGCCGCGCGGCGAGATCGTCGACCGCGACGGCCGCGTCCTGGTCGAGAACCGCGTCGCGCTCTCGGTCAAGGCGTCGCCGAAGTTGCTGCCCGAGGGCGAGGCCGAGCGGCGCGCGGTCTACCGCCGGCTCGCCGACGTGCTCGACATGCGCCCGCGGGTGATCGCCAAGCGCGTGAACGACCAGCTGACGGTGCTGCCCTACGCCAACGCGACGATCAAGCAGGACGTCGGCCAGGACACCGTCGCCTATCTGCTCGAGCACCGCTCCGAGTTCCCGGGCGTCGAGCCCGAGCGCGTCTTCGTCCGCGAGTACCCCCAGGGCCAGACCGGGGCGCACCTGTTCGGCTATGCGCGCGAGATCAACGAGGACCAGCTCGACGGCGGCGAGTTCCCGGAGGCCGAGCTGGGCGACATCGTCGGCCAGGACGGCATCGAGCGCCAGTACGACCGCTTCCTGCGCGGCCGCAACGGCGCGACCAGGGTCGAGGTCGACGCGCTCGGGCAGGTGCGCGGCCAGCGCCCGCGGCCGAGGCTGCCCGAGCAGGGCCGCCAGCTGCGGCTCGCGCTCGACCTCGACGTCCAGGAGGCCGGCCAGGCCGCGCTCGCCGGCCGCGCCGGCGGGTTCGTCGCGATGGAGGTCGACAGCGGCGAGGTCGTCGCGCTCGGCAGCTCGCCGTCGTTCGACCCGAACTTCTTCTCCAAGCCGTTCACCACCGCCCAGTACCAGGCGCTGTTCGCCGAGGAGAACGGCAGCCCGATGGTCAACCGCGCGGTTGCCGGCGCCTATCCGGCGGGCTCGACGTTCAAGCTCGTCACCGCGGTGGCGGGCTTGGAGGGTGGGCTGATAACGCCCGCCGACGTGATCTACGACCCGGGCTTCGTCCAGATCGGCGACGTGAAGTTCATCAACGCCGGCGAGCAGTTCAACGGACCGGTGAACCTGCGCAGCGCGCTGTCGGTCTCCAGCGACGTCTACTTCTACCTGCTCGGCCGCGACGCGGACAGCACCGGCGACGGGCTGCTGATCCAGCGCTGGGCCAAGCGCCTCGGCATCGGTCGCGAGTCGGGCATCGACCTGCCGGGCGAGGAGGTCGGTCGCGTCCCGACGCCGGCGTGGCGCAACGAGTGGTTCCGCAAGGGGTGGACCAAGGAGCGCTGGACCGTCGGGCACAACGTCAACTTCTCGATCGGCCAGGGCGACCTGCTCACCAACCCGCTTCAGATGGCGATCGCCTACGCCGCCGTTGCGAACGGCGGCAAGGTCGTAAAGCCGCACCTCGGCCTGCGCATCGAGGACAGCAGCGGCCGCCCGCTGCAGGAGCTCGAGACCCCGCCCGCGCGCCGCGTGAAGATCGCCGACGAGCACCGCGAGGCAATCCTCGACGGTCTCTACTCGGCCGCCAACGAGCCGGGAGGGACCTCGACCCCGGTCTTCGAGAACTTCCCGCTCGACATCGCCGGCAAGACCGGCACCGCGGAGACGCCGAAGGGCGACCAGTCCTGGTACGTCGCGCTCGCGCCCTACCCCAACCCCCGTTACGTCGTCGCGGCCACAATCGAGCAGGGCGGGTTCGGCGCCGAGACCGCCGCCCCCGCGGCGCTGCAGATCCTCAGCGCCCTGTTCGACGTCGAGAACGGCGGCGAGATCGTCGCCGGGACGGCGCTGGACTAGCGATGGGCAGGTTCGACCTCCGATGACCGGAACCTCGCTCGGCGCGTCCGTGCGCGAGTTCCGCGACCGGCCCGGCGCCGGGCTGCTGCGCATCGACCCGCTGCTGCTGGTCGCCGTGCTCGCGCTGACCGCATGCTCGCTGTATGCGATCGCCGCCGCCACCCGCGACGACGTCGCCGGCAGCCCGCACCACTTCCTCTACCGCCAGGGGGCGTTCGTAGCCGTCGGGCTGATCCTGATGTTCGCGCTCTCGCGGCTCGACTACACGCGCCTGCGCGAATGGCGCTTCCAGCTCTACGCGATCCTGCTCGGCGGCGTCGCCGTCGGCTTCCTGCTCGGCACCGCCAGCCGCGGCGCGATCGCGCTGCCGTTCTTCGAGCTGCAGTTCTCCGAGCTCGGCAAGGTGCTGCTGATCGTGGTGCTGGCCGCCGTGCTGGTCGAGCGTGTCCGCGACATCGGCAGCCGCCAGACGACCGCCCGAGCGATGCTGCTCGCGCTGATCCCGGCGCTCGCGGTGATCGCCCAGGACCTCGGCAGCGGCCTCGTCTACGTCTCGATCGCGCTCGTGATCCTGTTCGTCGCCGGCACCCCCTGGACCCACTTCGCCGCGCTCGGCGCGCTCGCCGCGACAGCGCTGGCGATCGTGCTGGTCGCCGCGCCGGCGGCCGGCGTCGAGGTGCTCCAGCCCTACCAGAAGGACCGTCTGACGGCCTTCCTCAGCCCCGAGGACAAGCGCGGGGAGGAGGCCTACCAGCAGGTCCAGTCACAGGTGGCGATCGGCGCCGGCGGCAAGACCGGCCGCGGCGAGGACGCCACCCAGACCCAACTCAACTTCCTGCCCGAGCACCACACCGACTTCATCTTCGCGGTGGTCGGCGAGGAGTTCGGATTCATGGGGGCGGCGCTCGTGCTGTCCCTGTTCGCACTGCTGATCTGGCGCACGCTGAGAATCCTCACGATCGCCAAGGACCTCTTCGGAACGCTCATCGCGGCCGGGGTTCTTGCAATGCTTATGCATCAGATCTTCGTAAACGTGGGCATGGCCATCGGGATCATGCCCATCACCGGCATCACGCTCCCCCTCCTCAGCTATGGCGGATCGTCGGTGCTGGCAACTTTCATAGCTCTCGGACTTCTGCAGAGCGTTCACGCGCAGGCGCGCGACACGGCGTTCGCGAAGGGGCGGGAGCTGACCATATGAGAAGAGGCAACTTTGAAGAAGCGAGTACTTGTCACCGCCGACCGCGGCGAGACACGGGTCGCGATCCTCGAGGCGGAGGGAACCGTCGGTGAGGACGACAAGCCCAAGGGTGGCCGCGGCCGCAAGCCCCAGCAGGACGACTGGAAGGTCGCCGAGCTCTACATAGAGCGGCGCGGCTCGCGCTCGATCGTCGGCAACGTCTACAAGGGACGGGTCGACAACGTGCTGCCCGGCCTCGAGGCGGCGTTCGTCGACATCGGACTCGACAAGAACGGGTTCCTGCACGCCGACGACATCGTGATCCCCGGCGTCGAGGTCGCCCGCCGCGGCCGCGGCGGCGGCAAGGGCCGCCAGATCGGCGACCTGCTCAAGCCCGGCCAGGAGATCGTCGTCCAGGCGATCAAGGACCCGCTCAAGTCGAAGGGCTCGCGGCTGTCGATGCAGCTGTCGATCGCCGGCCGCTACCTCGTCTACACGCCGCAGGGCGAGGGCGTCGGCGTCTCGCGCCGGCTGGACGACTCCGAGCGCACCCGGCTGCGCAAGGAGGCCAAGGGCCTCGACGTCGGCGAGGGCGGCGTGATCGTCCGGACCGCGGCCCAGGGCGCCGGCAAGGCCGACTTCGACCACGAGATCAAGTACCTGCACAAGCTCCACGAGGTGCTGCAGGAGCGGGCCAAGGAGTCCAAGGCGCCCGCGATGATCTTCCAGGAGGCCGACCTCTCGGTCCGGGTGGTGCGCGACATCTTCTCCAAGCAGTTCGACCGCGCGATCGTCGACGACCCCCAGCAGCACCGCCGCCTCGAGTCGTTCTTCAACCGCACCGCGCCCGAGCTGCTCCCGCGGCTCGAGCTCTACGAGGACAAGCAGCCGCTGTTCGAGCGCTTCGCCGTCGACCGCGAGATCCAGTCGACCCTCAACCGCCGCGTCGACCTGCCCTCCGGCGGCTACCTGATCATCGACTACACCGAGGCGCTCACGGTGATCGACATCAACTCCGGCTCGTTCGTCGGCCGCGGCAAGGGCGCCCGGCTCGAGGACACGATCACCAAGACCAACCTCGAGGCCGCCGAGGAGGCCGTCCGCCAGCTGCGGCTGCGCGACATCGGCGGCATCATCGTCATCGACTTCATCGACATGGCCCGCGCCCGCAACCGCGACGCCGTGCTCAAGACGCTGCGCCGCTCGCTCGACGAGGACCGCACCAAGACCTACGTCGTCGAGATCTCGCCGCTCGGGCTCGTCGAGATGACCCGCCAGAACGTCACCGAGGGCGTCCGCGAGATCCTCACCAAGACCTGCCCGACCTGCGCCGGCGAGGGCGTCGTGCTCTCCGAGGAGACCGTCGCGATCGACGTCGAGCGGCGGCTGCGCGAGCTCGCCGCCGAACGGCCCGACCCCGACGCCTACCTCGTCCAGCTCCATCCGCGCGTCGCGGCGCTGCTCGCCGGGGGAGTCGGCCGGCCGCTGCTGGCGATCGAGGACGAGACCGGCAAGAGCTTCCACTTCGAGGGCTCCGAGGCGCTCCCGCTCGACCACTTCGCGGTCACGATGGAGGGCTCGCGCGACGAGGTCGAGCAGCGCGCGCTGCCGTTCAGCGAGGGCGACGAGGTGCTCGTCACCATCGAGGAGCCGCACATGTACAACGAGGACGACGCGGTCGCCAAGCTCGACGGCTACATCATCTCCGTCGCCGGCGCCGGACGGCTGATCGGGAAGAAGACGCTCGTGCGGATCGACCAGGTCGGCCGCTCCGCCGCCTCGGCGACGCTCGTCGAGGGCGCCGAGGTCACCGACGCGGAGCCCACGACGCCCGCCGCCGAGCCGCGCGCCTCGGACCCCGACTCCAAGCGGCCACGGCGGCGCGGAAGGCGCGGCGGACGGGGCCGGCGCAAGAAGGCGGAGACGGCGGCCGACGGCGACTGACCGGCCGCGCGACGGCGAGAGCCGGCCAGGCGCTAAGATGCCGGGCCGGCGCTCCCCGCGGGGCGCCCTTCTTCTGTCATGTACGCGATCGTCAAAGTCGGAGGCAAGCAGTACCGCGTCGAGCCGGGCGACAGCCTGCTCGTGGACCGCATGCCCGAGGACAAGGGGGCCAAGGTCGCCCTCGAGCCGCTGCTCTTCAAGGGCGACGGCGACGAGCTCGTCTTCTCCGGCGACGACCTCGCAAAGGTCAAGGTCGAGGCCAAGGTCACCGGCCACGAGCGCGGCGACAAGATCCACGTCCTGAAGTTCAAGCCCAAGCGCGGCTACAAGCGGCGGATGGGCCACCGCTCCGACCTCACCCGGATCGAGATCGCCGACATCAAGCTGCTGAGCCGCAAGCCGGCCGCCAAGAAGGCCAAGGAGGACAACGGCGATGGCGCATAAGAAGGGACTCGGGTCCAGCCGCAACGGCCGCGACTCCAACGCACAGCGGCTCGGCGTCAAGGTCTTCGCCGGCCAGAACGTGACCGGCGGCGAGATCATCGTCCGTCAGCGCGGCACCCGCTTCAAGCCGGGCGACGGCGCCGGCATCGGCAAGGACGACACCATCTTCGCGGCCCGTCCCGGCGTGGTGCAGTTCCACACCAAGCGGCGCGGCCGCTTCGTGACGGTCGACTCGGTCGCCGAGTAGACGCTTCTAGGCCCTAGGGTCGGGCCGTTCCCCCCGCGGGTCCTGTCTCCGGTGACGAGCCTTCGTGCTCGGCTTCGCTTAGCGCTCTCCCGTTGGTCGTGGTGCCGGCTGTCCGTGTGAGGGGTCTTCGGGAGTAGCTCCGCGCTTCTCCTGCGCGCGAAGGTCGTCACCGTCGCCACCCGCGGAGGCCAACGGTGGAGGGGCGCTACGCGCCGGCCGT
>JAAYBF010000148.1 GCA_012718975.1 Solirubrobacterales bacterium | reverse complement strand
TGAAGTTCGGCCGAGTCGGCGGTCTTGTGGTCGGCGGGTGAAGCCATCGGATGTGGCCCACCTCGCGGCGGGGGCGGCGAAGCGTAGCGAAGCCGCTCCCGCCGCGACCGGGTCGCGAGATCGGTCCCCCCCAGGCGGCGAACGCCGTGGGGGAGCTGGATCCCGGCCCGGCTCTTCTCGATCGCATCCCGAACAGTCGCAGGGACCGCTGCCCGAGGGCAAGTCCGCATTTGCAAGGAAGGGAATGATCGTGAGCGACGCCAAGTCTCCACCCACGGAAACTACGGGTCCCAACAGAACCGTCGTCGGCATCGACATCAGCAAGGCGCGGCTCGATGTTGACAGCCTGCCGGCTGCGGAAACGCCTCTCACTTCGTTCGACAACGATGCGCAGGGGCACGCCGCGTTGATCAGTCGGCTTCGCGAACTGGCGCCACGCCTGATCGTGCTCGAATCCACCGGCGGCTATCAACGCGCCGTCGTCGCGGCGCTGGCCGCCGCGGATTTGCCGGTGGTCGTCGTCAATCCCCGACAGGTTCGCGACTTCGCCCGCGCGGTCGGCATCCTGGCCAAGACCGATGCGATCGACGCGGCCGTGCTGGCACGCTTCGGCGCCAGCATCAATCCCACCCTGCGTCCGCTGCCCGACGCCCAGGCCACGGCGCTGGTTGATCTGCTCACGCGCCGCCGGCAACTCCTGGAACTGCACACGGCGGAGAGCAACCGCCTGGCCCAGGCCGTCGCGCCGCAAGTGAAAGCCAGTATCAAGGCCGTCCTGAAAGTGCTCAAAAAGCAGATCGACTCGATTGACGATGATCTCGACGGCTTGATCCAACAGTCCCCGTGCTGGCTCGAAAAAGAAACACTGCTCACCAGCGTTCCCGGCGTCGGAACTCAGACCGCCCGCACGCTGCTCGGCTGTCTGCCCGAGCTCGGCCAGATCAGTCGCCAGGCGGTCGCCGCCCTCGTCGGCGTGGCCCCGATCAATCGCGACAGCGGCACGATGCGCGGCAAGCGAACCACCTGGGGTGGCCGAAAAGTCGTCCGCTCGGCGCTATACATGGCCGCCCTGGTGGCAAGCCGCTACAACCCGGTCATCCGAGCCCACTACCAGAAACTCCTCGCGGCCGGAAAGGCCAAGAAACTCGCCTTGGTCGCCTGCATGCGAAAACTGCTCGTCATGCTCAACGCCATCATCCGCACCAGAACCCCCTGGAGGACTCGCCTTGAAATCGCTTGACGATCAAGACAGTCGCTCCCCCCACCATTGAACCCGCTCCCGCCCATCAGCTAGAATCGACCACTCGCCCCCGGGGTCCGCCGCACCACCTTCCCACCGGCCGCCCCGCCGGCGCGGGAGTCCCAACCGTGGCCTGGAACGCCTTCCTCGACGAACTGGCCGCCTGGCTCAGCCAGCGCGACCTCCTCGATCCCGACCAGCGCTGGGTCCTCGGCGTCTCCGGCGGTCCCGACTCCACCCTGCTCGCCCACGCCCTCACCGACCTCGCCGAGCAGCGCGACCTCCGCTGGCAGCTCCACCTCGCCCACCTCCACCACGGCCTCCGCGGCGACGACGCCGACGCCGACGAAACCTTCGTCCGCGACCTCGCCGACACTCTCCACTGCCCCTTCCACAGCGAACGCGTCGACATCCGCGCCGAGGTCGACGCCCGTGGCGGCTCCACCGAGGAAGTCGCTCGCCAGCACCGCTACGAGTTCCTCGAACGCGTCGCCCTCCTCGTCGGCAGCACCCGCGTCGCCGTCGCCCATCATGCCGACGACGACGCCGAAACCATCCTCCACCGTATCTGCCGCGGCACCGGCCTCCGCGGCCTCGCCGGCATGACCGACCTCCGCCCCATCAGCCTCGGCAGCCGCGTCCGCCTCGTCCGCCCCCTGCTCAACCAGCGCCGTCAGCGCATCAACCAGCTTCTCGATCTCCGCGGCCTCCGCGCTCGCGACGACTCCACCAACCACGGCACCCTCTACACCCGCGGCCGCATCCGCAACGCCGTCCTCCCCCTGCTCCGCGAGCAGCTCAACCCCAACATCACCGAGGCCCTTCTCCGCCTCGGTGAGCAGGCCCGCTG
>JAAYBF010000147.1 GCA_012718975.1 Solirubrobacterales bacterium | reverse complement strand
GGAACCCCGACGGGCCCACAGGCCCCTCCAGATTCCACTCTGATCCGGCCTCGGCCTGGCCGCCCGCGTGGCGGGACGACGATGGAACCCCGACGGGGTCACAGGCCCCTTCGGATTCCACTCCGGCCCCGGGAAGCGCCGGGCCGGCAGGCCCGGGCCTTCTGCCCCGGCCGGGCTCGCCCCCGTCGGGGCTACCGCGCGGGCTCGCCGAGTGCCACGCCGAGCAGCCGCTCGAGCTCGGCGCGCGTCCCGTCGGCGCCGCGGTGCAGGACGGCGGTCATCCCGACGGCCTCGGCGCCGGCGCAGTTCTCGCGCAGGTCGTCGACGAAGGCGCAGCGGGCGGGCGCGACGGCGATCCGCTCGGCGCCGAGCAGGTAGATCTCGGGCTGGGGCTTGTGCAGGCCGACCTCGCCTGAGATCACGACGGCGTCGAACAGCTCGTCGAGGACCGCCTGGTCGTAGATGCTCGAGCCGACGGAGTTCGAGATCAGGCCGGTCGCGACCCCCGCGGAGCGGACGGTCCGCACCGCGTCGACCATCGCCGGCTCCGGCCCGATGCCGGCGAAGACGCGGTCCATCAGCCCGGCCGTGTCGGCGACCCCGAGCAGCGGGCCGACGTGGGCGCCGAACTCGTCGGCGCCGATCCGGTTGGTCTCGAGCAGCCGCAGCTGGGCGCGCGTCTCCTCGCTCGAGCGCAGCAGGTCGACGAACGCGTTCGGCGCCAGCCCCTCGGCCACGCAGAACGCCCTGAACGACTGAAACACGTTGGTGGTCAGCACCCCGCCGAAGTCGACCAGCAGCCCTTCGAGGGGGAGTCCCGCACCGCTGTCGCCGCCGGCCGTCACCGCCGCGCAGCATCCCAGACCGCCCGTCCCGAGCGCGTTCGGAGGATCGTTGGGGGTTGGCCCCCACGAATGCTCCGCGCGCCCGGCGGGGCACGGCCGAGGCCGGCCGCGCGATCCGATTCGCACATTCCCCACCGACTTGCTAGGGTTCCCGCCTCGCAAAGTTCACAAACCCGAACGGGAATAGGGGAATATGACTCGGACTCGCATATCGAGGCTCCTCGCGGGCCTCCTGGCAACGTCGGCGCTGGCCGTCGCGGGCTGCGGCTCCGGCGATGACGGAGACAGCACCGCGGCCGGCGCGGGCGGCGGCGGCGAGATCGCCCTCGTCGCCTACTCGACCCCGCAGGAGGTCTACGGCAACGAGCTGATCCCGGCGTTCCAGCAGACACCGGAGGGCGAGGGCGTCGAGGTCACCACCTCGTTCGCCGGCTCGGGCGACTCCCGCCGCGCCGTCGAGGCCGGCCAGCCGGCCGACTTCGTCCACCTGCCGATCGAGCCCGACATGGCGATCCTCGCCGAGCAGGACCTGATCCCCGCCGACTACCGCGACGAGCCCCACGACGGCTCGCCGCAGACCTCGGTCGTGGTCTTCATCACCCGGCCCGGCAACCCCGAGAACGTCAAGACCTGGGACGACCTCGTCGCCGGCGACCTCGAGGTGATCAACGCCAACCCGTTCACCTCCGGCGGCGCCCGCTGGAACGTGATGGCCGCCTACGGCCAGGCGGTCGAGGCCGGCGCCAGCGAGCAGGAGGCGCTCGACTACGTCAAGCGGCTCTTCGAGCACATCCCGGTCCAGGAAGCCAGCGCCCGCGATGCGCTCAACACCTTCCTCAGCGGCAAGGGCGACGTCCTGCTCAGCTACGAGAACGAGGCGGTCCAGGCCCAGAACGCCGGTCAGGACGTCGACTACGTGGTCCCGACCTCGACGATCGAGATCGAGACGCTCGACGCCGTCACGACCGGAGCAGCCAACCCCGAGGCCGCGCAGGCCTTCCGCGACTTCCTCCGCACCGAGGAGGCGCAGCGGATCTGGGCCGAGAACGGCTACCGCCCCGTCGACGAGGCCGTCCTCGCCGAGTACGAGCAGGAGTTCCCGACGCCGGAGACGCTGTTCACGATCGAGGACCTCGGCGGCTGGGAGAGCGTCATGGCCGAGTTCTTCGACCTCGACGAGGGCAAGATCACGGCCATCCAGCGCGAGCTCGGGGTGGCGGTCGATTGACCTCCGCCCCGATAGCGGCGCCGGTCCCGAGGCGGGGGGCGATCCCCCGCCTCGGCGGCCAGGCGCTCACCCGCGGCCTCGTCGTCGCCTACCTGTCGGTGCTCGTCCTGCTGCCGATCGCGGCGCTCGTGGCCACCTCGCTCGACGACGGGCTCGGCCGCTTCTGGGACGCGGTGACGATCCCGCAGGCGGTCGCGGCGCTGCGCCTGACGGTGCTCGTCTCGCTCGCCGTCGCCGCGATCAACGCGGTCGCGGGGACGGTCATCGCCTGGGTCCTCGTGCGCGACGAGTTCCCCGGCAAGCGGGTCGTCAACTCGCTGATCGACCTGCCGTTCGCGATGCCGACGATCGTCGCCGGCCTCACCCTGCTCGCCCTCTACGGCGACAACGGCGTGCTCGGCCTCTCCGGCGTCTCGTTCACCAAGCTCGGCGTCGCGCTCGCGCTGCTGTTCGTCACCCTGCCGTTCGTCATCCGGGCCGTCCAGCCGACCCTGATCGAGCTCGACCGCGACATGGAGGAGGCCGCCGCCTCGCTCGGCGCCCGGCCGCTGACGGTCTTCTGGCGGATCGTCCTGCCGAACCTCGCCCCGGCGATCATCGCCGGCGCGACGCTCGCCTTCGCCCGCGCCGTCGGCGAGTTCGGCTCGCTGATCCTGATCTCGGGCAACATCCCGTTCGAGACCGAGGTCGCCTCGGTGTTCATCTTCAGCCTGATCGAGAGCGGCGGGATCAACTCGGCCGCCGCGGTCTCGGTCGTGCTGCTGACGATCTCGGTGGCGATCCTGTTCCTCTTCCACCTCGTCAGCCGCTGGAGCGTGCGCCATGACGCCGCCTAGTCGCGAGCCGGAGATCGTCCCCGACCCGGCGGTGCTGTCGCCCGGGCGGTCCGGACCGGCGGACTCGCCGTCGGTCGGCGGCGGCCGGGCGTCGCGGATCGGCCTGCGGACCTTCGCGCTCGGCTACCTCACCCTGCTGCTGTTCGTCCCGGTGCTGCTCGTCTTCTACAAGGCGTTCGAGGACGGCCTGCCCAACGCCTGGGAGACGGTCACCAGCCCCGAGGGCCTCAACGCGTTCTGGCTGACGATCGTGATGGTCGGCGTCGCGGTGCCGATCAACACCGTCTTCGGCGTCGCCTGCGCGCTCGTGCTGGTCCGCCAGCGGTTCCGCGGCAAGGCGCTGCTGAACTCGGCGATCGACCTGCCGTTCGCGATCTCGCCGGTCGTCGTCGGCCTGTCGCTGATCTTCGTGTACGGGCCGCGCGACGGCTGGGTCGGGCCGTGGCTGGCCGAGCAGGGCGTGCGGGTCATCTTCACCCCCGTCGGCATGGTGATCGCGACGCTGTTCGTGTCGCTGCCGTTCGTGGTGCGCGAGGTCGTGCCCGTGCTGCGCGAGATCGGCGACGAGCAGGAGCAGGCCGCGCGGACGCTCGGCGCGAGCGCCCGCCAGACGTTCCTCCGGATCACCCTGCCCGCGATCCGCTGGGGGGTGACCTACGGCGTCGTGCTCGCCGCGGCGCGGGCGCTCGGCGAGTTCGGGGCCGTCGCGGTGGTGTCGGGGAAGATCTCCGGGGTCACCGAGACGATGCCGCTGCTCGTCGCGAAGGAGTACGAGACCTTCAACGTGGCCGGCGCCTACGCCGCCGCGCTCGTGCTCGCCCTGCTGGCGCTGGCGATCCTGCTGGCGATGAACCTGATCGAGAGAAGAGAGGAGGGCGCATGAGCATCTCCGTGGTCGACGTGACCAAGCGCTTCGGCGACTTCACGGCGCTCGACGGCGTCTCGCTGGAGGTCCCCGACGGATCGCTGACCGCGCTGCTCGGCCCGAGCGGCAGCGGCAAGTCGACGCTGCTGCGCGTGATCGCCGGGCTCGAGCGGCCGCAGGGCGGCCGGGTGGTGATGAACGGCCGCGACGTCACCGACGTGCCGGTCCAGGAGCGCGGCGTCGGCTTCTGCTTCCAGCACTACGCCGCGTTCAAGCACCAGACCGTGCACGGGAACATCGCCTTCGGGCTGAAGATCCGCAAGCGGCCCAAGGACGAGATCGACGCCCGTGTCGCGGAGCTGCTCGCGCTCGTCCAGCTCGAGGGGTTCGCCGACCGCTACCCGGCCCAGCTCTCCGGCGGCCAGCGCCAGCGGATGGCGCTCGCCCGCGCGCTCGCGGTCGAGCCCGAGGTGCTGCTGCTCGACGAGCCGTTCGGGGCGCTCGACGCGACCGTCCGCAAGCAGCTGCGCCAGTGGCTGCGCCGCCTCCACGACGAGGTCCACGTGACGACGATCTTCGTCACCCACGACCAGGAGGAGGCGATGGACGTCGCCGAGCAGATCGTCGTGATGAACCACGCCCGGATCGAGCAGGCCGGCACCCCGCGCCAGCTCTACGACGAGCCGGCGAACGAGTTCGTGATGGGCTTCGTCGGCGAGGTCAACCGGATCGGCGACCAGCTCGTGCGCCCGCACGACATCGAGATCCTGCTCGAGCCCGACGGCCGCGCCCAGGAGGGCCAGATCGAGCGCGTCGCCCACCTCGGCTTCGAGGTCCGCGTCGACCTGCTGCTCGACGACGGCCGCACGCTCGCCGTCCAGACCACCAGCGCCGACGCCGAGCAGCGCGAGCTCGAGGCCGGCCAGATCGTCTACCTCCGTCCCGACCGGGCGCGGCGGTTCTCCGCGCAGCGATAAGCGTCGCCGGCGCGGAGGATCGTGCCCGTCATAGCGAGCACGATCCTCCGCGCTGCGCCTCGAACGCGGCTCAGCCCGCTGCGCGCATGAACGCCAGCACGGCCAGGACCCGGCGGTGGTCGTCGTCGGAGGCGGGCAGGTCGAGCTTGGAGAAGATGCTGGTGACGTGCTTCTCGACGGCGCCCTGGGTGACGACGAGCGCGCGGGCGATCGCGGCGTTGGTGCGGCCCTCGGCCATCAGCGCCAGCACCTCCTCCTCGCGCGGGCTGAGCGCGGCGAGCGGGTCGCCGGGGCCGCGCCGGCTCGCCGACATCACCTGGGCGACGACCTCGCGGTCGAGCGCGGTGCCGCCGGCCGCGACGCGACGGACGGCGTCTACGAACGCGGGCACGTCGCCGACCCGCTCCTTGAGCAGGTAGCCGACCCCGGCGCTGCCGGCGGCGAGCAGCTCGGCGGTGTAGACCGGCTCGACGTACTGGGAGAGGATCAGCACGCCCGTGCCTGGGTGGCGCTCGCGCGCCTCGATCGCGGCGCGGACGCCCTCGTCGGTGAACGTCGGCGGCAGCCGCACGTCGACGATCGCGACGTCGGGCTTGTGGCCGGCGACGATCCGCAGCAGCCCCTCGCCGTCCTCGGCCTGGGCGACGACCTCGATGTCGTTGGCGGCCAGCAGGGCGACGAGCCCCTCGCGCAGCAGCGCCTGGTCCTCGGCGATCACGACGCGCATCGGGCTCTCCCTTCGCTCAGCACGGCAGCTCCGCCTCGATCGTGGTTCCGGCGCCGGGTGGGCTGGAGACCCCGAGCCGCCCGTCGAGCGCCTCGACGCGGCCGCGCAGGCCGGCGATCCCCGATCCGTGGGGGTCGGCGCCGCCGGGTCCGTCGTCGCGCACGGCCACCCGCAGACCGGCGCCGTCGAGCGACAGCGTCACCGCGACCGCGGCGCCCGGAGCGTGCTTGGCCGCGTTGGTGAGCGCCTCGGCGACGACGAAGTAGGCGGCGCTCTCGACGACCGGCGGCGGGCGGCGGTCGAGACCGGCCGCCTCGACGGTGACCGGTCCGGAGGCGCGGTCGGCGAGCGACTCGACGGCCGCCGCGAGGCCACGGTCGGCGAGCACCGGCGGGGCGATCCCGCGCGCGAGGTCGCGCAGCTCGGCGATCGCCGCGCCCGCCTCCTCGCGCGCGGCGCGGACCTTCGCGGCCGCCTCAGGCCGGTCGGACAGCTCCGCCTCCGCGAGGCCGAGCTGCATCGTCAGCGCCACCAGCCGCGACTGGGCGCCGTCGTGGAGGTCGCGCTCGACCCGGCGCAGCTCCTCGGCCTGCGCCTCGACCACCCCGCGCCGCGAGCGGGTCAGCTCGTCGACGCGGGTGGTCAGGGTCTCCTCGCGGGCGCGCGCGTCGAAGCGGACCCAGAGCGCGCCGCCGAGCGCGTGGCCGGCGAGCAGCCCGCCGAGGCACGCGACCGGGATCAGCGGCCAGAACTCGCCGCCCGGACCGCTGGCGACCCAGACCAGCAGCAGGATCGCGATCGCCGTCAGCGAGACCGCGGCGTGCGCGGCGATGAGGCCGTGGCGGCGGTCGCGCGCCCGCCGCCACCAGGTCCAGCCGAGCCAGCAGCCGGCGTGCAGCGCCAGCGACAGCACGATCGCGAACCACACCCACAGCGGCCAGAACGACGGCGAGTCGGTCAGGCCCCAGAGCAGCGTGCAGACCAGCCCGGCGAACGCCCCGATGCCGGCGTGCAGCTCGAGCGCCGCGGCCGGGCCGATCCGCCGCCGGGAGGTTGGCTGCGGCGCCGTGGTCGGGGTTGGCTCAGCGGCTTGCATCGGCCTCCGGCGCCGTCGGCGGCGCCGCCGGCCCATGATCCCACTCCCAGCGCGGGGCGGCGGCCGCGTCGCGGGCGGCCGTCGCCGTCGGCGCGGCCGGCGCGGGCCGGGTGCGGGCGCGCCGCCGGGTGCCGCGCGGCGCCCGGATCCCGCGCTCGCCGAGCAGCGCGACGGTCGCCGGCAGCGCGATCCCGCGCACGAGCGTCGCGTCGATCAGCACGCCGGCGGCGAGCGTCAGGCCGATCATCTTCATCTCCGCCAGCGGCAGCACCGCGAAGGTCATGAAGATCGCGACCATCACGACCGCCGCGCTGGTGATCGTGCTCGCGGTCGCGCCGACGCTCTCGGCGGCCGCCGCGCGCGGCGACCGGCCGGCGGCACGCGCCTCGCGCATCCGCTCGAGCACGAGGATCGTGTAGTCCATCGAGAGGCCGAAGAGGATCACGAACGCGTTCAGCGGCACCCAGGCGGCGACCGTCCCGTTCGAGGTGAAGCCGAGCAGCCCCTCGGCCCAGTCGTGCTGGAAGACCGCGACCAGGACCCCGTAGGCGGCGCCGACCGACAGCAGGTTGAGCCCCATCACCGCCGCGGCGAGCGGCAGCGAGCGGAAGCTGGCGAGCATCAGCACGAGTGCCAGGACGAGCACGAAGGCGATCACCAGCGGCGTGCTGTCGGTGAGCCGGTCGCTGAAGTCGACCGCGGAGGCCGCGTTGCCGGTGACCAGCGCCGCCGCCCCCGGCGCGACCGCGGCGGCGGTCGGGGCGACGTCGGCGCGCAGCCGCTGCACGAGCCGCTCCTCGCTCGCCGGGTCGGTCTCCGGCAGCGGGACGGCGACCCGGGCCGTGCGCCCGTCGCGGGACAGCTCGACGTCGACGGGGCCGCTGCCGCCGGTCGCGGCGCGGCCGCGCTCGCCGAGCGCCCGCAGCCGGGCGGCGGTCCCCGGGCCGTCGAGGCGGGCGCCGGTCACGACGAGGTCGGCGCCCGCGGGGGTGCCGGGGAAGGCCCGCTCGACGGCGCGCAGGTCGACCATCACCCGCTCGTCCTCGTGCAGGCCGATGCCCGACTCGGAGGTGTCGAGCGCGAGCGCGGAGACCGCGAGCGAGCCGAGCAGGCAGGCGGCGATCGTCAGCCAGACGGCGGGCCGGCGGGTGGTCGCGCGCGCCAGGCGGCCCCATGCGCCGCCGGCCACGCGAGCGGCCTGGCCGGGGACGGCCGCTCCGGCGTGGGAGCCGGCCCGGTCGCCCAGCCCGCCGCGCTTGCGGCCGCGGCCCATGAACGGCAGCCGGCCGCGGTCGATCCGGTCGCCGAGCAGCGCCAGCGTCGCCGGCAGCGCGGTCAGCGAGCCGACGACGGCGATCGCGACGACGAGCATCGTGCCGAGCGCCATCGAGGTGAACACCGGCATCCCGGTGATCAGCAGCCCCGAGAGCGCGACCATCACCGTCAGCCCGGAGACGACGACGGCCCGCCCGACG
Source organism: Solirubrobacterales bacterium (assembly GCA_012718975.1). Classification (GTDB taxonomy): domain Bacteria; phylum Actinomycetota; class Thermoleophilia; order Solirubrobacterales; family Thermoleophilaceae; genus JAAYBF01. Next base: position 605 of record JAAYBF010000147.1, on the reverse strand, counting down.
GTCGCGGCGGTCGCGTCGAGCGCGGCCCGCTCGCCGCGGCCGGCGCGCCGCTCCTCGCGCTCGCGGCGGACGTAGAAGAGCGAGTAGTCGACCCCGACCGCGAGCCCAAGCAGGACCACCAGCGAGGTCGTCGCCTCGTCGACCGGTGCGACCTGGGAGATCAGGCCGAGCCCGCCGAACGCGGCGATCACCGACGTCAGCCCGAGGAACACGGGGACCGCGGCGGCGACCAGGGCGCCGAAGGCGAGGAAGAGGATGACGAGCGCGATCGGCAGCGAGATCAGCTCGGCCTTGCGCAGGTCGTCCTCGACGACCTCGCCGATCGCCTCGTCGAAGGTGCCGACCCCGGTCTGGTGCAGCCGCGCGTCCGGGTGGGCGGCGGCGACGGCGGCGACCGCGTCGGTGAGCGGGGCGACGTGCTCGCCGGCGTCGTCGGGATCGCCGCGCAGGGTTACCTGGACCAGCGCGGAGCGGCCGCCGGCGCGCGACAGCTCGGGGGCGTCGGCGGGGCCGCGGACGGCGGCGACGGTCGCGATCGCGCGGGCCCGCCGCTCGAGCGCGGCGGTGGCGGCGGCGGTCGCCGCCGGGTCGGGGGAGCGGACGAG
>JAAYBF010000146.1 GCA_012718975.1 Solirubrobacterales bacterium | reverse complement strand
GGCCGTCCGGCGGGCCGGATAGCTTCGCGCGCATGACCGGCCAGCAGCCCGATACCAGCCCGCGGGAGACGACGGAGAGCTTCGCGATCGGCGGCTATGTGTTCGCCGCCTGCCTGATCACGCTGATCGGAGCGTTCCAGGTGGTCTCCGGCCTGGCGACGGTGATCGACGACCGCTTCTTCACCCCCGGAGACAACTACGCCTTCGAGGTCGACGCGAAGTTCTGGGGCTGGGTCCACGTGGCGATCGGTGCCGCGCTGCTGACGATGGGCATCGGCCTGTTCGCGCGCAAGGAGTGGGCGATCGTCGGCTCGATCACGCTCGCGATGTTCAGCGCGCTCGCCAACTTCTTCTTCATCCCGTTCTACCCGTTCTGGGCGATCGTCCTGATCGCGCTCGACGTCTGGATCATCTGGGCGCTCAGCCGGCCGGGCGTCGAGCGGATCTGACGGGCGCCAGCCGGGGTAGCCTCCCGGCCGCATGGACCTCGACGTCGTCTTCATCGGCACGGCCGGCTCGGCGCCGACCGCGCGCCGCGGGCTGCCCGCCACCCTGATCCGGCGCGGCGGCGAGCGGCTGCTGATCGACTGCGGCGAGGGGACCCAGCGCCAACTGATCCGCTCCGTCGGCCTCGTCGACCTCGACGACGTCTTCATCACCCACTTCCACGCCGACCACGTGCTCGGCCTGCCCGGGATGCTCAAGACCTTCGGCCTCCAGGGCCGCGAGCGGCCGCTGAACGTCTACGGCCCGCCCGGCCTGCGCCAGCTCTTCAAGGTGCTCGGACCCCTCATCGGCAAGCCCGGCTTCGACATCCGCGTCACCGAGCTGGAGAGCGGGGAGGACCTCGAGCGCGACGGCTACGTGATCGCCGCGTTCTCGGTCAAGCACCGGGTACCAGGCTTCGGCTACGCGCTGATCGAGGACGACCGTCCGGGCCGCTTCGACGAGGCCCGCGCGCGCGAGCTCGGCGTCGAGCCCGGCCCCGACTTCGGCCGCCTCCAGCGCGGCGAGAAGGTCGAGACCGCCCAGGGGACCGTCGCGCCCGAGCAGGTGCTCGGCCCCGACCGCCTCGGCCGCAAGCTCGTCTTCTCCGGCGACACCGCCCCCTGCGACATGGTCCGCGGCGAGGCCGAGGGCGCCGACCTGCTCGTCCACGAGGCGACCTTCGTCCACGACGACCTCGCACGCGCTCGCGAGACCGGCCACTCGACCGCCCGCCAGGCCGGCATGCTCGCCGCCGACGCCCGCGTCGGCCTGCTCGCGCTGACCCACCTCTCGACCCGCTACCTCGTCCGCGACATCCGCGACGAGGCGCGCGCCGAGTTCGCCGACACCGTCGTCCCGCGCGACTTCGACCGCGTCGAAGTCCCATTCCCCGAGCGCGGCGACCCGGTGTTGGTGCGCGGCGACGACGACTGACGCAAGACCGGCCCGCCCGGCCCGTCGCGGCCGCCTGCTAGATTCGCGACGCACTCTTTAACCGGGTCCCGTGAGGCCAGGAAGGGGCGGTATCGACGTGAGCCAGAAGGTCGTCCTCGACGGCGACGACGTGCGCCGGACGCTGATCCGGATCGCTCACGAGATCGTGGAGCGCAGCGGGGGAGAGCAGCTCGCGCTCGTCGGCATCCACCGCCGCGGCGCCGTGCTGGCGGCGCGCCTGCGCGACCAGGTCGCCGAGCTGGTCGGCGAGCCGGTCCCGCTCGGCGACGTCGACATCTCCTTCTACCGCGACGACGTCGGCCTGCGCGGCGGCTCCGGCTCCGGCGACGACCCCGCCGGCCCAGTCGTCCACGCCTCCCACGTCGACTTCCCGGTCGAGGACACCACCGTGGTGCTCGTCGACGACGTCCTGTTCACCGGCCGCACCGTGCGCGCGGCGATCGACGCCCTCTTCGACTACGGCCGTCCGCGCCGCGTCCAGCTCGCCGTGCTCGCCGACCGCGGCCACCGCGAGCTGCCGATCCGCCCCGACTACGTCGGCAAGAACCTGCCGACCGCACGCAGCGAGCGCGTCAACGTCCACGTCTCCGAGCTCGACGGCGCCGACGAGGTGACGATCTCGTCCGCGGCCGACATCACGATCCGGAGGGCCCAGCAGTGAACCGCCACCTGATCTCCATCGACGATCTCGCGCGTGAGGACATCGAGCGCGTCCTGCGCCGCGCCGAGAGCTTCGCCGAGGTCTCCGGTCGCGAGATCAAGAAGGTGCCGACGCTGCGCGGACGGACCGTCGTCAACCTCTTCTACGAGTCCTCGACGCGCACCAGCTCCTCGTTCGAGCTGGCCGCCAAGCGGCTCTCCGCCGACACCGTCTCGATCAAGGCGCAGGGCTCCTCGGTCGACAAGGGCGAGTCGCTCAAGGACACGATCCAGACGCTGTCGGCCTACGACCCGGCCGCGATCGTGATCCGCTCGCCCCACGTCGGCGCCGCCGACCTCGTCGCCCGCTGGACGCCGGCCGCGGTGATCAACGCCGGCGACGGCAAGCACGAGCACCCGACCCAGGCGCTGCTCGACCTCTACACGCTGCGCCGCCGCACCGGCACGCTCGACGGGCTGAGTGTCTGGATCGTCGGCGACGTCCTGCATAGCCGCGTCGCCCGCTCGGGCGTCCTGGCGTTCGCGCGGATGGGCTGCAAGGTCACCGTCTGCTGCCCGCCGACGCTGATCCCACGCGGTATCGAGGCACTCGGCTGCGAGGTCCGGCACACGCTCGACGATCTCGGCGAGGCCGACGTCGTCTACACGCTCCGGATGCAGCAGGAGCGGATGAACGGAACCCTGGTTCCGTCGCTGCGCGAGTACGCGGCGCGGTACCAGATCAACGGACGGCGGCTGGGGCCAGGCCAGCTGCTGATGCATCCCGGTCCGGTCAACCGCGGCGTCGAGCTGTCAGCCGAGGTCATCGACTCGCCGCAGGCGCTGATCGCCGAGCAGGTCGAGTCCGGCGTCGTCGTGCGGATGGCGGTCCTCTACGAGCTTCTGACCGCCGGGCAGGGCGGTGGTCCCGCGGCCGGTCAACGGCTGCCGAGCAACGAGCCGACGGAGCGTCAACCCGCATGAACAAACTCAACGCAACGTCGCGTGCCCCCGAGGCGGGACGTCTCGACAGGGCCCCGGTGCCCGACGCGACCGTCCTCATTCGGGGAGCGCAGCTGCTCGATCCGCGCAACGGGCTCGACCAGCCCGGCGACCTACTCGTCCGCGACGGCGAGATCGCCGAGATCGGCGCTCCCGGCTCGTTGTCGGCGCCGGAGGGCGCCGAGGTCGTCGAGGCCGAGGGCCTGCACGCCTTCCCGGCGTTCGTCGATCCCCACGTCCACCTGCGCACACCGGGGCGCGAGGACGAGGAGGACGTCGAGACGGGCACCCGCTCGGCGGCGGCCGGCGGCTACTGCGCGATCCTCGCGATGCCGAACACCGACCCCGTCGTCGACTCGGCGCCGATCCTGCGCTCGCTGCGCGAGCGGGCGCGCGCCGAGGCGCGCATCCCGACCGGCTTCACGGCGTCGATCACGGTCGGCATGCAGGGCGAGCGGCTGACCGAGATGG
>JAAYBF010000145.1 GCA_012718975.1 Solirubrobacterales bacterium | reverse complement strand
TTCCAGGGACTCCTGGACCAGGGCGAGATCACCTACTTCGTCCCCTTCGCCGCGGCGATCCTGCTCGTATCGCTCGGCTCCGACTACAACATCTTCCTGGTCGGCCGGATCTGGGACGAGGCGCGCCGGCGGCCGTTGCGCGACGCCGTGCGCGTCGCCGGCTCGCGGGCCGCCACGCCGATCACGATCGCCGGCCTGGTGCTCGCGGGCTCCTTCGCGCTGCTCGCGCTCGTCCCGGTGCAGCCGTTCCGGGAGCTCGCGTTCGCGATGGCGGCCGGACTTCTGATCGACGCCTTCCTGGTTCGCACGCTGTTCGTGCCTGCGCTCATCACGCTGGTGGGCGAGCGCAGCGGCTGGCCGGGCCATCGGCTCGCCACCGCCCGCGCACCGGACTCCAGCTCAGCGGCGCCAGCCGCCAGTGTCCGGCCGGGCGCATGACTCGGCACACACGCGACGCGCCGGGCCTTCCCCGCGACACGTCCAGACCAGCCACGTCACCAGTACCGCCTCGACGAAGGCCGAGCGGAGATCCGGGGACCCGTCGCCTCGATAGTACGGCTGGTCCTCGGGGTAGATGCAGACCTCGACGAGGTAATGAAGCTCGGTGTCGAGGCGGCCGCGCGTCTCGTGGCTCAGCAGGAGGTCGACGTGGGTCGGCGGCGGCTGCGGCGGCGAGCCGAGCCGGCGCACGAGCCCGTCGAGGAGGACGTTGGAGATGTCGCCGGCCAGCGCCCGCTCGATTCCCGCGCCCGGCACGTGACCCTGGCCGCCCGCGCGAACGTCGAGCGCCTTCGCGACGAGGATGTCCGCGGCAGCGGATCGCAGGGCCGGGGGGTCGGGCGCGGGCTCGGCGAGCCGCGCGTCGTGGGCGGCGACCTCCGCGAGCGCGGCGTCGAGGTAGCGCAGGTACTCGCCGTCGAGCGAGACGCCGACCGCCTCGAACCGGTGTGGTGAGGCGAGCCTGGCGAGGCAGCCGTCGACGATCTCCGGTCCCAGCTCGACGTCCTCGGCAGCGGCAGGTGGCACTTGCCCTCCCTCCAGTTCCATGGCACGGCCGGCCCGGTCGCGCGGGCCGGCCTCAACGTATGCCGGCCCGGTGTCCGCCGTCGATGCCTTCACCCGACTACTCAGGCGCAGCCTGACAGCGTGACCACACCGGCCCCGATACCTACCGCTGAATAGTCGGCGGAAGCCTGGCGGGACGGGCGGCGCGTCCGTACGGTCGGCGGCCGAATGGCTCAGCAACGCTCTCAACGCACCAGATGAGCACGGCCCTGCCGCGCCATCGTGGTGAGCGCTCCGCGGCCCTGGAGGCGTGGGATCAGGCGATCCTCGACTGCTTCCAGGAGATCAGGCAGACCCCGACGGGTGACCGAACGCCATGCACGTTGCGGCTCAGTCGAGGCTGCGTCGACGCTCTCGACGAGGCCCTCGCGCGCTTGCGGCCGCTGGGGTGGTCGAGCGGTGGCGACGACACGGCCTGGGCACTGAGGTCCGCGGCGATCGAAGTCGCCACGCGCTCCCACGTGGGGGGTGCCCGGGCGCGGAGCGGTCTCACGACGCGTCGGGAGCGCAGCGCGCGACGAGCGAGGCGCGTCCAGCCCGCCTTGCGCCTCGACGACGGCGAGCTGGTCACGATCGTGTGCACATTGCCCTCCCGCCTGCTCACCGAGCTCGACGAGCTGGTGCCGGGCCGGTCGCCGGCGCGCGCGAGACCCGCCACCACGGAGCACCTGATGGCCGCCCGGTCTGTGCTGGTCGAGTCGGCGGTATCGGCGTGGCTGATTCTGCGCGGCTATCCGACCGCGGCGCCCCGTCGACGTCGACGTTCCGTCGCATCTCTCCTGAAGGCCCTGCGCCGTGAGTAGGTCACTCGGAGAAGCTGGCTCGCGCAGACGCACCCGCGGCGAACCATCCCGGAATCGCGCTGACCGCCAGGGCTACCACGGCAACGAAGCCGCCGGCGAGCAGCAGTTCGTCGGCCTGGAGCGTGAACGGGCTCGCAAACCCGGTGGCGGACCGGACGAACCGTCCAGCGAGCAGGTGGCCGTAGACGCCCAGTGTCAGTCCGACCGTGCACCCGATGGCTACGAGTACGCCAGCCTCACAGAGCATCGCCCGCCAAAGCTGGGTACGCGTCGCACCCTGGATCTTCAGCGCTGCGAGGCGCGGCCTGCGCTGCCAGGCCGCCGCGGCGAGCGCGCAGGCCACCGCCAGAGCAGCGGCGAGCAGCAGGAGCGCCGCGATCTGGTCCAGGCGGGCGATGCCCTCGCGGCCGAAGTCGTAGTACTGCGCTTCCCGCTCGGCACGGGTCTGCACCGTCAGGCCCGAGGCGGGGCCGAGCGCCGCCTCGACGGCCTGTCGACCAGCCTCAGCGGACGTGCCCGGCGCGAGGTCGACCTCCAACGCGGATGGCGCGACGGTGCCCACCGCATCCGCGTAGTCGCGGTTGTTGATCGTCACCGCGCCTGGAATCCACCCGAAGTTCAACGTCGTCGCGGCGAGGCGGAACGACCGGGCGCCGGTGGGCGTGGGCAGCCTGAGGCGGTCGCCGACCTCGACTCCTCGCTCGTTCGCGAAGGCAGCCGACGCGGTTGCCCAGCCGCCGGCCCGCAGTCGAGCGGTCGCCTGCTCGATGTCACCGTCGAGCATCTGACTGGCGGGGATCATCGTCGGCGAGTCGACCGGACGGCCGATCAGCCAGAGCCGCCGGTCGCCGATGTCGAGGAAGCCGCCGCGATGGACCCGTACCGCGGCGACGGCCTCGGCCGCCCGGAGCCTGTCGAGGTCAGGGGCGGTGAAGCTGTTGATCATCAGGTCCTGGCCGCCGGTGGTGACCCAGAGGTCGGCGTTGGACAGCCACTGCCGCGTGTGGCTGTCCAGCCCTCGGACGATGTCGTCTCTCGCGCCGCCAATCGCGACGCTTCCATAAACGGCCACCGCGGCGACGGCGGTCAGCGCCACTCCCCGCGTGGTTGGCCCGCGCAGCTCCATCAGGGCGACCGAGAGCATGTTCAGCCGGCTTGTGGAACCTGTAACCCGCTCGAGCCATCCGGCGGCGAACCTGAACGCGACGGGCATCACCAGCATCGCTGCGACAGCCAGGGTGATGCCACCGACGATCGTCACCGCGGGAACCGCGACCGCGACGACGGTCGTCGCCGCAACCACCGCGAGCGCTGTCCAGAGAAGGAACCGGCCTGTGCGGGGCGCGATCTCCTCCCGGGACTCGGCCTGTCCCCGGTAGAAGGCGTCGAGGCCGGCTGCGAGCACTCCACCGAGGAAACAGAGCACGACAATCGACGGCTGGAAGTCCCGCCCGCTGCCGACCGGGAAGGCGAATGCCAGGTAGTCGGGCACGTCGTCGAAGATCAGGCGCACCAGCAGCTCGCCGAGGAGCAGCCCGAAACCGGACGCCAAGACACCGAGCAGGAGCGCCTCGAATCCGAGGATGGTCAGCGGCTGGCGGGGCGACGCCCCCTCCAGCCGCAGCGCCGTGACGAACCGCCGCCGCTCAGCCACTGTGAACAGCATCGCGTTGAACGAGATCAGCCAGCCGACCATCACGCCGATGGCGGCGAAGAGTTGCGTCGACTGGTCGTTCGGCTTGGTCGCCTGTCGCAGCGCGGCAAGCTCGGCGTCGACGCCGGTGACGTTCGCAAAGCCGCCGGCGAGGCGCTCCAACTCTCGCTCCACGGCGGGCCGCCTGCCAGAGATCGTCTGGACCAGGACCTGGGAAACCCTGCGATCACGGTTCGCGTACCGCTGGGCGAGTCTCAACGACGTCACGACGGCGCCACTTCCGGCGAGTGCGCCGCCGACCTCCGGGCTGAGCACAGACAGTGGAACCATGCGGGCACGGCCGTCGGCTCGCAGCTCGACGGAGCCACCGGAGGCGACGCCGAGCGACTCGGCGACGCCCTCCGATACTGCGAGCCCGGTCCCGAGCGCGTCGCCGTCGGCGAGGATCGGTCCAAGCTCACCGCCCAGCGCCGCGAGCGTCGGGGATACGCCAACCATTTGCGTCGATCGCGACCCGTCCGGGCCGACCAACATGACGTTCGACCGCAGCAGCGGTGCCGCGTCCTCGACGCCGTCGAGCGCTCGAATCTCGGCCGCGAGCCGTTGATCGAACCCCTGATCGCTACGGGCGGTCACCTGGAGCTGGGCGTGGCCGGCGACGCCCTCGACGACACGAGCCGCCGAGCCGGTGATGCTGGCGCTCGAGACCATCACCGCGTAGACCAGCGCCACGCCCACCGCGATCCCAGCTCCCGCGAGCATCTCCTGGACCGGGTGCTGGCGGATCCTTGCCGCGTAGAACCCGAACAGCGCCCTGATCCGCAGCCCGGCGAGGCGGATCATGGCCCGGTGCCCGAGCCGACCGGACGGGGGAGGGTCCCGGCGTCGGTCAGGCGGCCGTCGCGCAGGACGAGTGTCCGGTCCGCGACTTCCGCTGCCTCGGGGTCGTGCGTCACGACGATCGCGGGGAGCGCCCGCTCGCGCGTCAGGTCACGCAGCAGCCTGAGCACGTCACGGCTGCGGTCGGCGTCAAGGCTGCCCGTCGGCTCGTCGGCCAGCAGGATCTTCGGATCGTTGGCCAGCGCACGAGCGATCGCGACGCGTTGGCGCTCTCCGGTCGACAGTCGGGCAGGCGTCGCAGCGTGCCGTTCGCCAAGACCGAGCCGCTCCAGCCAGGGGCGGACGAGGCGGCGGGCGCGGCGGGGCGGCATACCCGCGAGCACGAGCTTGATCGCCGCGTTGTCGGCGATGGTCGCCGAGTCCATCAGGTGGAAGCTCTGCAGCACGAAGCCGATGTTGTCCCGGCGGAACGCCGCCGCCTTGGACTCCGGCAGGGCGGAGATCACCCGGTCGTCTGCCAGGACCGCTCCCGAGTCGGGGCGGAGCATCGCGCCGGCTGTCAGCAGCAACGTCGTCTTGCCAGAACCGCTCGGTCCGTAGAGCGCGACCAGCTCGCCCGGCGCGACCGTCAACGACACCCGGTCGACGGCCCGGATCGTCTCGGTCCCGGATCGGTAGCGCTTCACCACTTCGCGCAACTCGAGCCTCACGGCGAGTCACCCGTCGGTGCGGGCGCCGGGAAGGAGATCACGGTGCCCGTCGTCTCGTTGGAAACGACGTTGCCGTCGCCGATCGACAGGATGCGCGGTGCGCCGACCATCATCGACACCTCCTCAGAAGCGACCAGCATCGCAACGCGCAGCGAACGCGTGAGCTGATGCAGGAGGTCGCGAATCTCCTCCCGCTCGGTGGGGTCGGGGGTCACCGCCGGCTCGTCCACCAGCAGCAGTCGCGGCTCACGGACCAACGCTCGCGCGAGCGCGACGCGCGTGCCTTCGCCTGGGCGCAGCTCGAACGGCGCCGCGGACATGCAGTCCCCGGCCCCAACCAGATGCAGGCTGCGATGTGCGGCGTCGGCGGCCTCTCGCTGCGATCGACCCCCGAAGACCAGTGGGAGGCCGACATGGTCGGCCACGGTGATCGCGCTGGCAGCGACATGCGACGGAGCATCGATCGTCGCCAGCGCGATCTCGCCCAACCGCAGCCGCGAGCGCCCGGTCTCCGACAGGTCGGCCAGGTCGCGGCCGGCGTAGCGGACGACGCCGCTGTCGGGCGCCTCGACGCCGGCGGCGAGCCGCAGCAGCGTCGTCTTGCCGGACCGCCGCTCGCCCCACACGCCGACGAACTCGCCCGGGTCGACGTCGAGGTCGAAGCCGTCGAGGACGACGCCGGCGCCCCGGTAGGCCTTGCCGACGCCCTCGAAGGACAGCAGGGGCATCGCGCGCGCCTACCTGGGCTCGCCGTCGCCGAACGCCTCGATCCGCCGCCGCATCGACCGTATCCAGGCAAGCTCGGCGCGCAGGTGCTGCAGCACGGAGTCGCGCACGCCCTCGGCGATCATCCGGTCCCACGGCCGGACATCGAGCGACTCGTGCGCCGTGGTCCCGGCGACCATGTCGAGGCACTCGCGCTCATAGCCCTCCAGCGCCTCCAGCAGCAGCGGCGCGTGCTCGGGCCGTGCGACCGCGATCCGGGCCAGCACGTCCATCCGCACGGGCTCCTTGCGGACCTCGCTGCCGAGCCAGTCCTCGAAGGCGACGACGCCCTCGTCGGTCGCGTGGTAGACGACGCGGTCGCGGCTGCGCGGCGAGGACCGCGGCAGCGTCTCGCGCTGCTCGTAGCGGACCAGGTCGCGCTCCTTCAGGCGATCGAGCGAGGCGTACACCCCGGACGGGTTGAACTGCCAGCCCGGGCCCATGCGCGCCTCGATCCGCTTGCCGAGGTCGTAGCCGTAGCCGGGCCGCTCGATCACCGACCCCAGCACGATGGTCTCCAGCAGCGAGCGCGGACGACTCATTTCCCTCCAGTCCCGGACGCCTCGCGCCTGCGACACGCCCCACGTCTTCCCTCCAAGCCACCACAGGTGGCAGACGGGCTCAGGCTAACCCCTGCAAACACGCTGCGCAACCCTCCCGATCGCTCACTCCCACAGTCGGCGCACCACCTCCCGCCTGGTCGAGAACCTAACGGGAACGTCCTATTACACGCGATGCCTGCAGATGACTATTCGGGTGCAGGGTCCGCGTCGGCGCAAGCCGGCGATAGGCCGCGCAACCGCCGGGTCCTCCACCCGTCGAGCTACCATTGAGCGCGATGGCTGTATCCGTTCCCAAGCTCACGGTCGGCGAGGTCGTCGAGATCGACGGGCGTCGTTACGAGGTCGTGCCGACCCGTGACGGCGAGCTCACCCTCGAGCCGCCGATCACGCCGCTGGACGAACTGCACGCCATCGAGGGAACGAAGCTGGCGTCTGCCGAGGACTTCGAGCGGCTGTCGGGCGACGTCCCATACGACGACGAGGGCTGAGTCGGAATGGTGCCGGCGGGGGGAGGCGGTCCGACCGCTGAGGTCGTCTTCGGCCCGAGGGCTTGGGAAGAGGAGGTCGGGCGCTTCCATCCGCTTTCGCCGCCGCGTGCACGCGCGCAGAACGCGCGCAAGATGATCGAGGCCGGCAAGCAGCGTCTCGCTTGACGCGCCCCGCCGGGGCAGTCAGCCCGTCGGGGTGAGCAGGGCGTTGAAGTCGGTGGCGAACCGGTCGACGGCGTCCCAGTCGGTGTAGTCGTAGTCCTGGGAGGCGTCGGTGGGGTGGCCGCCGCGGCGCATGAGCAGGCGCATCAGCGTGCGGGTGAAGAAGTCGTACTCGCGGTACTGCAGGGCGCCGGCGGCCGCGAGCGTCCGCGTCGGCGTCCAGCCGGTCTCGCTGCTCAGGTCGCGGCAGAGTGCGGCGGTGACCTCGCGGGCCTCGTCGGTGTCCTCCGCGGCGGTGAGCGAGACCGACACGAGCGCCGACGGGTGCTCCGCAAGGCTCGCCCGGTTGCGCTCGATCCAGTCGACGACCTCGTGCTGGTGGGTGCCGCGGTGGATCGAGGCGGCGACGATCGTGCCGTCGTGGGCGGCGGGGTCGGCGTCGTCGGCGGCCGTGGCGAGCTCGGCGAGATCGACGTCGGTTCCAGCCGCTCGGAGCACCTCGGCGATCCGCCGGCAGATCTTGGCCGTGTGACCGTGGGTGGTGGCGTATGCGATCAGCGCTGTGGGCATGGTGTCACGCGTTTCGGTGAGGGACGCCGATGCTCGAAGACGATAGGGGCGAGACCGTGTTCCGTCTGGTCCGTCCGTCGGACGAGGGGAGACCCGGCGTCGAGCGCGCTCAGGGCGCCAGCGCGCTCAGGGGAGCGGTCACGGTGCCGTCGTCGGCGGTCAGGACCGGGCCGGTGCCGGTGACGACGAGGCGGAACTCCGGCTCCCCCACCGCGTCGGTGTCGATCTGCTCGACCGCGCTTCGAAGCGACTCGACGCCGGCCTGGACCTGGGAGCCGCCGAGCTTGACCTCCACCGCTCCCCAGCGGCCGTCTGGGAGCGTGACGATCGCGTCGATCTCCTTCCCGTTCGAGTCGCGGTAGTGGCGGACCTCGCCGGCGATTCCCGAAGCGAGAACCATCAGATCGTGGACGACCGCGCTCTCGAACAGCACACCGAGCGTCGCCAGGTCGCCGCGCAGCTGTGTCGGTCCCGCTCCCATTGACGCTGCAGCGAGCGACGCATCGACGAGATGCAGCCGCGGTGAGGTACGAAGGCGCGCGCGAGAGCGCAGCGCCGGCGTCCAGGGTCCCTGAGGCTCGACGATGAAGAGCCGCTGCAGAAGCCCCACGTAGTGGCTGACCGTCTCGACGTCGATCGTCGGCGCGACCGTTCGCACGTCGGCGGCGAGGGTCTTGTAGGTCACCTCGGAGGAGACCGATCGGGCGAGCGCTGCGATGAGCTGCTCGATCGCGGCGGGCTCGTGGCGAATGTCGGCGAGGCGGCGGATGTCGGTTCTGGCGACCTCGTCGATGTAGGCCCTCAGCCGATCCGCGGACTGGTCCAGCTCGAGCGCCGTCATCGCGGGAAAGCCTGGGCGGAGGATGCTCTCGATGAGCTCGTCGAGCTCCATGCCCGCGCTCATGTCCGTCACGGGGCGCTCACCGTCGAACAGACCGGTGAGGCTCACCTGGGCGTCGTTCCCGTCGAGCTTCTCCCACCAGCTCATGGTCCGCTGGCGAAGTCGGAGGAAACGTCCCGCACCGGTGTGCCGGGTCGGGTCGTCGGCGGGTACGGCCGATCCGGTCAGGATGAACCGTCCGGGCTGCGCGCTGGCATCGACGGCGCGTCTGACGAGGTTCCAGAGCTCGGGCGCGATCTGCCACTCGTCGAGCAGCCGTGGGGCATCTCCCTCGAGGACCGAGCGCGGCGCGATCTCGAGCGCGCGCCGGACCTCGACATCGTCGACGAACGCATACGAGCCGGCGGCGTGCAGCGCGGTCATCGTCTTCCCGCTGGCCCGGGCGCCCTCGATGACGACGGCGCCGGCGGCGGTGAGCGCACGATCGAGCGGCCCGTCGATCAGTCGCGGGCGGTACTCATGTCCGAGCACGTCGGCGGTGTCCACCGGCCTACCTTATCGCCAGGCCGACGAATGCAGGCATCCTGCGCCGATGATTGCAGGCCCTCTAGGCCGAGGATTGCAGGACTGCTAGGCCGAGGATTGCAGACGTCCTAGGCCGAGAGTTGCAGCGCCGCTGGGCCGGCGGATGAGGCGTTCAGCCACCCGCGCGCGCCTGCGCAGCCTGGCGGATCAGGTGGTCGCGCTCGGCGACGTTGACGGCCAGGCGGGCGGCCTCCGCGTAGGCGTCGCCGGCGGCGGGCAGCTCGCCGGCGAGCTCGTGCAGGTGGCCGCGGGCGGCGTGCCAGCGGTGGCGGTCGCCGATCACGTCGCGCAGCCGGTCGGTCTCGCGCAGCCCGGCGGTCGCGCCGTGGACGTAGCCGATCGCGACCGCGCGGCCCAGCACCGCCGCCGGGTCCTGGCGGACCGGATCGTCGGATAGCGCCACGAGGTCGTCGTACCAGGCGAGGATCTGCGGCCAGTCGGTCTCCGAAGGCGTAGGCGCGTCGTCGTGGAGGGCGGCGATCGCCGCCTCGACCTGGTAGCGGCCCGGGGGCCGCTCGTCGCTCTGGCGCGCCAGCGCCGATTGGAGCACGCAGACGCCCTCGGCGATCTCGCGCGTGTCCCAGAGACCGCGGTCCTGGCGGTCGAGCGTGACGATCCGGCCGTCGGAGTCGATCCGCGCCGGCAGCCGGGCGTGGTTGAGCAGCATCAGCGCGAGCAGGCCATGGGCCTCGGGCTCGTCGGTGGCGAGGGTGAGCTGGCGGGCGAGCCGGATCGCCTCGGCGGCGAGGTCGACCCGGCCCGCGTGGCCGGCCGTGTAGACGAGGTAGAGCACGCGCAGCACGACGGCCAGGTCGCCCGGCCGGTCGAGCGGGCGGCCGCGCAACGTGCGCTTCGCCCGGCTGATCCGCTGCGCCATCGTCGCCTCCGGCACGTAGAAGGCGTCGGCGATCTCGCGGGTGGTCAGCCCGCCGACGGCGCGCAGCGTCAGCGCCACCTGCGAGGCCGGCGCCAGGTCGGGATGGCAGCAGCGAAAGAGCAGCAGCAGGGTGTCGTCGTCCTCCTCGGCGGGACCCGGCGGCGGCTCGGCGCCGACCGCGTCCTCGCGGCGCCGGCGGGCGACCTCGCTGCGGTGGGCGTCGACGAGCCGCCGGGTCGCGACCGTCGTCAGCCAGGCGCGCGGATCGTCCGGCGGGCGCTGCGGCCAGACCCGCAGCGCCTCGAGCAGCGCCTCCTGGAGCGCGTCCTCGGCGGCGTCGAAGTCCTCTCCGCGGCGGACCAGGCCGGCGAGCACGCGCGGCACGAGCGCGCGCAGCGCGCCCTCGTCCAGTCCGCGTGTCGCCGGCTCACCCACGCCGTCAGTCCGCCGCGGGGGCCTCCCACATGACCTCGCGCACGTCTATCCACTCGTACATCGGCTCGCCGCGCGGACCCGGCTCCGACGACACGTAGGCCGCCACCTCGAGCGCCCGCTCGCGCGAGTCGACGTCGATCATGAACCAGCCGGCGATCAGGTCGCTGGTCTCCGGCAGCGGGCCGTCGCTGGTGACCGGGGCCGCGTCCGGGCCGCCGTAGCGGACCCAGGTGCGGTCGGGCGTGAGCGCCTGCGCGTCGACGAACTCGCCGCTGTCGCGCAGCATCTCGCGCACGTGGCGCTGGAAGGCCATGTGCGCCTCGACGTCCTCGGGCGCCCACTGGTCCATCGGCGGGAACGGGTGGTGCGGCTCCGGGCCGCCGCGGTAGTTCTTGAGGAGCAGGTACTTGGGCATCGTGACCTCCTGGTGTCGTGGGGCCGCGTCGGTTCGGGGCCCTTCACCTGGTGAGCGGAGCCGGACCGACGTTCTCGACATGCGCACCCCGTAGCGGCCCCTTCACGGGCTGTGGCGCCCGTGGACATAGGATGTCGCCCTTCCAATCGCTAGGAGAACACACGTATGAAGCTGATCGGAGCGGGCCTGCCGCGTACCGCGACCACGACCCAGCTCGTCGCGCTCGAGATGCTCGGGCTGCCCTGCTACCACATGCGCGACATGATGGCCGACCCGGCCACCAGCATCCCGCAGTGGCGCAAGGCGTTCGAGGGCAACGCCGACTGGGACGAGCTGCTCGCCGGCAAGGAGTCGATCGTCGACTTCCCCGGGTCGTACTACTGGCGCGAGCTGATGGACGTCTACCCCGACGCCAAGGTCCTCCTCAGCGTCCGCTCGGCCGAGAGCTGGGTGCGCAGCATGAACGACACGATCGCCCAGATCTGGTTCGGCGACACCGTCATGCACCACCTGGTCAGGGCGCAGTACCTCATCGACCCGCTCTACGCCAGCTGGCTCGACCTGCTCGAGGACATGTGGGGCCGGGCCGAGATGCTGGTCAACACCGACGGCGACCCCGACAAGATGGCCGCCGACATGGAGCGCTGGAACCAGGAGGTCATCGACACCGTTCCGGCCGACCGCCTGCTCGTCTGGAACCCTGCCGACGGCTGGGAGCCGCTCTGCGAGCTGCTCGACCTGCCCGTCCCGGACGGCCCGGTGCCGAACGTCAACGACACCGAGAACTTCCAGAAGAACCTGATCATGCGCCCCGCGATCGAGGCGATCAACGCCTGGTGGGAGAGCAACCAGGGGCCGCAGGACAAGGTCCCGGAGCGCCCGGCGGCCGAGTAGCCGCCGCGAGCGCCGGCGCGACTGGAGTCCGGGCCACGGCCCGCCGGTCGCGTCGGGCGCCGGTGGGGCTCGAGGCCTACGCCCACCAGTCGCGCTGGCCCTCGACGTCGCCGCGCGGGTCGTCGCCGAGGTTGGGTGCGCCGATGACGAGCAGCTCGAGGCCGTCCGGGCCGGCCTCGTAGCCGCGCCACACACCAGGTGGGACGCGCACCGCGTCCCACTGCGAGACCTCGACGATCTCGTCGTCGAGCTTCATCCGCCCGCTGCCGGCAACCACGAGGTAGACCTCCTCCTGCCGGTGGTGGGTGTGCCCGTAAGGGAAGCGGTGGCCGGGCGGGATCCGCTGGTAGCCCAGTCCCGACTGCTCCAGCCCGAGCGCCTTGGTCGCCAGCCGGAACTCCAGCCCGGGCGCGCCGTCGAAGTTCGACCCGAGATCCTCGAGGTCCGCCTTGACGTTGATACGGGTGAAGGACACGGGCCGATCCTAGGGCCGCGCCGCGGGCGCGGTCGGGGCCGAATCCGCTCGATGAGTAATTTTTCGGGCCTGGGGTGCACGATTACTCATCGGGCACGGCGCTTGTAGATATCGACCAGTCCGGAGCGTCCCGCGGCGGCGAGCTACGCCGGCGGGCAGGCGGGTCTCAGATTGGTGGTTAGGGCCAGAGCCGCTTCAGGCTGTGCTCGTAGACCCCGTAGATGTACGGGCCGGGCTTGCGCGCCTGGCGAAGGATGCGGTGGCGGTTGGCGACGAAGCGTTCGGTCTGTTGAACGCCGCGCAGGTTGCTGTTGGTCAGGCAGAACGCTCGGACGGCGGCTGCCGTCAGGGCGTCGCGCTCCGCGGGTCGACGGCGGATCGCGTCGTCCTTGGTGAGAACGATCCATTCGCGCTGACCTGCGTCCCGGAGCCAGACCTCGTCGGTCAGAAGTTGAGCACGCCGCTCGCCGTAGACATCGGCCATCGAGTAGACCGTGAGCCCCACGGTGCGGAGGCCCAGGACGATGCTCTTACCGAGGCTGCGATCGACGAAGAACTCGGCGGGCTGCTCAGTGCTGCGCGACATCGCGGTCGACTATCCGACACAGTCGTGTGGGGACTGCCGTTCAGGCCGCCGCGCGGGTAGCGAGGCGGATCACATCCTCCACCTCGTTGGGAGGGACGTCGAAGTCGGCGGCAAGCTCGGCGACCGAGTCCCCCGCCTGGAAGCGGTCGACGAGATCCTCGACGCGCGCCCCCCCATGCACCAGCAACGGCAGGCCGAATGCCACCTTCGGATCGACCACCACCTCCGCTTCGCCGTAGGCAGGGAGCCGCACCGAATCTGCCCACCCATCGCCGCCGTAGTGAATGCGCTGGAGGTAGTCCTTGACCACCTCCGCGAACTGTCGCTGCTGCGTCCGCACGACGACCAGATCCATCACCTCTCGCTCGCCGTGCTTGTTCGCGTAGTCGAAGAGCACCTCGGCCCCGTCGGTGTAGAGACGGCGAGAGGCGAGCGCATGCTCAACCCCGATCTCTCTGGTCAGCACCTCGACGGCCGGGCGAATTCGCTGCAAAGGGACGCCGGCGCGTCGGAAGCTCGATAGTACGAACGCCTCGGCAAAGCCGATGAAGGGAACGGTTGCCTCGCGACCGCGCGGTGGAAAGCATGTGATCAGCGGAGATTTGGCATCTGGCGGCCGCGCCCACCGCTGGATGTTCGACTTCGGTACATCTAGGTATCCGGCCGTCTCCCGCAGCGTGAACACCGCGCGCGAAATACGCGGATCGTCCGCTCCCAACCGAGGTGGATTTCGTTTCGTGGTGGCGATTGGTGGTGCTCCTGGCGCAGGTCGCTCCGCTACAGATCGTATCTGCGGCGACGGTCGGTTCCGTCCGCATGAGACGCTCGGCAGATCCGCCGAGCGGCCGAACGGAGCTGGTGGGCATCCCCGCCTTCCGGGCGAACCGTGATGTTTGGGCAGGGCCGCGCGGCGGGCGATGTTTGAGCCGTCGCACCGGCCGGGTAGCCCGTCGGCGTGTCGCGGCCGAGATCGACCTGTGTCGTGTGGGCCCCCGCGTGCTCGATCCTCTCCGCGGGGTGATGCCCGTGGGGGAGCTGCTTCCGACCTACCTCAACGATCATCTGGCGGGCGCGACAGCGGGCGTCGAGCTGGCCCGGCGACTGCGCGGGTCGAACGAGGACGACCCGGACTTCGGTCCGGCGCTCGCGGAGATCTGCGCCGAGATCGAGGCGGATCGCGAGACGCTGAAGCAGATCATGGATCGCCTCGACGTCGGGCAGAGCAGGCTGAAGCCGGCCGTCGCCGTGGTCGGCGAGCGGTTGGGGCGGTTGAAGCCGAACGGGCGCTGGCGTAGTTACTCCCCGCTCAGCCGGCTCGTCGAGCTGGAGGTGCTCCAGCTCGGCGTCGCCGGCAAG
This sequence comes from Solirubrobacterales bacterium, assembly GCA_012718975.1. Classification (GTDB taxonomy): domain Bacteria; phylum Actinomycetota; class Thermoleophilia; order Solirubrobacterales; family Thermoleophilaceae; genus JAAYBF01. The sequence goes on along the minus strand of JAAYBF010000145.1, from coordinate 18,961 downwards.
CGCCGGTTGTGGCGGGCGCTGGAGCACACCCACGGCGAGGATCTCGCGAGCTTCGACCTCGGTTCGCTGGCGGAGCGAGCCACCGCCCAGCTTCGCCGCCTCGAGACCCTCCACCTGCGAGCGGCTTCGCTTGCCCTGTAGGAGGGACCGGCGGGCGGCGAGTCGGCTGTGGCGTCAGCGGGTAGTCACGAGCCACCGATCGAGAAAGGACCCCTGGTGGGCAAGACCGAGGACAAGGAGCTCTACGAGCGGCTGAGGACGAGCGGCGTGCGCAAGAAGGTGGCGCGCCAGCTGTCGGATCTGCCGAGCGAGGCCGAGTCGGGCGCAAAGGTGCCCAAGCCCCAACGCGAGGCGGTCGAGCGGCTCGAGGAGGCGGTGTCGGAGCTGCGCGGACACGTCGCGCACGGCGATCGCAGGGCCGCCGGGCGCAAGGCCGCCCGGAGCCGCAAGGCGAAGGCCGAGAAGCGCAGCGCGGCGGGTCGCAAGGCAGCGCGGCGGCGGGCGAAGGCATAGCAGCGCGACGGGAGGGCGGCCCGCCGCCGTCCTCCACGCGAGGAGCGGGCGCGGTGATCGCCGCGACCTCGGTGCACTGCGATCGCCAGGCCCCGCTGCCGCGTACGGATGTCAGCCGGCAGCGCCGGCTCCGAACCAGGCGGCCAGCCGGTCGTCGCGCATGACGTCGCTGCGGGGGCGCTTCAGGCGGCTGAAGGAGTCGCGGAAGTCCTGCGCCGCGGCGGGGTCTGCGGCGAGGCCGGCGAATATCGGTCCGGCGACGGCCGGGTCGGGCAGGCGGCCGAACTGGAACGACCACTCGTAGTGCTCGCGGGCGCGCTCGTCGCGCCAGGCGCCGTAGCCGTCGAGGCTGTCGTGGGCGATCAGCCGGTCGGCGACCTCGAGCGCCTGCTCGATCGCGTCGGAGATCCCCTGGGCGGTGTTCGGGTGCTTGAAGTGCCCCGCGTCGCCGACCAGGCCCCAGCCCGGCCCGGCCGCGTCGCGGAAGAAGCCGCGCAGCATCGACTCGGGCGCCACGCGGACCGGCGACCGTTGCTCACCGCGGCGCAGCGCGTCGGGGTCGAACCACTCCGCGAACCGGTCGACGCCCGCGCGGAAGCGCCGCTGGCGGCCGGCGGCGTCGCCGCGGGTGTCCTCCGGGACGACGCCGAGCAGGACGATCGAGAGGTCGTCCTCGCACGGGCAGACGGTCAGCGTCTCGGACTCCAGCACCTCGAGCTGGAAGCGGTCGGAGGCGGGCAGCCCGCTCCAGTAGGAGAACAGGAATCCCATCCCGCCCGCGAGCGGCTCGCGCTTGGCCAGCCCGAGCAGGCGGGCGACCGTCGACGCCCGCCCGTCGGCTCCGACCACCCAGCGGGCGGCGACCGTCTCGCCGTCGTCGAGGACCACCCCGCGCACGGGGTCGGCGTCGTCGCCGCCGCCGAGGAGGCCGGTCACGCGCCGGCCCAAGCGCGTCTCGGCGCCCGCCGCGAGCGCGACGTCGAGCAGCGCGGAGTCGAGCACCGGCCGGGTCACCGCGTACATCCGGTCGAACCCGCCGACCGGCGTGAAGTCGCCGACCACCTCGTGCCCGAGGAACCGGGCGGCGTAGATCGCCGGGTTGAGCCGGTGCTCGGCCTCGATCCGCTCCAGCGCCCCCAGCTCGGCCAGCCGCGCGACCGTGTTCGGGTACAGGAAGTGCGTCGAGAGCGTGTCGGCGGGGGGCGGTGCGGGGTCGACGAGCAGCACCGACCAGCCGGCCGCCGCCAGCCGCGCGGCGAGCGGCGAGCCCGCGCAGCGCGCCCCGACCACGACGGCGTCGTAGCCGGGGCGGGCCGGGCCCGTCACGGCCGTCGCACCCCGCGCGCAAGCAGGTACTCGAGCTCGAACCGCGCGCCGTCGGGACCGCCGAGGTCGGCCTGCTCGAAGTAGCCGTCGAGCGCCTCCTCGAACTCCCGCTCGCGGCCCTCGCGCCGCGCGTTTGCCTGCGCGACGATCGTCGGGCCGTAGAGCCGCTTGAAGTGGGCGGCGAAGTCGCCCGGGCGCTCGAAGGCCGTGACCTCGAGCGTCGCCCGCTCGAGCAGGTCGAGCTCGACGCGCCCGCCGAACACCTCCGCGAGGTGCCCCTCGCTGCCCCACAGCGGCGGCGGCTGCGCGCCCGGCGGCGGCGCGGGCGCGAACGGACCGATCGTGCGGAACAGCCCGCCGATCGTCCCCTCCGGCGTCCAGTTGAGCAGCGCGATCGCGCCGCCGGGACGGCAGACGCGGACCAGCTCGTCGGCGGCGGCCTGGTGGTGGGGGGCGAACATCACGCCGATCGCCGAGATCACCTTGTCGAAGGCGCCGTCGGCGAACGGCAGCCGCTCGGCGTCGGCCTCGACCCAGTCGAGCTCGGCGCCGAGGTCGCGTGCCCGGGCACGGCCGGCCTCGAGCAGCTCCGGCGTGAGGTCGGAGGCGGTGACCCGCGCGCCGCGCAGCGCGGCCGGGATCGATGCGTTGCCGGTCCCGGCGGCGACGTCGAGGACGGTGTCGCCGGGGCCGATCCGCGCGGCCTCGACGAGCCGCGGCCCGAGCGGCTCGAGGAACGCCTCGACCATCTCCGGGTATCCGCCCGCCGCCCACATCGAGCGGTGGCGTGTCTTCAGCGCGGCGTCGGCGTCGGCCTCCGCGGGTGTCTGGGTGTCGCTGGTCGTTGACATGAACACCTGTTTACGCCGATCGCGGTCGCAGATCCACTTCAAGATCTGCAGTGGCGGACCTACACTGGAGGGATGCCTGAGAGCTACGGCCAGTTCTGTCCCGTCGCGCAGGCCGCCGAGGTACTCACCGAGCGCTGGACGCTGCTGGTGGTCCGTGAGCTGTTGATGGGCAGCACCCGCTTCAACGACCTCCAGCGGGGAGTGCCGAGAATGTCGTCGTCGCTGCTGAGCAAGCGGTTGCGCGAGCTCGAGCGCAGCGGGCTGATCGTCCGCCGGCCGCTGCCCGGTCAGCGCGGCCACAGCTACGAGCTGACGGCGGCGGGGGAGGCGCTCGGGCCGCTGGTCGTCGGGCTCGGCACCTGGAGCCGCGACCACCTCGCGCGCGAGGTCGACGCCGCCGAGGCCGACCCGGCGCTGCTGATGTGGGACATGCGCCGCAGCATCCGCCTCGACCGGCTGCCGCAGGACCCGCTGGTGACCTTCTTCCGCTTCCGTGACGTGGCCACGGGCCAGCGGGCCTGGTGGCTGGTCGCCGAGCGCGCCGGGGCCGACCTCTGCTTCACCGACCCGGGTTTCGGGGTGGACCTCGAGATCGACGCCGAGGCCCGGGCGCTGGCCGAGGTGTGGGTCGGCAAGCTGTCGCTCGGGGCGGCGATCGGAGCCGGCAGGGTCAGGGTCACGGGTCCCGACCACCTCGTGCGCGGCATCCCCGACTGGATCGGCCTCAGCAACTTCGCCTACCCCGACCCGGCCGCCGAGATGGAGGCCCGCCGCCAGCGCGCGCTGGCCGGCGGCTGACGGTCTGGCCGCGGTCCCGCCCTACTCGCCAGATCGGCGTCCGCCGCGCGGTAGCGGCCGGCCCCGGTCGGGAGTAACGTCCGCGGGTGGAGTCCCGGGTCGGGGTTCCGGAACCCCACCTGCGAGGGAGTTGCAATGAAGCTCACGCTGACGATCGCGCTGGCACTGACGACGCTCGGGCTGGCCATCGCCCCGGCGGCCCAGGCGCTGGAGCGGGTCAAGATGAGGACGCTCGGTGGCTTCGTGACCTTCCATGTGCCGGCGGAGAACACGTGCTTCGACCCCGGCGAGCGGTTCCGCACGAAGGCGACCTTCCGGCGCGATCGGACGGCCGTCGGGCGCACCGCGCGACCACTGAAGGTGCAGTTCCTGCGCGAGGGGCGACGGCAGCGCACCGATCGACGCGCCCCGTTCGCCTACGCCATCGGCGTCCCCGACGACGCCGGCCTCGGCCGGCTCGAGTACTCGCTGCGCATGCAGGTGCGGACCCGTCCGGGCGGCGGGACCTCGCGCACCTGGGTCCAACTCGACCGGCACGTCCTGATCCAGCCGAAGACCTGGGCCTCCTGCGCCTGAGTGGGTAGCGCGGCTCGGCGCAGTCCGAGACAAGGTCCGGGTCGGGCGTAGCGCGGGGCCGCCACCCCGACCGTGGGCCGCGGCGGGCGAGGGTGCGTCGTCCCGCACCATCCCGCCCAGCGTCGAAGTGGTCGGCCGCGGGCGCCGATACGGCCGCGATGAGCTCTGGAGCGGCCAGGACCACGCTCGCGGCGATCGCGGCGGCCGCCGTGCTGGGTGCCGCCGTGCCGGCGTCCGCTCCGGCGGCCCGCTACGAGACGCGGACGCTCGCGGCCGGCATGCGCGGCAACGACGTCAAGGTCCTGCAGCGCTACCTCGCCGCCGCCGGCCACCGCGTCGTCGTCGACGGCGCGTTCGGGCGGCGGACCGCCCGCGCGCTGCGGCTCACCGAGCGCCAGCTCGAGCTGCGCGTCGATGGGGTCGCCACCCGCCGCGAGCAGCGCCGGATCCGGGTCGCGGTCAGACCTCCGGGAGGCGGCGGCGCCGTCTACGAGGCGGCGCCCGCGCCGACCGAGACGGTGCCGGGCAAGGTCGGCAGCGTCGGCGCCGACGGGTTCGCGATCCCGCCCGCGGGCGCCCCCGCCGCCGTCCGGCGCGTGATCGCAGCCGGCAACGAGATCGCCAAGACCCCGTACAAGTGGGGCGGCGGCCACCAGTCCTGGACCGACACCGGCTACGACTGCTCCGGCTCGGTCTCCTACGCGCTGCGGGCCGCGGGCCTCGTCGACTTCCCGATGGTCTCAGGCGCGTTCGCCCAGTGGGGCGAGCGCGGGCCGGGCCGCTGGATAACCGTCTACGCCAACGCCGGCCACGTGTACATGGTCGTCGCCGGCCTGCGCTTCGACACCAGCGCTCGCTCGCGCACCGGCTCTCGCTGGACCGCCGAGCAGCGCTCCCCGGACGGCTTCGCGGTGACCCACCCGGCCGGGCTCTGAGCCGCGGCCGCTTCGCGCACCGCCGCGGTCACGGCCAGAAGTCGTCGAGCTTCTCCAGCGGCGGGTCGGGGAGGCGGCGGGAGAAGATCACCAGCTCGGCCTCGCCGTCGCCGTCGTTGTGGACGGAGTAGAACCGCTCGCCGGTCATCCGGACGGCCGTCTGGGGCTCCGCCTCGAAGACGTCGTCGCCGACCTTGAAGGTCACCGTCCCGGCGACGACGAGGTAGATCTCCTCCAGGCCGGGGTGGCGGTGGCCGTAGCTGCCGCGGCCCCCGGTGCCGGGCGGCATCCGCCGCCAGCTGAACGACACCTGCTCGGTCCCGAGGGCGTCGCTGTACCAGCGCTGCTCGCCGAAGCCGGGGTAGCCGGCCATGAAGTCGAGCGCCTGCTCGCGCGTGGCGATCGAGTAGCCGGGTGCAGTGTCGTCGGTCATCGCTTGTCGCTCCCTCGCGCCGAGTGTAGGACGGTCCGGCGACGAAGCCCATCCCGCGGGGGCTACACGCCGCCGGTGGAAGGATGCAACGCCACCAACGGCAGGTCGCGCTCGGTGAAGGTGCGGTACTCGTCGATCGCCGGGTACATGCGGGCGAAGGCGGCCCAGGTCCGCTCGTACTCGTCGCCGTCGAGCACGCGTGGGGTCACCGCCCAGGTCGTACCGTGGAGGGTGACCCGGCCGCCACCGGCCGCGCGGAGGTTCAGCCACCAGGCCGGCACCCGGTCGGAGCCGCCGTTGGCGGCCAGCACGATCAGCTGCTCGCCGCGTTCGAGGTAGAGGATCGGCGTGCGGCGGCGGCGGCCGCTGCGGCGACCGACGGTCTCGAGCACCAGCACCGGAGCGCCGAACCAGCGGCCGACGCCGCGGCCGCCGGTGAGCCGGTAGGCGCGCGCGTGGAGGCGGGCGATCGCCCGCGCGAGCCCGGGGGCGCGCTGGCTGCGCAGCGAGACGCGGGCGGCGGTCGACAGCGGCCGACTCACAGGACCCGGTAGACGCGGTAGTCGACGTGGTCGCGCGCCAGCTCGTTGACGGCGACGGTCACGGAGCGGTCCAGCCAGCGGTAGCGCTCGTCGGCGGTGTCGAAGAGCAGCGTCGAGCGTGTGTACATCCGGTCCCAGCCGACCCGTTCGCCGGAGCTCCACCGCTCCATCGCCTCCGGCGGCATGTCCACGACCCCGTGGGTGGCGAGGTGGATGAGCGCGCCGTCGCCGGTGCGGATCGTCGCCCTGACGTCGAGGCGGCCCGCGCCGTCGTCGCCGAAGACGAGCCAGTCGCCCCCGCCGGGCAGCACCTCGCCCGCCAGCCGCGGGCCCGCGACCGTTCCCCGGCGGACGATGTAGGTCACGCGGTTGCCGCGCGGCGTGGGGATCAGCTGCGGCGGCTCGAGGTCGATCGAGAGGTCGCAGAGGTGCTCGACGGGTAGCCGGTCGAGCAGCGGCATGGCGGCGAGCGCGCCCGCGGCGAGGGCGTCTGGCATCTGGTCCTCCTCTTCCCGAAGTTGCATACCTGAAGTACGTAATAACATACCACGGGTATGGAACTATGCTCCCGGGCGATGGACGCGACCGGCACGGCGACCAGGAGCCGCACGCAGGACCAGCGGCGCGAGGCCACCACGCGCGCGCTGCTCGACGCTGCGCGCGCCCTGTTCGCCCGCGACGGCTACGCCACGACCTCGCTCGACGCGGTCGTGGCGCGCGCCGGCGTCACCAAGGGCGCGCTCTACCACCACTTCGACGGCAAGCGCGAGCTCTTCGAGGCCGTCTTCGCCGCCGAGCTCGAGCGGCTCACGGGCGAGCTGGTCGCGGCGTTCGGTCGGGCAGCCGACCCGTGGGAGGGGCTGCGCGCGGCCTGCCGGTCGTTCCTCGACGCCACGACCGAGCCCGCGCTGCGCCAGATCGTGCTCGTCGACTCCTTCGGCGCGCTCGGCTTCGCCGCCGTCCGTGAGGCCGAGGCCCCGCTGCTGGGGGCGCTGCGGGAGGCCCTGCGGCTGTCGATGGACGCCGGCCGCCTGCCGCGGCGTGCGCCCGAGCCGCTCGCCGCCCTGCTCTTCGGCGGGCTCTGCGAGGCGGCGCTCACCACCGCACGGGCCGACGACGAGCGCGCCACCCACCGCGCCGTGGCCGCCGAGCTCGACCGCCTGCTCGACGCGCTCGCCGCCGGCTGACGCTAGCGAGCCGCTGTGCTGGGCGCCGCCGGCCCGAACCACCGGTCGAGCGCGTCGGCGAGGCCGCTGTCGTCGCCGGTGCCGACCCAGGCGACGTGGCCGTCGGGGCGGACCAGGACGGCGGCCGGGGCCGGGACCGCGCCGATCACCGGCAGCTCCCACGGCCCGTCGCAGGTGGCGTCGACGACCGGCACGCGATCCGCCCACGGCCCGGCGTCCAGCGCGCCCGCGGCGCCGAGGTTCAGCAGCACCGGGCGGGCGCGGTGCAGCAGCTCGAAGACGGTGCGCGGGCCGTCGGCGGTGGCGATGTCGAGGTCGGGCATCCGCCTGCCCAGCAGCGGGTGGCCGTCGCCGAGGTCGTAGCGGATGTCGAGCCCCGAGAGGGCACCGGCCATCGCCCGCCGTGCCTCGTCGAGCTGGAGGATCTCGTCGATCGCCTCGCGCAGAGCGGCGGTCCGCTCGTCGCCGCGCACCAGGGCCGTCATCGCGGCGGTGTTGCGCTGGACGCGCGCGGCGACCGGATGGCGCTCGGCCTCGTAGCTGTCGAGCAGCGACTCGGGCGCCGTGCCGGCGGCCACGAGCGCGAGCTTGAAGCCGAGGTTCGCCGCGTCCTGGATCCCCGTGTTGAGCCCCTGGCCGCCGACGGGCGGATGGATGTGGGCGGAGTCGCCGGCGAGCAGCACACGGCCGGCGCGGTAGGTGGCGGCGTGGCGCGACGCGTCGGTGAAGCGGGAGATCCAGCGGCCGGCGCGCAGGCCGAAGTCGGTGCCCCAGACGGCGACCATCGCCGCGCGCAGATCCTCCAGCGTCGGGTCGTCGCCGTCGCGCAGCTCGCGCTCGCAGACCACCGCCCGCGTCAGCCCGTCGCCGAGCGGGCCGATCCCGCTGACGCCGCGCTCGTCGCTGTGGACCGTCGGCTCCGGCGGCTCGTCCAGCTCGATCTCGGCGACCAGCGAGCTGACCGTCGCGGCGAGCCCGGGGAAGTCGATCCCCGCCGCCTTGCGGACGGTGCTGCGCCCGCCGTCGCAGCCGACGACGTAGCCGGCGCGCAGCGTGCCACCGCCGGCCAGGGCGAGGTCGACCCCGGCGGCGTCCTGGGCGAGGCCGGCCACCTCACGGCCGTAGATCACCCGCACGCCGAGCTCGGCGATCCAGTCGCGCAGGATCTCCTCGAAGCGGTTCTGCCACAGCGCCAGCCCGTAGGGCCGGCGGCTCGGGAAGTCGCCGATGTCGAGCGTCGTCCCCGTCGTCACGAACCGGTTGACCTGCATCGGCCGGCCGGCCGCGACGACCCGGTCGCCGACGCCGCGCTGGTCGAGCACCTCGATCGTGCGGGCGTGCAGTCCGCCCGAGCGTGCGCCGACGCGGTCGGGCTCCGCACCGCGCTCGAGCACGACCGCGTCGACGCCCGCCAGGGTCAGCTCGGCCCCCAGGACCATGCCCGTCGGACCGCCCCCGACCACCGCCACAGAATGCTCCTCGATGCCCATCGCGCCGCCTCCTTCGTCGTTTGCGGCGGGCGATGATGACGGTCGGTTGGGGCTTGAAACAACCCCCCGGGTGCGCTGTACTTTGAGCCTGGCAGGAGGGGTGGAGGCACGGCCCGCCCCGCAGTTCTTCGAGTCGTCCTCGTCGCGATGTCGATTTCCGCGCGCCTCGACCGTCACAGCAGGGAGGGGGCCGTCCCGTTCGAAGACGGCGCCCGCGATCCCTCAACGCAAGGAGACGAGATGAGAACCCTGATCGTGACCGCCTTCGTGTCGGCGGACGGAGTGATGGAGGCGCCCGGCGACGGCGACCACCGCAGCGCCGGCTGGACGTTCAAGCAGGTCGACCACGACGACGCCGCCTACGAGATCAAGGGGCGTGAGCAGGACGAGAGCGCCGCGCTGCTGCTCGGGCGGCGCAGCTACCAGGACTTCGCGCCGGTGTGGCCGACGATGGAGGAGGACTTCGCCGGCTACAACGCGATGCCCCGCTACGTCGTCTCGACCACCCTCGCCAGCGAGGATCCCCGCTGGCCGGCGACCATCCTGCGCTCGACCGACGAGGTCGCCGAGCTCAAGCGCGGCGACGGCGGGCCGATCATCGTCCACGGCAGCGCACAGCTCGGCGCCAGCCTCGCCGACGCCGGGCTGGTCGACCGCTACCACCTGCTCGTCTTCCCGGTCCTGCTCGGTGCCGGGCGCCGGCTGTTCAGCGAGGCGGACAAGGACGCCACCAAGCTCGAGCTGGTCGAGCACGACGTCTATGCCAACGGCGTCCAGAAGCTCGTCTACGACGTCGCCGCCTGACCCGGGCCTCGGCCCCCACCGCTCGGAGGGTCCCGTAGCCCCGGCGACCCTCCGGGCGCCCGCCGAGCGCGCGTTTTCCGCAGCGCGAGGCGGGTAGAGGCGAGGAGAACCACGACCGCCAGCGGAGGTGGACCCCGATGCCCAAGACGACCAAGAGCGGGAAGGCGAAGCAGAGCGAGCTGCCCGACACCTTGAAGCGCTCGCCGGCGAAGGCGCAGCGGACGTTCGCAAAGGCCCACGACGCCGCCGTCGAGGAGTACGGCGAGGGCGAGCGGGCGCACCGGGTCGCATACGCGGCGCTCAAGCGCACCTTCGAGAAGCGCGGCGACCACTGGGAGCCCAAGGACGAGCCCGGCCCGTCCGACCCGCGCGCGAAGAACCCGCGGGCGCGCGAGAACCACGGCAAGAGCTACGGCGGCGTCGACGTCGAGGGCAACACCAAGCAGGACCTCTACGAGCGCGCCCAGAAGCTCGACATCGACGGCCGCTCCGACATGACCAAGGACGAGCTCGCCGAGGCGATCGCGCGCCGGCAGTGAGGCCGGCGCCAGGCAGGGGCCGGCGCCGCCCGGCCGCCTGCCGCGCGACGCCGCCCCGAGCCGTCAGTGCTTCTCGCCGGGCAGCTCGCTCGCCTGGCGGATCCACGCCGCGAGCTGGTCCTCGTCGAGACCGTCCTCCTCGTGGATGTGGAAGTGGCGCTGCTCGGGGTGCTTGGAGGCCTCCGGGGGCACCGGATCGAGAGAGGTTCCGCGGAAGAACGTCAGCTTCACGTACTTGGTGAAGCAGCGAAAGGCCAGGAACCAGCTGTCGGGCTCGTTGCCGTAGAAGGGCTGGTTCCACTTGACCGCCTTGTGGACGTCGTCGACGGTGTCGGCGATCAGCCGGTCGAGGGTCTCGCCGACCTGGCGCTTCCATCCGGGCATCGCGGCGATGTAGTCCTGCACGGGCCCGTCGCCGTCGCCCTTCGGGATCTGCGGGTTCCCGCCCGAGAGCAGCTTCGTGGCGGTCTGCTTGGTGGACTCGCTGTCGCTCATGTCGCCTCCTGGTTCGCCTCCGCATGCGAGCGCGCGCCTTGTGGCTCGGCGCGAGGTCCGTCCCACGTGGAGCGGGCGCGGCTCTCAGGCACCTGCTTACCCTGTCGCCACCGGTCGCAACGCCCGGCGCCTCGCGGGGCGGCGCGGGGCGGCGCGCCCGCGGCCGGCCGGACCGGGGCTCCCGGTCAGCGGGTCCGGCGGAGCACCACGATGCCGTCCCAGTGGACCTCGTTGGAGCCCGCGCTGTCGATCCAGCGGTGCTGGATCTCGACGGGGATCCGCGCGACGCGGCCCCGCAGCAGCCTGGTCGGGAAGGTGCTCGTGGCGGCGGCGAGCGGCAGGCCCTCGAACTCCGGCAGCGGCGCCCCGGCGGGACAGCGGAGGTAGGTGGGGGCGAGGCTCCACTGGACCCGCGCCCGCTTTCTCCCGACGGTGAAGGCGCCGCTGAGGCCGGCCCGCTGGCGCGGCAGCGCGTGCGAGCAGTCCCACACGTCCTCGCCGTCGACGATCCTCGCCGTGCTCTGCGCGCGCCAGGTCAGCCCCTCGACGGTCACCGGCACGGCGAGCCGGCTCGGCGGCAGCGCGACCGGCTTGGACCGTGGCTTTCCGACGGTCCGGTAGTGGACGCGCCCGTCGGCCTCGAACGTGTAGTCCTCGTATGCGTCGCGGTGCTGGGACCAGCCGTCCAGGGTCACCTTCGCGACCCTCCAGCGGGGAGCCGCCCGGCGCCGGCGCGCGGCCTCCGTCGCCGCCGGTGCGGGTCCGGCCGCGGCCGCGTCGGCGCTCCGCTCGAGCGTGAAGTCGCGTCCGGCGAAGCAGTAGTCGAACTCGATCCGCCCGGTCCCGAAGATCATCGACCGGTCCTCGACGACGAGGTTCCCCGCGGCTCGGCCGCCGGCGATGCGGCCCTCGTACTTCAGCTTCACGAAGCCGTAGTCGCTGGTGGCCTCCCAGGCGAAGCCGCCGTCGGCCGCGACGGTCGGGCGCGCGTCGGCGGCGGCCATCGAGAAGGCGACCGTCTTCTGGCGGCGGGTGACCGTGCAGTAGGTCGAGATGTCGCCGCTGAAGGAGGTCACGACGCCGTCCTGGACGACCATCGTCACTCCGTCGGAGTCGCCGTAGGTGCCGTCGAACGGCGCCGCCGGCGGCGGCTCGGGGGCCTCACCCGGCCGGTCCGGCGTGGGACCGCTCCCGCGTGCCACGGTGAGCCGGCGCGACACCGTCCGCGCACGGCCGCCACGGGCCGGTCGCACCCGCGCGCTGATCCGCACCCGGAGCCGCTCGCCGCGTGCGAGCCGGCCGCGCAGCTTGCGTCCGAGCCGCAGAAGGACGGTCGCCTTGCGCCCCGCGGCGATCCGCAGCTTGCGGGCGACGTTCGTGCCGGCGCCGCGCAGGCGGACGGTCACCGCGAGCGCGTGGCTGCCCGGGTTGCGCAGCGGGACGGCGACGACGCCTCGCGGCGAGGCGGTTGCCGCCGCCGGCAGGACGATCGGCGCCGCGGCGGTGGCGGCGCCCGGTGGCCGCGGCGGGTCGGCTGAGGCGCCCGTCGCGAGGACGGCGGCGAGCGCGCAGGCGAGCAGGGCCGACAGTGAGGTGGGGAGGACTCTCGGGAGCATCCGGCGACCGTAGGACCGGGGCGCGGGCCGCGCATCGGGGGAATCCCTCGCGCTGGCGCCGGCCGCGTCCTGGCAGACTCGCGGCGATGCTGGAAGGACGCGCGCGTGAACTCGGCTGGTTGGCCGAGCGGATCGAGCGGGTAGCCCACGGCGGGCACTGTGCCGTGCTCGTGCGCGGCGAGGCCGGCGTCGGCAAGAGCGCGCTGCTCGACGCCGCCGTCGAGGCCGCCGCCGTGGAGCGCGTGCTGAGAGCGCGCGGCTACGAGTCCGAGCGCGAGATCCCGTTCGCCGGCCTGCACGAGCTGGCGACCCCGCTGCTCGGCCTGCGCGACCGCCTGCCCGCGCCGCAACGGCGCTCGCTGGAGTCCGCGCTCGCGCTCGAGCCGCCGACCCCGCACGACCGCTTCGCCGTCCCGGCCGCGCTGCTCGGCCTGCTGGCCCACGCGGCCGACGAGGCGCCGCTGCTCGCCGTCGTCGACGACCTCCACTGGATCGACGACGCCTCGCGCGACGCGCTGCTGTTTGTCGCCCGCCGGCTCGCCGTCGGCGGCGCCGGACTGCTGCTCGCCGCGCGCGACCAGGGCGCCGCGCCCTTCGACGCGGCCGGTGTCGAGACGCTGGCGCTCGGCGGCCTCGACGCCGGCAGCTCCCGGCGGCTGCTCGCCGGAAGCTGGCCCGACGTCTCGGGCACCGTGGCGGACGCGCTCGTCGGCGCCACCGCTGGGAATCCGCTCGCCCTGATCGAGCTGCCGGGCGCGCTCGACGCCGACCAGCGCGCCGGCCGCGCGCCGCTCCACGATCCGCTGCCGAGCCCCGCGGCGATCGAGGCGGTCTATGCCACGCGAGTCGCCGCCCTGCCGGCGACCGCGCAGCGCGCGCTCACCGTCGCCGCCGCGATGAGCCGCGGGCGGATCGAGACGTTCGCCGCGGCCGCGCGCGGGCTCGGGCTGCCCGACGACGCGCTTGGCCCGGCCGAGCGTGCCGGCCTGGTCGCCATCGACGCGCGCGTCACCTTCGGCCATCCGCTCATGCGCGCCGCGGCCTACCACGCCGCGTCGAGCGCGGACCGGCGGGCGGTCCACGCCGCCCTGGCCTCCGTCGCCGGGGACGGCCGCCGCCGCGCCTGGCACCTCGCCCACGCCGCCGCCGAGGCCGACGCCGGGGTCGCCGCGCAGCTCGAGGAGGCCGCCCGCGACGCCCGCGCCCGCGGCGGTCATGCCGAGGCGGCGCGAGCGTTCCTGCGGGCGGCCGACCTGTCCGCCGACGCCGTGTCGCGGGGGCGGCGGGCGCTGGCGGCCGCCCAGGACGCCGCGGTCGCCGGCCAGTCCGAGCGGGCGCTCGACCTGCTCGACACCGCCGAGCCGCTCGTCGAGCCGCGGCTGCTGCCGGCGATCGCGCGCCTGCGCGGCAACCTCGCGCGCCGCCGCGGCGACCTGCGCGCCTCCCAGCTCCTGCTCGAGCAGGCCGCGGACGACGCCGCGGCGGCCGGCGCCCATGTGCCGGCGGCGGCGCTGCTGCTCGAGTCGTCGGTCTCCCACGCGATGGCGGGCGACACGCCCGGTCTGCTCGCCGTCCTCGACCGCGCCCGTGCGCAGACCGACCTCGCCGGAGCGCCGGAGCCGGGCCTCACCATCGTGCGGATAATGGCGGCGGTCTCTCGGGCCGTGCATGGCGAGGCTCCGTCGGTCTCTCCCGAGCTGGACGCGCTCGAAGCGGCTGTCGGCAGCCTGGACCCGATCCAGCTCTCCGAGCCGATCGGCCTGATGGCGCACGCGTCGCTGTGGATGGGCGAGCTCGACCGTGCCGGCCGTCTGACGGGTTCGCTGGTGGGCCGCCATCGCGAGGCCGGCGCGCTCGGGGCGCTGCCCTACCCGCTGACGGTCAGCGCACTGCTCGCCGACCGGGTTGGCGACTGGACGCGCGGGCATGCGGAGGCCGAGGAGGCGGCGCGGCTCGCCGAGGACGTCGGCCACGCGACGATCGAGGCCTTCTGCCTGGCGACGCTCGCGCGCGTGGAGGGCGGTCGCGGCCTGTTCGGGAGCGCGCGCGAGCACGCCGCCGCGGGCATCGCGCGCTCGGAGGCGGCGGGGGCCTCGACCGGCGTGATCTACAACCTCGCCGCGGTCGGCCGGCTGGAGCTCGCCGACGACCGGGCGGAGCAGGCCGTCGAGGCGCTCGACGAGGCGGCACGCCGCCAGGTGGAGATGCAGTGGCTCGAGCCGCGGATGGCGCTCGACGCCGCCGACCATGTCGAGGCGCTCGTACGCGTCGGCCGCCGCGCCGACGCGCAGGCCGCGCGCGAGCGGCTGGCGCAGCGCGCGGCCGCCACCGGCGGCGCCTGGTCCCACGCCGCCGCCGAGCGCTGCGCGCTGCTGCTCGCCGCCGACGCCGACGACCAGGACCGCCACGCCGCGGCGGCGCTCGCCTGGCACCAGCGCGACGGCATGCCGTTCGAACGCGCCCGCACGGAGCTGGCGTGGGGCGAGCGCCTCCGGCGCCGGCGCCAGCGGATGCGCGCCCGCGAGCCGCTCTCCCGCGCCCACGCCGAGTTCGCCCGGCTCGGCGCGGCCCCGTGGGCGGCCCGCGCACGGCACGAGCTCGAGGCCGCCGGCGGGGTCGCCGCCGGCGCGGCCGCGCCCGACGACGGGCTCTCCGCCCACGAGCGCAAGGTCGCGCTGATGGTCTCCCACGGGATGACCAACCGCGAGGTCGCGGCGGCGCTGTTCCTCAGCCCGAAGACGATCGAGCGCCACCTCAGCCAGATCTACCGCTCGCTCGGCGTCCGCTCGCGCACCGAGCTGGCGCGGCTGATGAGCCGCGGGTCGGCTCAGTAGCCCTCTGCCGCCTCCGGCCAGCGGGCAGGCCGGGCGGTGCCGGAGCTCACCGCCGGGGCTCCGGGTCGGCCGGGTAGCGGTAGCCGCAGTAGCGGCAGAGACGGGCGTCGGCCTTGATCTTCTCGGCGCAGTCCGGGCAGGTCTTGGTGCGCTGGCGGCGGAAGACGTCGAAGATCGCGTCGAGCGGCCGGCTCGGCTCGATACCGGCGAGCTGCTCCTCGCGCAGGCGGGCGCAGTAGCGGCCGAGGACCTCCGCGTCGCCGGCCGCCCTGCCGCCGGCGCGCTCGGCGATCGCCGCGGCGAGGTCGGCGACCTCGGCGAGCTGGTCGGGCCGCCGCGCACGCGCGGCGTCCTGGGCGGCGGTCCAGCCGTGGCGGACCGCCGCCTTCGCGCGTCCGCGGTCGAGCGCGTCGCGCGCGCGGTCCAGGGCCTGGCGGTGGTCCGGTGCGGGCATCCACGCGAATTGTGCCCGCTGCGAATCCTGGAGCCGGGGTAGGTTTACCGGTGAGAGCCAGGCACTGTCGAGGAGGTGGAGCAGATGGAGCAGGCGACTGGTGAGCAACGGCCCGGCGAGGTGCTGGCGAGCATCTCGAACCGGGTGGTCGGGCTGATGCGTGAGGCCGTCGGCAAGGGCCCGACGCGCTGCAAGACGCACTGGGCCGGCGACGACATCGTCATCGTCGTGCTCGGCGGCGGGTTCCTCGCCTCCGAGCAGACCCTCTACGAGGCCGGTCGCGAGGATCAGGTGAAGGCCAACCGGGCCGCGATCCAGGAGGTCCTCGAGCAGGAGATGCGCAAGATCATCGAGGAGCACGTCGGCCGCCGTGTGACCGCGTTCATGAGCACCCAGCACCAGAATCCGGACGTCCAGCTGGAGATCTTCATGCTGGAGCCCGCGGAGCGGTAGGCGCGCGGCCGTCCGCGCCGACCGGGCCCGCCGCGGCTCAGGCGAGCGGCTGCAGGCGCGTCCGCTCGACGCGCGCGAGCTTGCGGCGCAGGCGCCGGAACTGGCGCCGCTGCTCGGGCGTGCGCCGGTGGCTGCGGTGGGCGATGTTGACGCGCTCGAGCGGATCCTCGACGAGGTCGTACATCTCCCACTGGTCGGGCACCTCGCCCTCGGCGTCGTAGTAGCGGGCGATCTTGTACCGGCGCTCGCGGATGCTGACGATGTGGTTCGGGGCCTGGGGGTACGGCCCGCTCGCCTGCCCCGACTGGATGTCGTCGTAGGTGAAGACGGTGTAGTCCTGGGGCGGCTCGACGCGCTCAGAGCGGCTGAGGATCAGCTTCGAGTAGTCGACGCCCGCCCAGTCCGCGCGTGCGGAGGCGGGCGCGCCGACCAGGCTCGCGAGCGTCGGCAGGAAGTCGGCGTGCGAGACCAGCGCGTCGCTGCGCTGGGGCCGGTCGAACAGGCGCGGGTTCGAGTAGACGAGCGGGATCCGCGTCGCCTCCTCGTAGACGTTGAAGTTCTTCTGGCGCATCCCGCCGTGGGTGGCGCCCATCTCGCCGTGGTCGGAGGTCGCGATCACCAGCGTGTCGTCGAGCAGGCCGCGGGCGGCGAGCGTGCGCAGGATCCGCACCAGATAGGCGTCCGAGGCCTTCATCAGGTTGGCGTAGAAGTTGAGGTAGTTGCGCTTCATCTGCTTGGTCGGGATCGGCCCGGAGGCGTTGAAGAGCCTCAGGAACTGCTCCTGCACCGACGGCTTGGTCGAGAGGTCCTCGTCGGCGGTCGCCGGAACCTCGATCTCGCCCTGCAGCCACGACTTGTCGTAGCCCGCGCTGGCGTAGGTGCGCGGATAGAAGAGCACGTCGTGGGGGTTGACCAGCGAGACGACCATGAAGAACGGCTGGTCCTGCGCGGCGGTCGAGCGGAGGTACTGGAGCGCGCCCTCGGTGCCGTCCTCGGGGGTGCCGACGGAGTTCATGAAGCGGCCGTCGTTGTCGTAGATCCCGCCGCCCTCCTCCGGGATGTCCTGGTTGGCTCCGGCGTCCTGGGGGTTCCAGCGCGTGAAGCCGTACTGGTTGACGTCGGAGGGCACCCAGGTCGACCCGTTCGCCGGCTTGTTGCAGTGGAACTTGCCCTTGTAGACGGGGGTGTAGCCGGCCGCCGCGGTCACCGTGGCGGGGTTCGCGAAGCTGGTGGACAGCTCGACCTGCGGATACTGCGGCGCGGGCATGTCCTCCTCGAGGGTGTACTTGACGCCGTGCTGGGCGGGGAAGTAGCCCGACAGCAGCGTCGAGCGGGCCGGCGAGCACATGCAGGCGTTGGTGAAGGCCCGGCCGAAGGTGATGCCGTTGCGCTGCAGCTGCGTCAGGCCGGGCATGTTGCGTCGCGCCCAGCCGCGCGGGAAGTGCTGGATCGCGCGCTGCTGGTCGGTGATGAAGACCAGCACGTTCATCCCGGCGACCTCGCGCGGCTTGCGCGCGGGGCGCCGCCGGGGACGGGCGGCCGCCGCGGCGTTGGCGGCGTTGCCGCCGAGCAGCAGTCCGGCGCCGGCGCCGGCCGCGGTCCTCAGCAGGTCGGCGCGGGTGATCCCGTCCGGGTCGCGCTCGCCGTCCGGCCCGTCGATCCGATCCTCGGTCATCTCAGCCCTTCCTCGGTGTCCGCGGCGCCGCAGCTCGCTTGAAGACGGCGACCGCATCGCTCTTGAAAGCCGCCGAGTAGACGAACCGGCCGTCCGGGCTGACCGCGATCGAGCTGACTCCCCGCAGTCCCCGTCCGCGGATGCAGCCGGGCCGCCGGGGGCGAGAGCTCATGCAGCCGCGGGCCGTTCGCTTCTGCATGACGCCGCCGCTGGTGGTGTTGCGGTTGAAGACGGCGATCGCGCCCGACGCGAACGCCGTCGCGTAGACGCTGGCGCCGTCCGGGGAGACGGCGACGCCCTCCGGCGCCCGGAACTCCCGGACCAGCGAGCAGCCCACGGCGAGCACGTAGATCGCGCACGCGGAGGTGCCGCTCTTCTGCGTCAGCAGCCCGGTTCCCTCGTCGCGGGTGAAGGAGGCGAGGCTCTTGCTCAGCAGCGTGGTGACATAGACGTCGCCGCCGCTGACGGCGACCGCGTTGGCGCCGCCGATCTGGGTTCCGGTCGTGCAGCCGGCGAGCGGGCTCTGGACGATGCAGCCGCTGCCGTCGGCGGCCTGGGTCAGCGCCCCGCTGGAGGCGTCGCGGGCGAACGAGAGGACCGCGCTGCTGGACGCCGAGGCGACGTAGACGTTGGCGCCGTCGCCGCTGACGGCCAGGCCCTCGGGGGCGTCGAGCGCCAGGCCGGTGGCGCAGCCGGCGAGCGGCGTCGCGACGACGCAGCCGGTCGCGTCGGCGGGCTGGGTCAGCGCGCCGGTGGAGGGGTTGCGGTCGAGGATCGCCACGGCGTCTGCGGTGAAGGCGCCGACGTAGACGTTCTCGCCGTCGGGACTGACCGCGACGACGTCGGCCCCGCCGAGCGCGCGGCCGGTCGCGCAGCCCTTGGCGAGCCGGTCGGCGACACAGCCGCCGGCCCCGCGCAGCTGGGTGAGCGCGCCGGTGGAGCGGTTGCGGCGGAAGGCGGTGACGGCATCGCTCACGCGCGAGGTGACGTAGACGTTGCGCCCGTCGGCGCTGACGGCGACCGAGTTGGGGCCGTTGAGCGCGCGGGCGGGAGCGCAGCTGTCGGTGCCGCGCCGCGCGACGCAGCCTGCGCGGCCCTTGCGCTGGGCGAGCTTGCCGGTGCGTGAGTTGCGGGCGAAGATCGCGATCGCGTCGCTGCGCGAGGAGGCGACGTAGACGTTGCGGCCGTCCGGGCTGATCGCGAGCGCGTTCGAGCCGACGAACGGCGCCGGGCCGTCGAGCGCCCGCACCGCCTTGCAGCTCCCCCGCCGCCTCGCCCGGTCGACCAGGCAGCCCGCGGGGCCGCGCAGCTGGGTCAGCCCTCCGACCGCGGGCTGACCGCCGCCCTGTCCCTGTTGGCCGCCCTGGCCCTTGCCGCCGCCCTGTCCCTGTCCGCCCGGTCCCTGACCGGGCGCGGCCGCCGCGCCCCCCGGCAGGACGA
>JAAYBF010000144.1 GCA_012718975.1 Solirubrobacterales bacterium | reverse complement strand
GCCAGGTGGTTGTAGACGCGCAGCTCGTCGTGGGCGGGGATGCCCTCGGTGATCGCGACGATCAGCTCGATGCCGGCGTCCTCGGCCTCGAGGATCGAGTCGGCGGCGAAGCGCGGCGGCACGAAGATCATCGCCGTGTTCGCGCCGGTCTCGGCGACCGCGTCGTGGAAGGTGTTGAAGACCGGGATGCCCTCGACGTCCTGGCCGCCCTTGCCGGGCGTGACGCCGGAGACGACCTGGGTGCCGTAGGCGCGGTTGTTGAGCGAGTGGAAGGTGCCCTCGCTGCCGGTGATGCCCGACACGCAGAGGCGGGTCTCCTTGTCGACGAGAACGGCCATCAGCTCGCGACCCCCTGGGCCTTGGCGACCTCGACGACCTTCGCGGCGGCGCCGTCCATCGTGGTCTCGGTGTGGACGTTGGGCAGGTTCGCCTCGGCGAGCAGCCGCTGGCCCTCCTCCTCGTTGGTGCCGTTGAGCCGCACCACGAACGGGACCTCGGGCTGGATCTGCGAGAAGGCCTCGATCAGGCCCTTGGCGACCTCGTCGCAGCGGGTGATGCCGCCGAAGATGTTGAACAGGACGGCCTTGACCTTCGGGTCGGAGAGGATGACCTCGACCGCCTGGGTGATCGCCTCGGCCTTCGAGCCGCCGCCGGCGTCGAGGAAGTTGGCCGGCGAGCCGCCCGCCTGGGCGACGACGTCGAGCGTCGACATGACCAGCCCGGCGCCGTTGCCGAGGATGCCGATGTTGCCGTCGAGCTTGACGTAGGTGAGGCCGCGCTCGGCCGCCATCTGCTCCTGCGGGTCGGCGGCGCCCTTGTCGCCGAAGTCGGCCGAGCCGGGGTGGCGGAACAGCGCGTTGCCGTCGAGGGTGACCTTCGCGTCGAGAGCGACCGCCTCGCGCGACTTGGTGATCAGCAGCGGGTTGACCTCGACGAGCATCGCGTCCTCGGCGACGAAGGTCTCGTAGAGCTTGGCCAGCAGCGCGCCGACCGGGCGGATCACGTCGGCCGGGATGCCGGCCTCGAAGGCGAGCCGGCGGCCGTGGAAGTCCTGGAAGCCGAGCAGCGGGTCGACGTGGAGCATCCGCATCGCCTCGGGGTCCTCGTCGGCGATCGCCTCGACGTCCATCCCGCCCATCTTCGAGAACATCGCCATCGGCTTCTTGGCCGAGCGGTCGAAGACGAAGGCGGCGTAGTACTCCTCGTCGATGTCGCTGGCGGCCTCGATGTAGAGCTCGTGGACGGTGTGGCCCTTGATGTCCATGCCGAGGATCGCCGTCGCGTGCTCGACGACCTCGTCGCGGTCGGCGGCGAGCTTGACGCCGCCCGCCTTCCCGCGTCCGCCGACCAGCACCTGCGCCTTGACGACGACGGGGTAGCCGAGCTCTTCCGCCGCGGCGACCGCGGCATCGACAGTTGTGGCGGGCCTGCCCTCGGGCACCGGAATCCCGTGTGCCGCGAAGAGCTGCTTGCCCTGATACTCGAGAAGGTCCATGGCCGGCGCGGCAGGCTAACGCTTTCCCGGCGGCTTTGCGGCGTGCCCGAACCGGCTTCCCGAGCGCCGTCGCCGTACCCGAAGGTGGTCTGACCAGTGCCACGGCGCGGCCTCCGGAGGGCGTGGGGACATAGAATCCCCGGCCGCTTCCAATCGCCGTGAGCCTCCAGGAGGGCCAGTGCCGCTACCCAAGGACATCCAGTTCGTGACGTTCGACTGCTACGGCACGCTGATCGACTGGGAGACCGGGGTCTACGAGGCCTTCCAGAAGGAGGCCGATCGCGACGGCTTCACGATCGACCGCGACGTGCTGATCCCGCGGTTCATCGAGATCCAGCGCAAGATCCAGAGCGGCTCCTACGAGCTCTACGCGGAGGTTCTGCGCCGGACCGCGGTCCAGGTCGCCGAGGAGCTGGAGTGGGGGCTGGAGTCCTCGCGCGCCCAGTTCCTGCCCGACAGCGTGCCGAGGTGGCAGCCGTTCCGCGAGACCAACGCCCAGCTCGAGCGGTTCGCCAAGGAGTTCGAGGTCGGGATCCTGTCGAACATCGACGACAAGCTGCTCGGCGCGACCCGGCGCCACTTCCGCACCGACCTCGACCTCGTCGTGACCGCGCAGCAGGTCCGCAGCTACAAGCCGGACCCGGCGCACTTCAAGGAGTGCGCGCGGCGGATCGAGAAGAAGAAGAACTGGGTCCACATCGCCTCCGGCTACCCGACCGACGTCGAGCCGTGCCTGAAGTCGAAGATCCCGGTGATCTGGGTCAACCGCCACGGCGAGAAGCTCGAGTCGGGCCAGAAGAAGCCGACCGCCGAGGTCAAGACCTTCCGCGACGCGGCGAAGCTGCTCGGGGTCGTCTCGTAGTGGGTTCGCGCCGCGGCCGCCGCTAGCCGATGCGCGCGGTCTCGGTTCACGAGGACGCGATCGCCGTCACCAGCCTGCTCTGGCAGACCAACGCGGTCGCGCTGCGGGCGGGGGGCGAGGCGATGCTCGTCGACTCGCCCTACTTCCCGGAGGAGCTCGAGCTGCTCGGCCAGGTGCTCGCCCAGGCGGGCTTCGAGCCCAACGCGCTGCTGGCGACCCACGGCGACTTCGACCACCTGCTCGGCCGGGCCGCCTTCCCCGACCTGTCGCTCGGGGTCGCCGAGTCGACGATGCGGCGGATCCGCGCGCGGCCGGGGGAGGCCCAGCGCGAGCTGCGCGACGCCGACGCCGCCAACTACGTCGAGCGGCCGCGGCCGCTGTCGCTCGGCTCCGCGCAGGCGCTGCCGGTGCCGGGCTCGCTCGAGCTGGGCGACCGCGAGCTCGAGCTGATCACCGCCGAGGGCCACACCCCGGACGGGATGGCCGTCCACGCCCCGTGGATGGGGCTGCTCTGCAGCGGCGACTACCTCTCGCCGGTCGAGATCCCCTGGATCGGCGAGGGCGGCTCGGTGGCCGACTACCGCAACACGCTCGCCCGGCTGGCGCCGGTGCTCGAGGGCTGCGAGACCGTCGTGCCGGGCCATGGCCGCCCGCTGACCGGCGCCGCCGCGCTGCGCATCCTCGACGAGGACTCCGACTACCTCGACGCGCTCGAGCGCGGCGACCAGCGCCCGTCGCTGCCCGCCGGTCGCGACAGCGCGCGCCAGCGCGCGATCCACGCCGAGAACCTCGCCCGCCTGGGCTGACCGCCCGCCCGCCCGCGCCACCGCCCCAGCCCGCCCCTCCGAGCTCGGGTGAGACTTTCGGCCGTACTTTGGCCGAAAGTCTCACCCGAGTTCTGGGAGCTGGGGATGCGGCCGAGCGTCAGCCGTTCTTGCGCACGTGCCAGTCGACGACGACGGTCGCGACCTCGACGTCGTCGGAGTCGCGGAGGGAGACGTCGATCGCGAACTCGACGCGGCCGTCGGCGTCGAGGCGGGCGAGCAGGTCGTCCTTGGCCTCGGAGAGCGTCCCGGTTGCGACGATCGGGCCCTTGGCGAGCTTGCGGTAGTCGATCCGCGCCGCCTTGGCGAGCGGGGTGATCTCGCCCATCCGGGCCGCGAACGCGCCCACGAACGCCGCGCCCGACGCCGCCTCGGCGGCCGCGAACAGCCCGCCGGCGTGCTGGCTGCCGACGTGGTTGAGCAGTCGTGGGTCGTCGGGCAGGCGGACCGAGCCGCTGCCGTCGGCGACGGCCACGACCTCCAGGCCGAGGTGCCGGTTGAACGGAATCGCCTGCTCCAGGCCGGCGCGCACTGCCTCGAAGTCGATCTCCATCGCGAGTCTTGCCTCCCCAGGTGACTTGGCTGGACGGCCAGCCTATCCGTCGGGAGGCGCCCGCGCCGGGCTCCGGCTGCCGCCAGGCCGGCACCTCCCTCTAGATTCCCCGGCCGTGGCCGCGAGCGTGATCTTCGACTGCGACGGCGTGCTGGTCGACAGCGAGCCCGTCGGCAACCGCGTGCTCGCCGAGCTGATCACCGAGCTCGGCATCCCGACCACGACGGAGCAGTCGATCGCCACCTACATGGGCCGCTCGATGGCCTCCTGCCTGGCGATGCTCGAGGAGCGCCTCGGCGAGCCGCCGCCGGCCGACTTCGCCGACCGCTACCGCGCCGGGGTCGAGGCGGGCTGGCGGGCCGAGCTGCGCCCCGTCCCGGGGATCGAGGCGGCGCTGGACGCGATCGACCTGCCGACCTGCGTCGCCTCCAGCGGCGACCACGACCGGATGCGGCTGACGCTCGGCCTGACCGGCCTCTGGGACCGCTTCGCCGGCCGGATCTTCAGCGCCTACGAGGTCGAGCGCGGCAAGCCCGCCCCCGACCTCTTCCTCCACGCCGCAGACCGGATGGGCTTCGACCCGGCGAGCACCGCCGTCGTCGAGGACACGGTGCCGGGCGTGACCGCCGGCCGCGCCGCCGGCATGCGCGTGCTCGCCTTCGCCCGGCTGGTCCCGGCCGCCGACCTCGCCGCCGCCGGAGGCGAGGTCTTCGACGACATGGCCGACCTGCCGGCGCTGCTGGCGCGCTGAGCGGTCAGGCCTCGGCGGCCGTCGGGGCCGGTACGACCGGCGGCGGGCCGCCGCGGTCGCTCCACGGGTCGTGCACTCCGGCGAGCAGCGCGGCGGCGAGCAGCATCCCGCCGCAGAGTACGAAGCCGAGCGTGCCGAACCCCCAGAGCGCGAGCACCGCGCCGCCGCCGGCCGCGCCGACCACGTAGCCGAGCTGCGCCGCGCCGGTCCGCGCGCCCATCATCGCCCCCGGCCGGTCGGGCAGCTGCTCGAGCCCGAGCGCGCTCGACCCGGTCGCGCGGACGCTCGCGAAGAACGCCACCAGGCAGAACATCGCGAAGGTGCCCAGCGGCGAAGGCGCCCAGTTGAGGATCGGGATCAGCACCGCGCCCATGCCGATCCCGGCGGCGACCAGCAGCGGCTTGCGCGGGAAGCGGGCGGTCAGCCGGGCGGTGTTCAGCGAGGTGATCAGGAAGACCAGCGAGCCGCCGGCGAGCAGCAGTCCGATCACGCCGAGGCTGGTGCCGTAGCGGTCGATGTAGAAGGTGGCGGTGTAGGTCAGCTCGGCGGTCCAGGCCGAGTAGGTCACCATCTCGGCGATCGTCCAGCGGCGCGCCGAGCGGTCGGAGAGGACGGCGCGCAGCCCCTCGCGCAGCGGCTCCGGCTCGGCCGGCGCGGTGACGTCGATGCCGGATTCGGTCGCCGCCTCCGGTCCGGCGGGCGCCCCGCCGGACCCGCCGCCGGACGCCGCCCGCGCGCCGCCGCGGGCCGGCGCCAGCGTCAGGCCGGTCGCGACCGCGCCGAGGCAGATCGCCAGCGGCACGACGTAGGACAGCCGCCACGAGACCTCCGCCAGCACCCCGACGATCGGGTTGCCGAAGATCCAGGCGAGCGACTGGGCGCCCATCACGTAGCCCATCGCCCATGCCAGCTCGCGGCCGCTGAAGTAGGCGCCGACCCCGGCGAAGCCGGCCGACAGCAGGCAGGCGACGCCGACCCCGGTGACCGCGTGGGCGGCGTAGAGCACCGCCAGCGACGGCGCCGCCGCCGTCAGCGCCGCGCCCGCCGCGGCGATCAGCCCGCCGCGGACGATCAGCGGTCGCACGCCGATCCGGTCGATCAGCGGCCCGACCGCGAGCGAGCCGAGGAACGCGACGAGCGCGAGCACCGAGCGGGCCGTCCCGACCGCGCTGACCGACGCGTCGAGCGAGTCGCCGATCTCCACCAGCAGCGGCGCCAGCACGACGATCGACGCCTGCGTCGCCGCCGTCGCCAGCACCAGCGGCGCCAGCCGCCGCGCCCGCCCCGGTGTCCCCTCTCCGCTCGACACGGCCGCCAAGGATCGCAGCCGGGCGGCCGGCGGCGGTCAGCGGGGCGGTATCAGGGGGACCAGCAGGCGCGAGTCGTGGGGGCCGCCGCAGTGGACCGAGACCGTCGCCCGCGGCCCGCGCTGGTAGCGGGCGGGGAACTGCCCGGTGATCGGGTTCAGCGGCTTGGGCCAGCGGCCGTGGACCTCGAGCACAAGCTCGCTGCCGGCCTGAAACAGCGTCGCCGAGGGAGCCAGCGCGACCTCGACCGCCACGATCTCGCCGTCGGCAGCCGGCAGCGCCCGCCGGTGCGCGTGGACCGGCTCGAACGGCCGCGACGCCTCCGGGTCGAGCTCGCGCTGGGAGATCCGCAGCCAGCCGGTCGTCACGCCGTCGAGCCCGTAGCCGTAGGAGCCCTCGAACGGGACCGCGCGGCCGTCGCGGACCTTCAGCACGCGCAGGTGGAGGTCGGCGTCGCCGCCGCCGGCGACCGCGACGTGCAGCCGCGCGGCCATCGGCCCGCTCAGCTCGACGTCCTCGGCGACCGTCCAGGCGAAGCGCGCCGCGCCGCGCCGGGTGTCGAACCGCACCGCTCCGGCGTGCGGACCGCCACCCGGCGCCATCCGCCCGTCGGCCCCCAGCGCCAGCTCGGTCCAGCGGGTGTCCGGCAGCGGCCAGCTCGCCTCGCCGCGCACGGCGACGACGGTGTCGCGGTCGGAGCGGACCTCGAGCCGCACCGGCGGCTCGCCGTCGAGGCCGTTGTCGTCGCCGTGCAGGAAGCGGTCGAAGAAGCGCCGTTGGGCGGCCAGCGCGTCGTCGGAGTAGAACGTCGACCACTTCCCGCCGCGGTGGGTGTAGAGCCACCTGCGCTCCGAGCCGGCGCGCTCGAACGCGCGGAAGGAGCCGCGGCTGTGGAGGTTGTGGTCGGAGAAGCTGGCGCAGACCAGCAGCGGCACCTCGATCCGGGCGAGCTCGGGCGTGCGGTCCTCCCACCAGCGGTCGCGCAGCGGGTGGGCGAGCTGGCCGGCGCGCAGGTCCGTCGCCAGCCGCCAGCGCGCGACGCCGCGGCTCCAGACCGCGGTGAAGCCGTCCTCGCGGATGCCGCCGGGGCGCATCAGGTCGCGGTAGGGGTCGCTGAAGCCCTCCCACGGGCAGATCGCGGCGAGGCTCGGCGGCCGGGTGGCGGCCGCGCCGTACTGGCTGATCGCGAGGTAGGAGACGCCGAGCAGGCCGACCCGCCCGGTCGACCACGGCTGGGCGCCGGCCCACTCGATCAGGTCGTGGTAGTCGTCGTGCTCGGCGGCGGTGAGCAGGTCGCCGGTGCCGTCGGAGGTGCCGCAGCCGCGCAGGTCGCAGTTGACGACGGCGTAGCCGCGGGCCGTCCACCAGGCGGGGTCGGGCGCCTCCCAGCCGGTCAGCTCGGAGAAGCGCACGGTCGCCGGCTGGCGGAAGAGGCGGTACTGGACCGAGACGCGCCAGCGCCCGCCGCGGCGGCGGGCCGGCAGCGCGTCCTTGCCGTAGGGGTGGGCGCACATCAGCACCGGGAACGGCCCGTCGCCGGCCGGACGGTGGACGTTGACGCGCAGGATCGTGCCGTCGCGCACGGCGACCGCGACGTCGCGGTCGACGCGGACCGACGGCGGCGCGGCGCTGACCGCGACACGCGGACGCAGCAGGCCGGCGACGCGTCCGGCGAGGTAGCGCAACAGCGGCGGACCGGCGCGGCGCGCTCCGGCGGCGCGGCGGGGCGCCGCCGGTTCGCGGGGGCGACCGGCCCCCGCCACGGCTCAGCCCTCGGGCGAGGAGATGGTGGCGATCGGGTCGCCGGCGGAGATCGGCTTGCCCTCCTCGATGTGGAGGTCGACGACCGTGCCCGCCTTGTGGGCGGTGATCTCGTTCTCCATCTTCATCGCCTCGATGATGCAGAGGAGCTGGCCCTCCTCGACGGTGTCGCCCTCGGCGACGAGCACCTTCCACATGTTGCCCTGCAGCGGCGAGTCGATCTGGTCGGGGCCGCCACCGGCCGCCTTCTTGCGCTCGGCGCGCTTGGGCGCCTTGCCAGCGGCTGGGGCGGCGCCGTTGCCGGCGGCCACCGCACCCGCGAACGCGGCGCCGATCACCTTGACGTCGAAGCGCCGGCCGGAGACCTCGACCGCGTAGTCGCGCTCGACCGTCTCCTCGCCGTCGTCGACGGCGGGGGCGGGGGCCTGCTCGGGCGCGGTCGCCTTCAGCCAGTCGCGGTCCTCGAGCAGGTTGCGGCAGGTCTCCCCGCGCGCCCACTCGTCGGTCGCCAGCAGCGCCTTGTGGAACGGGATCAGCGTCTTGATGCCGTCGAGCTGGTACTCCTCGAGCGCGCGCAGCATCCGCCGGGTGGCGGACTCGCGGTCGACGTCCCAGACGATCAGCTTGGCGATCATCGGGTCGTAGAGCGGCAGCACCTCGTAGTCGGACTCGGCGCCGGAGTCGACGCGCACGAACGGGCCGGACGGCTCGCGGTAGGCGCCGATCTTGCCGGGCGCGGGCGCGAAGTTCATCGCGGCGTCCTCGGCGTTGATCCGGCACTCGATCGCGTGGCCGCGGATCTCGAGGTCCTCCTGGGCGAAGGAGAGCGGCTCGCCGGCGGCGATCCGGATCTGCTCGCGGACGATGTCGATCCCGGTCGCCATCTCGGTCACGCAGTGCTCGACCTGGACGCGGGTGTTCATCTCGAGGAAGAAGTACTCGCCGTCCTGGAGCAGGCCCTCGATCGTGCCCGCGGAGCGGTAGCCGACCGCGCGCGCGGCCTCGGTGCCGATCTCGCCGATCCGCTGGCGCAGCGCCTCGTCGACGGCGGGGGCCGGCGCCTCCTCGATGACCTTCTGGTGGCGGCGCTGGACCGAGCAGTCGCGCTCGAAGAGGTGGACGACGTTGCCGTGGCCGTCGGCGAGCACCTGGACCTCGACGTGGCGCGGGTCGGGCAGGTAGCGCTCGATGTAGACGGTGGCGTCGGAGAAGAACTTCTCGCCCTCGCGCGCGGCGCCCTCGAAGGCGTCCTGCAGCTCGTCCTCGGTCAGCGCGACGCGGAAGCCCTTGCCGCCGCCGCCGCCCGCGGCCTTGATCGCGACCGGGT
>JAAYBF010000143.1 GCA_012718975.1 Solirubrobacterales bacterium | reverse complement strand
GGGCGTCGCTGGCGGGACTGCGAGCCGCCGAGACCTTACGGACAGGTGGGTTCGACGGCCGCGTCACCGTCGTCGGCGCCGAGCCGCACCTGCCCTACGACCGTCCCCCGTTGTCGCAACGACTGCTCGCCGGCGAGTGGGAACCCGACCGGATCGCGCTACGGCGTCCCGACGACATGGGCTCGCTCGACGTCGAGTGGCGGCTCGCCACGTCGGCGACCGGCCTCGACCTCCGCACCCGAACGATCACGCTCAGCGACGGCGAACCGCTGACGTTCGACGGGGCGATCCTCGCCACCGGCTCGACGCCGCGCCGACTTCCCGACGGTCTCGCCCATGACGACACCCGCGGCCTCGTCGTGCTGCGCACGGTCGACGACGCGCTGCGGCTGCGAGAGTTGATCGTCGGCGGCGGTAAGCGGGTGGTCGTCATCGGCGCCGGGTTCATCGGGCTCGAGGTCGCCGCGACCGCCCGCCAACTCGGCAACGACGTGCTCGTGATCGAGGCCGCCCCGGCGCCGCTGATGCGCGGGCTCGGCGCCGAGATGGGAGCGGCGGTGGCGGCGATCCACGCCGACCACGGAGTCGAGGTCCGCTGCAACACCCAGATCGAGGGGATCGTCGACGGAGCCGTGCTGGTCGACGGCGGCTGGCACGAACCCGCCGACGTGATCGTGGTCGGCATCGGCGTGACCCCGGCAACCGGGTGGCTCGTCGGCTCGGGCCTCCAGATCCGCGACGGGCTGGTGTGCACGCCCGAGCTGAGTGTCGGTGCCCCGCTGCTCTACGCCGCCGGCGACGTCGTGCGCTGGTACAACGTGCTGTTCGACGAGGAGATGCGGGTCGAGCACTGGACGAACGCGGCCGAGCAGGGTGCCCACGCGGCCTCGAACCTGATCACCGAGGCCACCGGTCAGCGCACCGAGCCGTACGCGCCCGTGCCGTTCTTCTGGAGTGAGCAGTACGACCGCCGGATCCAGTTCCTCGGCCGCTCCGGCCCGGACGACGAGGTCCGGATCGTGTCGGGATCGATCGCCAGCCGCCAGTTCACGGCGCTCTACGGCCACGCCGGACGACTGCGCGGCGTGCTCGGGATGAACATGCCCAAGCGCGTGATGCCGTTCCGCCGACTGCTCCTCGATCGCGTCGGCTGGGCCGAGGCGCTCGACCACGCCGCCTCGCTCAACGTCTGACGATCTGAACGTCGGGGCGCCCGGTGTCTAGGCTGCGCGCATGTCGCACCTCTCCAACGTGTGGTTCAAGGTCACCGATCTGCAGGTCGTCTCGGGCCGCGGCTGCCGCGTGACCACCGCCGACGGTCACGAGTACCTCGACTTCGCGGCCGGCATCGCCGTCAACTCGACGGGCCACTGCCACCCCGACGTCACCGCCGCCATCGCGGCGCAGGCCGAACGATTCATCCACGCCCAGGTCAACGTCTTCACCCACGACCTGCTCGAGCCGCTCGCCGCCAAGCTCGCCGAGATCACCCCCGGTTCGATCGACACGTTCTTCTATGCCAACTCGGGCGCCGAGATCACCGAGGCGGCGGTCAAGCTCGCCAAGCAGGCGACCGGGCGGCCGAACGTGATCGTGTTCGACGGCTCGTTCCACGGGCGCACCCACATGGCGATGGCGATGACGACGTCCAAGACCGGCTACCGCGCCGGCCACGCCCCGCTGCCCGCCGGGGTGTACGTGGCGCCCTTCCCCGACCCGCTGGCGCCCGACCAGAACGCCACGATCTCGGCCGCACTCAAGGGGTTCGACCGGCTGCTCGCCACCCAGACCGCCCCGTCCGAGACGGCGGCCGTGATCCTCGAGCCCGTGCTCGGCGAGGGCGGCTACGTGCCCGCTCACGCCGAGTTCGTCGAGGGGATCGTCGAGCGCTGCCGTGAGCACGGCATCCTGTTCGTCGCCGACGAGGTGCAGAGCGGCTTCGGGCGTACCGGCAGCTGGTTCGCCGTCGACCAGTACGACATCGAGCCGGACATCATCTGCATGGCGAAGGGGATCGCATCAGGCTTCCCGTTCTCGGCGTTGGGTACCCGGCGCGAGCTTGACGACCGCTGGCCCAAGGGCAGCCACGGCGGCACCTACGGCGGCAACCCGATCGGGTGCGCGGCGGCGCTCGCCACGATCGAGGTGATGAGCAGCCCCGGCTTCATGGACAACGTCCGCGACCGCGGCCGTCAGCTGCGCGACGCGGTCAGCGAGCTGAGCGGATCGCACCCGGGCATCCGCCAGGTGCGCGGCCCGGGCCTGATGGTCGGCACCGTGTTCGACGACCCGGCGCGCGTGCCGCCGGTGCTCGAGCACTGCCTCCAGGAGGGCCGCCTGATCCTGATGAACTCCGGCACCAATGGCAGCGTCATCCGTTGGATGCCCCCTCTGATCGTGACCGCCGACGAGATCTCGGAGGCGGTGGCGGCCTTCACGGCTGCCGTCGAGAAGACCGCCTGAAGCCCCGGCTCGACGCCGGACGACTCAGCGCCTGGACCGCGCTGCGCGCCGCCGTCGACGACGTGACGCGTCGGCTCGACGCCGAGCTGCGCTCCGAGTGGGCCGTTCCCCTCGGCTGGTTCGACGTGCTGGCTGCGCTGCGCTCGCTCGGAGGGCGAGCGCGACCTCAAGACGTCGCCGCCGTGATGGGGATCCCCCCGTCCAGCCTCAGCCGCCGCCTCGACCGGCTCGAGGAGGAGGGCTGGGTCGCCCGCCACCGCGGGGTCGACCCAGCCGACCACCGGGCGGTGATGATCGAGCTGACCGCCCGCGGGCGGACGCTGTGGCGCGAGATGAACGTCACCTACCGCCGCGCCGTGAACGCCCACTTCGCGAGCGCCCTGGCCGACGAGCAGGTGACGGCGCTCACCGGCTCGGTCGAACGCCTCAAGCGCGACCGCCCCTAGTCGGCGTACATCGACTCGATCTTGTCGCCGTAGCGGGCGTGGATGCCGCGCCGCTTGAGCTTGGACGTCGGCGTCAGCACGTCGGAGTCGGGCAGCCACTCCTCGCCGAGCAGCACGAAGCGCTTGACCTGCTCGGCCTGGGCGAACTGCTGGTTCACGCTGTCGACGCCGGACTGGACCTCGGCGATCACGTCGGGGTGCTCGGCCAGCTCCGCCAGCGACAGCTCACCGAGTCCGTGTGCAGCCGCCCACTGCGGCGCCGCCTCGGGGTCGAGCACGAGCAGCGCCGACACGTACTTGCGTTGGTCTCCGATCGCGCACGCCTGACCGACGATCGGGATCATCTTGAGCGCCGCCTCGAGGTTGGCCGGGCTGATGTTCTTGCCGCCCGAGGTGATGATCAGCTCCTTCTTGCGGTCGACGATCCGGAGGTAGCCGTCGTCGTCGAGCTCGCCGATGTCGCCCGTGTGGAGCCAGCCGTCGATGATCGTCTCTGCCGTCTTCTCGGGCTGCTTCAAGTACCCCTGGAACACGTTGCCGCCGCGGGCGATCACCTCGCCGTCGTCGGCGATCGCGACCTCCATGCCGGGGATCGCCTGGCCGACCCAGCCCGGCCTGTTGGCGTGCGGCGACCAGCTGATCGGCCCGGTCGACTCGGACATGCCGTAGATCTCCGAGAGCGGGACACCGATCGCGTTGAACCACTCGAGGATCTGGGCGGGGAGCGGGGCGGCACCGGTGATCGCCAGCTCGAGGGCGTCGAGTCCGACCAGCGCCCGCACGGTCGAGAACGCCACGGCGTCGAGGAACGCCCACGTGTCGAGCTGCTCCTGGGTCGCCGTCCCCTCCCGCTCAGCCCGCTTGATCTCGATCGCGGCCGCCACGCCGTCGTTGAACTGGGCGGCCTTGTCGGGATCGGCGCCGAGGGCGGCGTTGACGCCGGCGTAGATCTTCTCGTACACCCGGGGCACACCGAACAACAGTTGCGGACGCACGGACCCGAGGTAGGTGGTGAGCTGCGCCGGCTCGGGGCAACACGAGACCTCCGGCCCGCTGATCAGCGTCTGGTAGTGGCTCGTGGCGCGCTCGGCGATGTGCGCCATCGGCAGGTACGAGATCACACGCCAGCCGAGGAGGTCGTCGATCGACTTGCCGATGCACTCGCGGAGCAGCTCGACCGTGTACACGATGTTGTACTGGCTGAGCATCACGCCCTTCGGCGGGCCGGTGGTGCCGCTCGTGTAGATCAGCGTTGCCAGATCGTCCGGGCTGGTGGCGGCGGCGAGCTCGTCGAGGTCGGCGGTGCCGTGGCGCGACAGTTCGGTGGCGGGGAACACCCCGTCGGGGAGGTCCCCGTCGGGAGGGTTGAGCACGAAGATCTTCTGCAGCGCCGGCAGCTCGGCGCGCACCTTCAGGATCCGCTGGAGGAAGCCGTCGTCCTCGACGATCGCCACCTCGGCCTCGGCGTGCTCCGCGAGGTACTGGATCTCCTCCGGCGACGACGAGTTGTAGATCGACACCGGTGTCGCCCGCACCGCCTGGGCGGCGAGGTCGAGCCAGTGGAACTCGGGGATGTTGCGCATCATCAGCAGCACCCGGTCGCCCGGGTCGACGTCGTTGGCGAGCAGCCCGGCGGCAACCTGACCGGCCCGTTCGCGGACGTCGGCGATCGTGTACTCGGTCCAGCTGCCGTCGCCGTCGAGCGCCCGCAGGAGCACGCTGTCGGGGTGGCGCTCGGCGAGCTGGACGAACTGCTTCGGAACCGTGAGACCCGCCACGCGGGCGTCGATCTCTGCTGCGCTGGAGCGTCCTGTCATCGCTCCAGTCTCGCGTGAACCCGGTCACAAGTCGACCGGAGCGCCCGGCGCTGACCAGACTCGCGGCCGATGACCGTCGCCGTGCACCCGATCGAACACGACCAGCCAGACGGCGGCCGACGATGACGACCGCCGTCATCGTCGATGCCGTCCGCACGCCGCTCGGGCGGCGCAACGGCGCGCTGAAGGACTGGCACCCGGTCGACCTGGCGGCCGAGACGCTCACGGCGCTGGCGGCGAGGACCGGCATCGACCCCGGACTCGTCGACGACGTCGTGCTGGGATGCGTGATGCAGGTCGGCGAGCAGGCCGCCAACGTGGCCCGCAACGCCGTGCTCGCCGCCGGATGGCCCGAGTCGGTGCCGGGCACCACGATCGACCGGCAGTGCGGCTCGAGCCAGCAGGCGCTGCACTTCGCCGCTCAGGGCGTGATCTCCGGCGCCTACGACGTGGCCGTCGCCGGTGGCGTCGAGGTGATGACGCGTGTGCCGATGGGGTCCTCGATGGCCGACGGCAAGTTCGGGTATCCGTTCGGGCCGCGAGTGGGCGCACGCTACGCCGACCAGGGGGGCTTGGTGCCGCAGGGGATCTCGGCCGAGCTGGTCGCCGACGCCTGGTCGATCACCCGCGAGGAGATGGACGAGTACGGCGCCCGCAGCCAGGCGCTGGCGGCGCAAGCGATCGCCGAAGGCCGGTTCGAGCGCGAGATCGTGCCCGTGCCCGGCGCCGACGGCCGACCGGTCACCACCGACGAAGGGCCCCGCCCCACCACCGTCGAGACACTGGCGATGTTGAAGCCGGCGTTCCGTTCCGAGCAGGAAGGCGGACGCGTCACAGCCGGCAACTCGTCCCAGATCACCGACGGAGCCGCCGCCGTGCTCGTGATGAGCGAGCGGCGCGCCGCCGAGCTCGGCCTGACGCCGCGCGCCCGGGTCGTCGAGTTCGCCCTCGCCGGCGCCGACCCGCGGCTGATGTTGACCGCCCCGATCCCGGCGACCGAGAAGGTGCTCGCACGCGCCGGGCTGTCGCTCGATGAGATCGACCTGGTCGAGATCAACGAGGCGTTCGCGTCGGTCGTGCTCGCCTGGGAGCGCGAGCTGCGGCCCGACATGGACCGTGTCAACGTCAACGGTGGGGCGATCGCGCTCGGCCACCCGCTCGGCTGCTCGGGGGCGCGGCTGCTGACCACACTGCTCAACGAGCTCGAGCGTTCCGGCGGCAGATACGGCTTGCAGACGATGTGCGAGGGCGGCGGGATGGCCAACGCGACGGTCATCGAGTGGCTCGGCTGAGCGCTCGACGAGCCTCAGCGCCATGCACAGGAGCTGGGGATAACCGGTAGCGTGCGGGCATGGCCGGGCCCGCCGTGATCGCCGCCAGCGTCGGCGGCGTGGTGTGGGTGCTCGCCGGCGTGCTGCTCGGGGTGGTCCTGTGGAAAACCGGCATCGCCGTGCTCCGCGCCCTGTCCCAGCCTCCGATGCCACCGCCCGAGCCGGGTGAGCTCCGCAAGGTGAACGTCAGGTATCGGTGTGGCGTCTGCGGGATGGAGCTGAAGTTGACGCTCGCCCCGGACGAGGATCCGCCGGCGCCGAAGCACTGCCTCGAGGAGATGACGGTCGTCGCCCCGCTCTACGACTGAGGCGAGGCACGGGAGCGGTCCTCCACAGACCTGTGGATAAACCTGGGGGAAGTCACACGGCTGTAACTCCGCCGACGCTCTCAGCGCGCCCCAGACGGCTTGTGGATGGACGGTGGTTATCGCGGGCGTGTCGCCGCGCTCCGTCCACAACCCACGGGCGTCATCCGTGTGTCATCGACCGGTCAGCGTGCTGTCATCGCCACTTCGTGGCGGTGTACAGGCCCCCGAGGATGCACCCCAAGCCGAGCAGCGTCAGCCAGTTGTCCTGCCACAGCAGGTTGCGCAGGATGATGATGATCATCCCCGCCACCAGCAGGGCGACCATCAGCCACGGCACCCACCGCTTGGGCATCTTCATCTCGGCGGGCACCGGCGGGGTGTACCTCGACGAGGCGTGCACGCCATCGCGGTTCTCGACCGGGTTCACGATCCGCTGGTCACCGGGCCGGGTGCCCCTCGGGGTCGTGCGCCCGCCACCGGTCTTACGCTTGGGAGGAGCCACGGCCGAGCAGTCTACGGTGGGTCGCGTGCGACGCGTGCTCGTCATCGACAGCTACGACAGCTTCGTGTACAACCTCGTGCAGTACCTCGGGGAGCTGGGGGCGGAGATCGAGGTGGTGCGCAACGACGAGGCGACCGTCGACGAGCTGCTCGAGCGCGGCCGCGGCGGCCGGCTGATCGTCTCGCCGGGGCCGTGCACGCCGGCCGAGGCGGGCGTGTCGGTCGAGGCGATCCGCCGCTTCGGGGCGGAGGGGATACCGGTGCTGGGGGTCTGCCTCGGACACCAGGCGATCGGCGCCGCCTTCGGCGGGCGGGTCGTCCGCGGCGAGCCCGTCCACGGCAAGACCGCGACCGTCGAGCACGACGGCCGGACGATCTTCGCGGGCCTCGACAGCCCGCTGGAGGTGGGCCGCTACCACTCGCTCGTCGTCGATCCGGACCTGCCGCCCGAGCTGGAGCGCTCGGCCTCCTACGGCGACGTCGTGATGGCCGTCCGCCACCGCGAGCTGCCGGTCGAGGGCGTGCAGTTCCACCCCGAGTCGGTGCTGACCGGCGCCGGTATGGCAATACTTCACAACTTCCTCGCCCTCTGACGACGGCGGGGCGAGCACGATGCCAAACCCGATCCTGACCGAGGCAATCGACCGGCTCTGCCGCGGCGAGGCGCTCGCCGCCGGCGAGGCGACCGCCTGCCTGCACGAGGTGATGGAGGGTCGCGCGTCGGAGGTCCAGACCGCCGCGCTGCTGATCGCCTTCCGGACCAAGGGCGAGACGGTCGAGGAGATCGCCGGCCTCGCGCGGGCGATGCGCGACCTCGCGACGCCGGTCGAGGTCGACCGCGAGGGGCTCGTCGACACCGCCGGCACCGGCGGCGGGCGGCCGACGTTCAACGTGTCGACCACGGCGGCGTTCGTCGCCGCCGGCGCGGGCTGTCCGATGGCCAAGCACGGCAACCGCTCGGCGACCGGCCGCTCCGGCTCGGCCGACGTGCTCGAGGCGCTCGGCGCCCGGATCGACCTCGAGCCGGCGGCGGTCGCCGCCTGCATCGAGGAGGTCGGCTTCGGCTTCATGTTCGCGCCGGCCCACCATCCGGCGACCAAGCACGTCGTCGGGGTACGCAAGGAGCTCGCGGTGCGGACGATCTTCAACTTCCTCGGCCCGCTGACCAACCCGGCCGGCGCGCGCCGCCAGCTGATCGGCGTCTCGGACCTGCGCTTCCTGGACTTCATGGCCGCCGCGCTCGGCGAGCTGGGCTGCGAGCACGCGCTGGTGGTCGCCAGCGACGACGGCCTCGACGAGCTGAGCGTCTCCGGCCCGACCCACGTGGTCGAGCTGCGCGACGGCACGCTGTCGGCCTCGAAGCTGACGCCCGAGAGCGTCGGCCTGCGCAGCTGGCCGCAGGACGCGGTCGCGGCCGGCACGCCCGAGCGCAACGCGGCGATCGCGCGCGCGGTGCTCGGCGGCGAGCGCGGCGCCGACCGCGACCTGACGGTGCTCAACGCCGGCGCGGCGATCTACGTCGGCGGGCTGGCGGACACCGTCGAGGCGGGCGTGCGGCGTGCCGAGGAGGCGATCGACTCGGGCGCGGCGAGCGCGACGCTGGAGCGCTTCGTGGAGCGGACACGGGAGCTGGCGGCGTGAACGAGCGGCTCGAGGCGCTCGTGCGGGCCACGCGCGAGGCGGTGGCGCGGCGCAAGGCCGAGGTGCCGCTGGCGGCGCTCGAGCGCGAGGTCGCCGGCCGCGAGGCCGCCGGGCGGCCGTTCGCGGAGGCGCTGTCGCGGCCCGGTACGTCGCTGATCGCCGAGCACAAGCGCCGCTCGCCCTCGGCGGGGGAGATCCGGCCCGGTTCGAGCTGCCCGGAGATCGTCGCCGCCTACGAGCGCGGCGGCGCCGCCGCGCTCTCGGTGCTGACCGAGGAGGCCCACTTCGGCGGCTCGCTCGACGACCTGCGCGCCGCGCGCGCCACGACCGAGCTGCCGATCCTGCGCAAGGACTTCACCGTCGACCCCTACATGCTCTACGAGGCCCGCGCGGCCGGCGCCGACGCGGTGCTGCTGGTGGTCGGCTCGATGCCCGACCGCGATCTCGCCGAGCTGCTCGCCGGTGCGCGCGCGCTCGACCTCGACGCGATCGTCGAGGTCCACCGCCCGGAGGAGCTGGAGGTGGCGCTCGCGGTCGAGGCGGACGTGATCGGGATCAACAACCGCGACCTGGTCGACTTCTCCGTCGACGTCGCGCGGACCTTCGCGCTGCTGCCCGACGTGCCGGCCGGCAAGGTCGTCGTCTCGGAGTCGGGGATCGTCGCGCGCGAGCAGATCGAGGAGCTCGAGGGCGTCGGCGTCGACGCGATCCTCGTCGGCGAGACCGTGATGCGCGCCGAGGACCCGGAGGGGGCGGTCCGGGCGCTCGTCGGCCGCGAGGACACCGCACCGCCCAACGGGCGCGACGGCGCGCTTTGAGGGCTTTAGTCACCGTTAACCAACCGGTCCTACAACTGTCGCTATGAACGACACGACCCCGCCACAGCGCTCATCTTCGTTTTCGACCCTGTTGGCCGGGGCGCTCGGGGGGCTCGTCGTGCTCGTCCTGGGCGCCGCGCTGATCGCGACCGACACGATCGACACCGGCGACTCGACCACCACCGTCGTGCGCGAGAGCACGCCGGTCCGCGACGCCGCCGACTCGGTCGCGCGCAACGCCGACTCCGACGGCGCCCGCACCGTCGCCGACATCTACAAGAGCGAGGGCGCCGGCGTCGTCTACATCGAAGCCGACCAGGCGTCCAGCTCGTCCAGCTCGCCGTTCGGCCTGCCCGACAGCCAGGGCGGCGGCACCGCGACCGGCTCGGGCTTCGTGATCGACAGCGACGGGACGATCCTCTCCAACGAGCACGTCGTCGGCGACGCCGAGACGGTCCGCGTGCGCTTCGACGAGGACGACGAGCCCGTCGAGGCGCAGGTGATCGGCACCGACCCCTCGACCGACCTCGCGGTCGTCAAGGTCGACCCGGACGCGATCGACCTCAAGCCGCTGCCGCTCGGCAGCAGCGGCGAGGCCGAGGTCGGCGACCCGGTCGTCGCGATCGGCAACCCGTTCGGCTACACCCGCTCGGTCACGACCGGCATCGTGTCGGCCAAGCAGCGCCAGATCGAGGCTCCGAACGGCTTCACGATCGAGAACGTGATCCAGACCGACGCGTCGATCAACCCCGGCAACTCGGGCGGCCCGCTGCTCGACGCCGACGGCCGCGTGATCGGCATCAACTCGCAGATCGCGACCGGCGGCACCCAGGGCTCGGTCGGCATCGGCTTCGCGGTCCCGATCGACACGATCAAGGAGCTGCTGCCGACCCTGCGCAAGGGCCAGGAGGTCGAGCGGGCGTTCCTCGGCATCGAGATGATCGGGGTCACCGACGACCTGGCGCGCGACCTCAACCTCGGCGCCGACCGCGGCGCGCTGATCCAGCGCGTGGTCACCGACGGCCCCGCCGCCGACGCCGGGCTGCGCGCCGGCGGCACGACCACCGGCGACGGCATCTCGGCCGGCGGCGACCTGATCGTCGAGATCGACGGCGAGGAGATCCGCGAGGCCGAGGACGTCACCGGCGCGATCGCCGACAAGAAGCCCGGCGACGAGGTCGAGGTGACCTTCTACCGCGGCGACGATCGCCGGACGGTCACCGTCGAGCTGGGCAAGCGACCGGCGAGCCTGGACAGCGCCCAGCAGCAGCAGCAGCCGACGCTTCCGTAGCGGCTCGATCGCTCCCACGGAGCCGCTGGAGGATCGCGGGCCCGCCTGAGGCGGGCCCGCGTCGCGTAACGTTGCCGCCGTGACGCGGATCAAGACCTGTGGGATCACCACGTTGGCCGACGCCGAGCTGGCGGTCGAGCTGGGCGCCTGGGCGGTCGGGCTGGTGCTCTGGCCCGACAGCCCGCGCGCCTGCGCGCCGGACGCCGCCGAGGAGATCGGCGCGGCCCTGCACCGCCGCTGCGAGGTCGCGGGGGTGTTCGTCAACGCCACCCTCGACGAGGTGGCGCTGGCGGCCGATCGCTACGGGCTGACGATCCTCCAGCTGCACGGCGACGAGGGGCCTGCCTACTGCCGCGAGGCCGCGCGCCGCACCGGCGCCAAGGTGATGAAGGCGGTGCGCGTCAAGGACGCGGCGACGGTCCGCGGGCTCGGCGCCTTCCGCACCGACTACCACCTGCTCGACGCCTACGTGCCGGGCAGGCGCGGCGGGACGGGGGAGAGCTTCGCCTGGGAGCTGCTCGCCAACCGTCGCGGTAGCGTCCCGCTCGTGCTCTCCGGCGGCCTGAGCCCCGACAACGTCGGCGCGGCGATCGCGACCGCGTGGCCGTTCGCCGTCGACAGCGCCAGCGGCACCGAGGCCGCGCCAGGCCGCAAGGACCCCGCGAAGCTGCGCGCCTTCGCGCGCGCGGTCGCGGCCGCGGACGAGCCGGAGGCGGTCGGGGCGTGAGGGAGCGGGAGTTCGGCCCCTACGGCGGGCGGTTCGTGCCCGAGACGCTGATCCCCGCGCTCGAGGAGCTCGAGCGCGCGTGGATCGAGGCGGCCGCCGACGAGGCGTTCACCGCAGAGCTCGGCGAGCTGCTGCGCGACTACGTCGGCCGGCCGAGCCCGCTGTACCGGGCGCGGCGGCTGTCGGAGCGCCTCGGCCAGGACGTCTACCTCAAGCGCGAGGACCTCAACCACACCGGCGCGCACAAGATCAACAACGCGCTCGGCCAGACGCTGCTGGCGCGGCGGATGGGCAAGCGGCGGATCATCGCCGAGACCGGCGCCGGCCAGCACGGCGTGGCGACGGCGACCGCCTGCGCGCTGATGGACCTCGAGTGCGTCGTCTACATGGGCGCCGAGGACATGCGCCGCCAGCGGCCCAACGTCGAGCGGATGGAGCTGCTCGGCGCACGGGTGGAGTCCGTCGAGGCGGGCGCGCGGACGCTCAAGGAGGCCGTCAGCGCGGCGATCCGCGACTGGGTCGCCAACTCCGGCACCACCCACTACGTGATCGGCTCGGCCGTCGGCCCGGCGCCCTACCCGGCGATGGTGCGCGACCTCCAGCGCACCATCGGCGACGAGCTGCGCGAGCAGGTCCTGACGGCCGTGGGCCGCCTGCCCGACCGGGTGATCGCCTGCGTCGGCGGCGGCTCGAACTCGATCGGCGCCTTCGTCCCGTTCGCCCTCGACGCGGACGTCGAGCTGATCGGCGTCGAGGCCGCCGGCGAGGGCGTCGCGACCGGCCGCCACTCCGCGCCGCTGGCGACCGGCGCGCGCGGCGTCCTGCACGGCGCCTTCACCGCCGTCCTGCAGGACGCCGACGGGCAGGTGCTCGAGGCGCACTCGATCTCGGCCGGGCTCGACTATCCGGGCGCCGGCCCCGAGCACGCCTGGCTGCGCGACGAGGGGCGGGTGAGCTACGTCGCCGTCGAGGACGACGCGGCGGTCGACGCGTTCAAGCTGCTGTCGCGCCTGGAGGGCATCATCCCGGCGCTCGAGCCGTCGCACGCGCTCGCCTGGCTGCTGGCCAACCCCAACCCCGGCGGCGTCGACGCGCTCGTGCTGTCGGGCCGCGGCGACAAGGACCTCGCCGAGGTGCTGGCCCGGTGAGCGCCACCGGGGCGGCGACCGGCGCCGAGCGGATCGCGGCCGCGTTCGCCGGCCACGGCAAGCGGGCGGCGCTGATGCCCTACCTGATGGGCGGCCACCCCTCCAAGGAGGAGTCGCTCGCCGCGGGGGAGGCGGCGGTCGCGGCGGGCGCCGACCTGATCGAGCTCGGCGTCCCGTTCTCCGACCCGCTCGCCGACGGGCCGGTGATCCACGCCGCCGGCACGGCCGCGCTGGAGGCCGGGATCACCCCCGGCGACGTGCTCGAGATCTGCGCCGCGCTCGCGCCGCGGGTGCCGGTCGTGCTGATGGTCTACGCCAACGTCGTGCTGGCCGACGGGCCGGAGGCGTTCGCCGCGCGCGCCGCCGCCGCGGGCGCGGCGGGGCTGATCGTGCCCGACCTGCCCCAGGACGAGGCCGACGAGGTCCGCGCCGCCTGCGACACCGCCGGCCTCGCCCTGGTCGCGCTGGTCGCCCCGTCGAGCACGCCGGAGCGCGTCGCGGCGATCGGCGCGAACGCGCGCGGGTTCGTCTACGCCGTGTCGCTCGCCGGCACGACCGGCGAGCGCGCCGAGCTGCCGCCCGAGCTGTCCGGCCTGGTCGAGCGGGTGCGGGCGGCGACCGACCTGCCCGTCGCGGTCGGCTTCGGGATCTCGACCGCCGAGCAGGCGGCGACCGTCGGCGCGCTCGCCGACGGCGTGATCGTCGGCAGCCGGGTGGTGCGGGCGGCCGGCGAGGGCGGCGCGGCCGCGGTCGGCGCCGTGATCGGCGAGCTCGCCGAGGCGCTCCGACGGGGCTGAGCGGCCGCGCGCTGCGATAGTCTGGCGCGCCGGACGGCCGTCGGGCGGCCGCCGCGGACCCAAGGAGCCCAGCCAGATGATCGTTCTCGTCACCCTCACCGTCGGCCTCGTCGCCTGGGTCGTCGCCTGGACGTTCGGGATGAAGGCGCTCGACGCCGCGACGATCATCGCGATCTTCGTGTTCGGCGCGGTCGCGGTCCACCTGGCGATGCCCGCGATCCGCCAGGTGATCCACGGCAAGCCCGCGTCACCCGGCGAGCAGTAGCCGCACCCCGCCTAGAATCGGCGGCGATGCGCCGCGCCCTCCCCATCGTGCTCGTCGCGGCGGCCTGCCTGATCGCCTCCTGCGGCGACGAGGACGAGCAGCCGACCACCCGCGTCGCCGGCGACACGCTGACCGTCTACGCGAGCCTGCCCGCCCACGGCGACGACGCCGCCGCCGGCCGCGCCGCCGAGGCCGGGATGCGCGCCGCGCTGCGCGACGCCGGCGGGACGGCGGCCGGACGCACGGTCCGCCTCGAGGTCCTGTCGGCGACCAGGCCCGAGGACGACGCCTGGGACCCCGGCACCGTCGAGGCCAACGCCGAGCGGGCCGCCGACGACGACACCACGATCGCCTACCTCGGCGAGCTCGACCGCGGTGCCTCGGCGATCTCGCTGCCGGTGACCAGCCGCGCCGGCATCCTCCAGGTCTCGCCCGCCGACGGCCTGGCCAGCTACACCCGCCGCCCGCCCGGGCGGCCGCGCGCCGGGCCCGAGCGCTACTACCCGGGCGAGCGGCGCAACCTCGTCCGGATGGTCCCCTCCGATCTGGGCTCGGCGCGCGAGATCGTCGCCGCGCTGCGCTCCAGCGGCGCGCGCCGGCTCGCGGTGATCCACGGCAACGGGATCGCCGACCGCGAGCTCGAGGCGATGGTGCTCTGGCTGCTCGGCGACGGTCCGCCGAAGGATGTCTTCCGCGCCGACGCGCTGCCGAAGGAGGAGCTCGAGCCGGCTGAGGGGGAGGTGGAGCGGACGCCGTCCGGGGAGCCCGAGCCGCTCGCCGACCTCGTCGCCGAGCTCGCCGCCGCCCGGCCCGACGTCCTGCTCTACTCGGGCCCCGCCGACGCGGCCGGGATCGCGACGCTGCGCGCCGTCGCGCGCGAGCTGCCCGACCTGCCGGTGATCGGCGGCCCGCCGCTGGCGCGGGCCGCGGGCCTGCCCGGCATGCCGTCGACCGGCTGCGCGATGACCGGCGTCCCGCCGGCCGCCGAGCTGCCGCCGCGCGGCCGGCGGCTGCTCGAGCGGCTGCGCGCGAGCGGCGGCGACCCGGACCTCGGCGGCGAGGCGGTGCTCGGCTACGAGGCGATGCGGCGGGCGCTCGCAGCCGTCGAGGAGGGCGGCCCCGACCGCGCCGCGGTGGTCGCCGCCGCGCGGCCGGCGCGCGTCGACGACGGACCGGTCGGCCCGTATGCGATCGACCGCCGCGGCGACCGCGAGGACGCCGAGCCGGTCTGCGTCGGCCTCGCCGACGCGGTCGCCGCCGGCTCAGTCCTTGCCGGTCGCCTGCCGTAGCGCCGGCTCGAGCGCCGACCGGCGGAACTCATAGCCCAGCTCGAGCAGCCGGGCGGGGACGGCGCGCACCCCGGTCGTGACGATCTGGGCCATCTCGCCGTAGAGCAGCTTGAGCGCGAAGGACGGCACCGGGGCGACCGCCGGACGGTGGAGCACCCGCCCGAGCGCCTTCGACAGCTCGCCGTTGGTGGCCGGCTCGGGAGCCGTCACGTTCAGCGGCCCCTCGGCGGCGGCGGTGTCGGCGCAGAAGATCAGCGCCCCGACGACGTCGTCGGTGTGGATCCAGGGCACGTACTGGCCACCGCCGGCGACCGGCCCGCCGACGCCGGCCTTGAACGGCGGCACCATCTTCTCCAGCGCGCCGCCGGAGTCCGACAGCACGACGCCGGTGCGGGTGAGCGCGACCCGGATGCCGAGCGCGCCGGCCTCGCGCGCCTCACCCTCCCACTCGAGGCAGACCCTGGCGAGGAAGTCGTCGCCGGCGGGCTCGTCCTCGGTCACCGGCTCGTCGCCGCGCGCGCCGTACCAGCCGCTGGCCGACTGGGAGACCAGCACGCGCGGACGGTCCTCGGCGGGCAAGGCGCGCAGGCCGGCGACGAGGTTGCGCGTGCCGAGCACGCGCGAGTCGCGGATCTCGGTGCGGGCGGCGTCGGTCCAGCGCTGGGCGACCGGCTCGCCGAGCAGGTGGATCACGGCGTCGCGGCCGCGGAGGCCCTCGGCGGGCGCCGGGCCGCCCTTGGGGTCCGGCCACCCGACCGCCTCGACGCGGCCGCCGAAGGCGTCGCGTGCCTTCGCCGGGTCGCGGCTGAGCACGGTCACCTCGTCGCCGCGCGCGAGCAGCTCCTCGACCAGCGGGCGGCCGAGCGAGCCGGTGGCGCCTGTGACGGTGATCCTCATCTAGGTCACCATACGCGCGCGGCGGCGGGGCGGTTGGCGAATTCAGGCGGGCAGGCTCAGCTCGCCCGTCTGGTCGTCCAGGCGGACCGCTCCGTCGCGCTCGGCCTCGGCCGAGACCGCACGGGCCACCTCGGTGACGACCTCGCGGTTGAACACCGAGGGGACGATGTAGTCCTCGGTCAGCTCGTCGTCCTCGATCGTCGCGGCGATGCCCTCGGCGGCGGCGATCTTCATCTCCTCGGTGATCGCCCGCGCGCGCACGTCGAGCACGCCGCGGAAGATGCCCGGGAAGGCGAGCACGTTGTTGATCTGGTTCGGGTAGTCCGAGCGGCCGGTGGCCATCACCCGCACGTAGGGGGCGGCGTCCTCGGGCCGCACCTCGGGGACCGGGTTGGCCATCGCGAAGACGAACGGGTCCGGGTTCATCCGCTGCAGGTCCTTGGCGGTGATGATCCCCGGCCCCGACAGC
Source organism: Solirubrobacterales bacterium (assembly GCA_012718975.1). GTDB lineage: Bacteria > Actinomycetota > Thermoleophilia > Solirubrobacterales > Thermoleophilaceae > JAAYBF01. Next base: position 5,800 of record JAAYBF010000143.1, on the reverse strand, counting down.
CCGCAGAACAGGTCGGTGCCCTCGAGCACCTCGGCCGGCGAGCCGTCGCGGCGGTCCTTGTTGGTGTTCTCGGCCAGCCAGCGCTTCGGGGCGTTCATCGCGCCCGACTGGTAGTCCTCGCGGCCGGTGTGGATCGCGCCGAAGCGGTCGCAGGCGACGAACTCGGTGATCCCGGCGCCCATCATGATCTTCGCGCAGGCGACGCCGGCCGCGCCGGCGCCGGCCATCGACACCGACAGGTCGGCGATGTTGCGGCCGGTCAGCCGGCAGGCGTTCATCAGCGCGGCCAGCACGACGATCGCGGTGCCGTGCTGGTCGTCGTGGAAGATCGGGATGTCGAGCTCCTCGATCAGCCGCTGCTCGATCTCGAAGCAGCGCGGGGAGGAGATGTCCTCGAGGTTGATCCCGCCGAAGGTCGGGGCGATCAGCTTGACCGTCTCGACGATCTTGTCGGGATCCTTGGTGTCGAGCGCGATCGGGAACGCGTCGACGTCGGCGAACTCCTTGAAGAGCATCGCCTTGCCCTCCATCACCGGCATCGCGGCCTCGGGCCCGATGTCGCCGAGGCCGAGCACCGCGGTGCCGTCTGTCACGACGGCGACCGTGTTGGCTTTGATCGTGTACTTGAACGCCTTCTGGCGGTTCTCGGCGATCGCCGAGCAGACGCGCGCGACGCCCGGCGTGTAGGCCATCGACAGGTCGTCGCGGGTCTTCAGCGGCGCCGCCAGGCCGGTGTGGATCTTGCCGCGCCGGTGCAGCTCGAAGGTGCGGTCGGTCGTCTCGACCAGCCGCGCCTCCTGGACGCTCTGGACGGCCTTGATCACGCGGCCGCGGTGGTCCTGGCTCTCGCAGTCGATCGTGATCTCGCGGATCGTCCCGTCGCCGCCGGCCTCGACGGTGTCCACGGCTACGATCGCCCCGCCCACCTTGCTGATCGCGGCGGTTACCTTGCTCAGCGTCCCGGACTCGTGGGGAAGCTCGACGCGAAGGGTCAGGGAGAACTGTGCGCTTGGAATAGCCATGGCTCTGGTTTCGGGGACAGACCGACGACGAAACATATCGGGGTGGCGGCGCCGGCCCGGCCGCCGCGGCAGATAGCCTGGCGCCGTGTCCAGCCAGCAGCCCAGCGAGCTGTTCCTGATCGACGGGAACAGCCTCGTGTACCGCGCCTTCTTCGCCCTCCCCGAGTCGATCGCGACGTCGAAGGGGCAGCCGACCAACGCGATCTTCGGCTTCGCCTCGATGCTGGTCAAGCTGCTGACCGAGTACGGGCCGAAGCCGACGATCGTCGTCTGGGACGCCGGCTCGTCCGGGCGCAAGGACCTCTACCCCGAGTACAAGGGCGACCGGCCGTCGCGGCCCGACCTGCTGCGCGAGCAGTTCCCGCACTTCGCGCCGCTGGTCGAGGCGTTCGGCTACCTCAACGTCAGCGCCGACGGGTTCGAGGCCGACGACGTGATCGCGACGCTCGCGCGGCGCGCGCGCGAGCACGGCACCGAGGTCACCGTCGTGACCGGCGACCGCGACACCTTCCAGCTGATCGAGGACGGCGTCCGGGTGATGGCCACCGGCCGCGGGATCACCGACACCAAGGTCTACGACCGCCAGGCGGTGATCGACCGCTACGGCATCCCGCCCGAGCTGATCCCCGACTTCTACGGCCTCAAGGGCGACACCTCCGACAACATCCCCGGCGTCCCCGGCATCGGCGACAAGACCGCCGCCCAGCTGCTGCAGGAGTTCGGCACGCTCGAGGAGATCCTCGCCAACGTCGACCGTGTCTCCGGCGCCAAGCGCAAGCAGAACCTCACCGACCACGCCGAGGACGCGCGGATCTCCAAGCAGCTCGCGACCGCCCAGCGCGAGGTGCCGGTGGCCGAGATCGACCTCGACGCGCTGCTCGCCGCCGAGCCCGACCGGGCGCGGCTGCGCGAGGTCTTCCGCGAGTTCGAGCTGCGCGACCCGCTGCGCCGGCTCGAGGAGGCGCTCGGCGAGGGCGACGCGGCCGCGCCCGCGACGGCAGCCTCCGAGACGGTCAAGGTGCGCGCGCGGACCGTCGAGCCGGCCGCGCTGGCGGGGATCGGCGGCGAGCGCCCGGCGCTCTGGGCGCACCGGCCCGAGCCGCCGGAGGACCAGCTGCCGGGCTTCGCCGAGGAGGGGCCGCTGACCTTCGCCGCTCATGCCGGCGGGGCGGAGGCGCTCGTCGGCGAGGCCGAGACGCTCGCCGAGGTCGTCGCCGGCTGGGGCGAGCGGCCGCTGACCGCCCACGACTTCAAGGCGATCGCGGTCGCCGAGGACCCGGTCGCGACGTGGGCGGCCGCGCCGGGCGCGACGCCGGCCAGCGTGCCCGCGGCGCCCCCGCTCGAGCACGACACGCTCGTCGCCGCCTACCTGATCGACCCGGCGCGGCGGTCATACCCGCTCGACGAGCTGGCCGCCGACCTCGGACTCGGCGCCGAGGTCGACGGCCGCGGCGCGACCGAGGCCGCGGTAGCGGCGGCGGAGAGCGCGGTGCTCGTCCACGCGCTGGCTGAGCGCCAGCGGGCCACGCTCGAGGAGCTGGGGCTGACGCGGCTGCTGCGCGAGGTCGAGCTGCCGCTCGTCGACGTCCTGGTCGAGATGGAGCGCGCGGGCGTGCTGCTCGACGCCGACCGGCTGCGCGAGATCGCCGCGCGGGTGGGGGAGGAGGCGGTCGCGCTCGAGCGCGAGATCTGGGCGGCGGCCGGCGAGGAGTTCACGATCGGCTCGCCGCAGCAGCTCGGCGCCGTGCTGTTCGACAAGCTCGGGCTGTCGAAGAAGCGGCGCGGCAAGACCGGCTTCTCGACCGACGCGCGCGTGCTCGCCGCGATCCGCCACGAGCACCCGATCGTCGGGATGGTCGAGGAGTGGCGCGAGCTGACCAAGCTGAAGTCGACCTACCTCGACGCGCTGCCGGACCTGCGCGGCCCCGACGGCCGCCTGCGGACCACCTTCAGCCAGGTGACCGCCGCGACCGGACGGCTGTCGTCTAGCAACCCGAACCTCCAGAACATCCCGGTCCGCACCGAGCGCGGGCGTGAGATCCGCGCCTGCTTCGTCGCCGCGGACGGCTGCCGGCTGATCTCGGCCGACTACTCGCAGGTCGAGCTGCGGCTGCTCGCCCACATCGCGGGCGAGGAAGTGCTCAAGGAGATCTTCCGTCGCGGCGAGGACGTCCACACCGCGACCGCCGCCTGGATCCTCGGCGGGGACTCCAGCGCGCCCGTCGAGCCGGGCACCCGCTCGAAGGCGAAGATGGTCAACTACGGGATCGTCTACGGGCTCTCGGCCTACGGTCTCGCCGACCGGCTGCAGATCCCCCGGGGCGAGGCGCAGGAGTTCATCGACCGCTACCTGGAGCGGTTCCCGGCCGTCAAGGCGTTCATCGACGCGACCGTCGAGCGAGCGACCGACCAGGGCTACGTCGCGACCGAGCTCGGCCGGATCCGGCGGATCCCCGAGCTGCGCGCGCGCAACCGCCAGACCCGCCAGCTCGGCGAGCGGCTCGCGGTCAACATGGTGATCCAGGGCACCGCCGCCGACATCATCAAGGTCGCGATGGTCGACTGCACGCGCGCGCTGCGCGACGCCGGCCTGCGCACCCGGCTGGTGCTCCAGATCCACGACGAGCTGCTGTTCGAGGCCCCCGAGGACGAGGTCGACGCGGCCGCGCCGATCGTCCAGGCGGCGATGGCCGGCGCCTTCGCGATGGACCCGCCGCTGGAGACCGACCTCGGCGTCGGCGAGAACTGGCTGGCGGCGAAGTAGCGCCGGCTCAGGCGGCGGTGGCGACCGGGGCGCGGGTGGCGCTCGCGGGCGCGGGGCCGACGATGTCGGGCGAGGCGATATTCCAGTAGTGGCGGAACGCCCAGCCGACGACGGCGGGGCGCTGGAAGCCGCGCACCACGCGGTGCAGCAGCGGCGGGTGGACGCGCGGCACCAGCCGTTGGGTGCGCAGCATCCACTCGTACTTCCACTCGTGGGCGGCGTTGAAGGCGAAGTAGGAGCCGAGCGCCTGCTCGCGCGTGCGCCGGCCCTCGACGACGTCGCGCAGCTCGCGCCCGCAGGCGATGCCGAAGTAGAGCGCGGTGCGGATTCCCTCGGCGGTCAGCGGCAGGCAGTGGCCGGCCGAGTCGCCCGCGAAGAAGACGCCGTCCTCGACGGAGTCGCGCAGCTTGTGCGGGATCCAGTTGCCCTGGTAGCGGACCGCCTCGGAGCCGAGGTCCTCGGCCAGCTCGACCGTGCTGTCCTTGACGTGGAAGCGGGGGTCGAACGAGCCGACGCCGATCCTCAGCTCGTCGCGCGCGGGGAAGCTCCAGCCGTAGCCGGCCGGCACGATCGAGCGGTCGATCCAGATCGCCAGGTCCTCGCCGGAGCCGTGCGGATGGACCTCCAGGCCGCGCGAGAGCGGCGCGTCGGGCGGCTGGTAGCCGCCGTCGGCGGCGAGCACCCTGCGCCAGCCGAGGCAGTCGACGATCAGCGGGGCGGTCAGGTCGCCGCGGTCGGTGTGGACGGTGTCGCCGCTGCGCCCGTTCACCTTCGCCGTCTCGAACTCGCAGTCGCCCTGCTCGGCCAGCAGCGCGCACAGCTCGCGGTAGTCGAAGGTCGAGAACGTCCACGGCAGCGGCCAGCGCGACGTGCCGTGGGGGGTGTTGACCACCAGCTCCGGGAAGGTCTGGCGGTGGGCGCCCATCAGGTCGAGCGCCTCCAGCCACCGGGTCGGGATGCCGCACGCCGAGGTCTGGCGCTCGCCGATCTCGTAGCGGTCGACCATCAGCACCCGGGCGGGCGTGCCGTCGGGCCGCAGCGTGCCCGCCAGCTCGCGCGCGACCGCGAGCCCGGCGAAGCTCGCGCCGCAGATCAGGACGTCGTAGTCCCCCGACAGCGGCGTCCGATCGGCGCCGCGCTTGGTGGCTCGTACTGGCATAGGCCGGGCAGGGTAGTGGTCGGAGGCGGACGGCCGCGGGATGCGGGGGCGCCGGAGCGGCGCTAACCTACGCCGTCGCGTGACTGATACACAGACCCTAACTCCAACTACCCCGCGTGTCGTCGAGGGATCCAACGGACTCCTGCTTGAGATCGACGGCCAGATCGTCCCCAACTACGACGCGACGCTCGTGCCCTTCGAGGAGGGCGACGTCGTCACCGGCAAGGTGGTCCGGATCGACCAGGACGAGGTCCTGGTCGACATCGGCTACAAGAGCGAGGGGGTCATCCCCTCCAACGAGCTCTCGATCCGCAAGTCGGTCGACCCCAACGAGGAGGTCGAGCTCGGCGAGGAGGTCGACGCCCTCGTCCTCACCAAGGAGGACCAGGACGGCCGGCTGGTGCTGTCGAAGAAGCGCGCCCGCTTCGAGAAGGCGTGGCGGCGCATCGAGGCGGCGGCCGAGTCCGGGGAGCCCGTCGAGGGCAACGTGATCGAGGTCGTCAAGGGCGGCCTGATCATCGACCTCGGGGTGCGCGGGTTCCTGCCGGCGTCGCTGGTCGACATCCGCCGGGTGCAGGACCTCGACGAGTTCATGGGCCAGAAGATCGAGTGCAAGGTCATCGAGCTCAACCGGTCGCGCAACAACGTCGTGCTCTCCCGCCGCGCGGTGCTGGAGGAGGAGCGCAAGGAGGTCCGCCAGCAGATCCTGGACCGCCTGCAGCCCGGCCAGGTGGTCGAGGGCTCGATCTCGAACATCGTCGACTTCGGTGCGTTCGTCGACCTCGACGGCATCGACGGCCTGATCCACATCTCCGAGCTGTCGTGGAGCCACGTCAACCACCCGTCGGAGATCCT
>JAAYBF010000142.1 GCA_012718975.1 Solirubrobacterales bacterium | reverse complement strand
TGCCGCCACCGCGACGCCACGCTGGCCACCCGCAACGGGCGGGATTTCGAGGGGACCGGCGTTACCGTCGTCGACCCCTGGGACGGCTAGCCAGGGCCGGCCGGCGTCTGCCGGAGGTCAAGCCGCGCGGGCGCGGCTGTGCCGGGCGCCAAACCACGCGCCGCGCGCTTGACCGGCCGTCCGGCGGAACGTACGGTCGCCGCCGTCCGAGGGCCGATTCGACCGCGCCGAGCCGCGGCGAGAGGAGCGATGCCGCGATGACCGAGACCACAGCAACCGTGATCGGCCTCGGGCCGATGGGCTCCGCCTTCGCGCGCGCCTTCCTTGCCGCGGGGCACTCCGTGACGGTCTGGAACCGGACCCCCGCGCGGGCCGAGCCGCTCGCGGCGGCCGGCGCCGCGGTCGCCGCGAGCGCCGGCGACGCGCTGCGCGCGAGCCCCCTCACGGTCGCGGTGCTCACCGACAGCGACGCCGTGCGGGCGGTGCTGGAGTCCGACCTCGGCGCGCTCCCCGGGCGCCTGCTGGTCAACCTGTCCGCCGGCCGGCCCGAGGAGGCGATCGAGCTCCAGCGGCTGGCCGCCGACCACGGCGGCGAGTACCTCGACGGGCGGATCGGCAGCTACACCCGGCGGATCGGCAGCGACCGCAGCAACATCGTCGTCTCCGGCCCGCGGCCGCTGTACGACCGGGCGGTCCCGGTCCTGCGCGCGGCCGGCAGCGACATCCGCCACCTCTCCGAGGAGATCGACGCCGCCAACGCCGTCAGCCTCAGCATGGCGACCGTCTTCCACCACGTCGCGCTCGCCGGCTACCTCGAGGCGGCGGCGCTCGCCGACCGCTACGGCGTCCCCGTCGCCGAGTGGATGACGATGGCGCGGCCGATGAGCGAGCTGACCCTCGACGCGCTCGAGGCCGCCGGGGAGGAGTGCCTCGCCGGCGACTACCACAGCGGCCAGGCGACGATCTCCACCCACGTGGCGACCGTCGAGGTGGCGCAGCGGGCGATGGAGGCGATCGGCGCCGAGCACGCGCTCGTCGACGCCACCCTCGGCTACCTGCGCCGAGCCCGCGACGCCGGGCACGCCGACGGCGAGTTCTCGGTCCTGTTCGAGCTGCTGCGCGCTGGTCCCCGGCTGTAGGGCCGGCCGGCGCGTTGGCGCGCCGCAGCATTGCGCCCCGGCCGGGCGCGTGGCTGACTGCCCGGCGAGGACCGCGACGACCATGGACCAGGCCACAGCACACCGCCGGGGGGAGCGAGCGGCGCCCCTGCGCGCCGTCGTCGTCGGGCTCGGCAAGACGGCGCGGCTGCTGCGGGCCGGCGCGGCGCTGCGCGACGACGTCGAGATCGTCGGCGGCGTCGACGTCGATCCGGCGAAGGCCGGCGCCGATCTCGGCGAGGCGCTCGGGGGCGAGCCGCTCGGCCGGCCGGTTAGCGCCGCGCTCGCCGACGAGCTGGCCCGCGACGACGTCGACGTCGTGCTGCACACCGCCACCGGCGACGCGGACGAGGTCGCCGACGCGCTCGGCGCCTGCCTCGACGCCGGCAAGGACGCGCTGACGGTCAACTGGTTCGTCCACGCGCCGGCCGCCTACGGCGCGCGCCGCGCCGCCGAGCTGGCCGAGCGCGCCCGCCGCGGCGGCGCGCGGGCCGCCGGGACCGGCGTCAACCCCGGGCTGCTGCTCGACGTGCTGCCGGTCCTCTGGGGCACCACCTTCGCCCGCGTCGAGCGGGTCGCGCTGCGGCGCGTGTCGGAGATCTCGACCTGGGGCCGCGGCGTGCTCGAGCAGGAGGTCGGCCTCGGCCGCCCGCTCGACTCGGTCGCCGTGCCCACGGGCCAGCTGGCGCAGTCCTGCGGGATCCTCGCCGACGGCCTGCACCTCGACCTCGACCGCTGGGAGGAGACCGCCGAGCCGATCGCGGTGGCGACCGACCGCCGTCGGGGCGACCTCGCCGTGCCGGCGGGGCGGACCGCGGGCTTTCGCCGGCTCGCGCGCGGGCTGCGCGGGGGCACCGTCGTCGCGGAGGTCGAGTGGCTCGCGATCTGGGCGATCGACCCCGACGCCGACGGCGTCGAGAACTCCAGCACGCTGCGGATCGAGGGCGGCGGCGAGACGGTCGAGACGACCGTCGCCGGCGGCCTGCTCACCGACCCCTACCCGGCGACAGCGGCCCGGATGCTCAACGCGATCGCCGTGCTGCGCGCGCTCCCGCCCGGGATCTACCGGCCCGACCAGCTGCCGCTGGCGGTGACTCCGTGAGCGTGGGCGCCGCCGCCGGCGGCGAGCGCTACACCGGCCCGCTGGCGCCCGCCTCGAAGCGGGAGCTGCTCGACCGCGCCGGTGAGTTCTGGAACCCGGCGAAGGTCGCCGCCTGGCGCGAGCGCGGCGTCGACCTGGCGATCGGCCGGCGCGAGGGCTACCTGCTCTGGGACATCGACGGCCGGCGGCTGATCGACGTCCATCTCAACGGCGGCACCTTCAACCTCGGCCACCGCAACCCCGAGCTGGTCGCCGCGCTGGTCGAGGGCGCGCAGACCTTCGACGTCGGCAACCACCACTTCCCCTCGCTCGCCCGCACCGCGCTCGCCGAGCGGCTCGTCGCGACCGCCGGCGCGGGCATGGACAAGGCCGTCTTCGGCGCCTCCGGCGGCGAGGCGATCGACATCGCGATCAAGAGCGCGCGGAGGGCGACCGGGCGCCGGACGATCGTCACGATCGAGAACGGCTTCCACGGCCACACCGGCCTGGCGATGTGCGCGAGCGGGCCGAAGGCCGCCGCCTTCCTCGTCGACCGCCCGGGCGAGTTCGCGACGGTCCCGTTCAACGACGCGGCCGCCGTCGAGCGGAGGCTCGCCGACGGCGACGTCGCGGCCGTGCTGGTCGAGACGATTCCCGCCACCGCCGGCTTCCCGCTGCCCGAGCCCGGCTATCTCGCGGCGGTCAAGCGGGCCTGTGAGCGCCACGGCGCGCTCTACGTCGCCGACGAGGTCCAGACCGGGCTGATGCGTACCGGCTCGCTCTGGGCGATCCACCGCCACGGCGTCCAGCCGGACGTGATCGTCACCGCCAAGGGCCTCGGCGGCGGCCTTTACCCGCTCTCGGCGGCGATCCTCGGCGAGGCCGCGAGCGGCTGGCTCGACGAGGACGGCTGGGGCCACGTCTCGACGACGGCCGGCAGCGAGCTCGGCTGCGTCGTCGCGCTCGCGGTGCTCGACATCACGTTGCGCCCGTCCGTCGGCGAGCTGGTCGAGGCCAACGCGCGCCGGCTCGCCGCCGGCTTCGCGGAGCTGCGCGAGCGCTACGGCGACTACTTCTCCGGCGTCCGCCAGGAGGGCCTGGTGATCGGCCTCGAGTTCGCGCCCGCCGAGGGGGCCAAGCACGCCATGCGCGCGCTCTACGAGAACGGGGTCTGGGCGATCTTCTCGTCCTTTGACCCGCGCGTCCTGCAGTTCAAGCCGGGGCTGCTCGTCGAGCCGGAGCTCTGCGAGGAGATCCTCCAGCGGCTCGGCGACGGGCTCGCGGTCGCGCGCGAGCGGGCGCTGGCGGCGGAGGCCGGCGGGTGACCGGGGCGCCGGCGGCGGCCGGGGACCAGGTCGAGCGCCTCCACGACGAGGCGGCCGCCGTGCTCGCGCGCTACGGCCGCGCCGACGCGGAGCTCGAGCTGCTGAGCATCTCCGAGAACGCCACCTTCGCCGTCGACGACCCGCGCCACGGCCGCGCGGCGTTGCGGCTGCACCGCCACGGCTACCTGACCCGCGAGCAGATCGCCGCCGAGCTCGCCTGGACCGAGGCGCTGCGGGAGCAGGCCGGCGTCGCCACTCCACGCGCGCTGCCCGCGCTCGACGGCGAGCGGATCGTGACGCTGCGCTACGAGCCGCTCGCCGACGAGCGCAACGCCGTCCTGTTCGAGTGGGTCGAGGGTGCGGCTCCCGCGGCCGACGGTCTCGCCGCCTGGGCGCCCGCGCTCGGCGAGCTGGCGGCGCGCATCCACGCGCACGGGGCCGCCTGGACACCGCCGGCCGGCTTTCACCGCCACACCTGGCTGACCGAGCAGATCGTCGGCGACGGCGCCCGCTGGGGAAGCTGGCGCGACCACCCGGGCGTCGACGCCGACGCGCGCGAGCTGCTCGAGCGCGCCGTCGCGGTCGCCCGCGCGCGGCTCGACGCGGTCGCCACCGACCGCGACCGCTTCGGGCTCGTCCACGCCGACCTGCGGCTGGCGAACGTGCTCGCCGACGGCGACCGGCTGACGGTGATCGACTTCGACGACTGCGGCCACGGCTGGTTCCTCTGGGATCTCGCCGGCGCCTTCCGGGGCATCCCGACGCCGCCCGACCGCGACGCGATCGTCGCCGGCTGGCTCGAGGGGTACCGGTCGGTGCGGCCGGTCGCCGCCGACGTCGCGGCCGAGGTCGAGGGGCTGCTGCTGCTCTCGCGGCTGCAGGGCCTCGGCTGGCTCGCCAACCGCCAGGCCACCGACTTGGCCCGCGACCTCGACGGCGAGCGGATCGCGACCACCTGCGCGCTCGCCGAGCGCTACCTGACAGCGAACTGAGGAGCAGACGATGGACAAGCCCCGCAACGGCGCCGTCTACCACGACCACCCGCTCGGCCACGACTTCTCGCGCGCCGTCGTGACGCCGAGCGGCCTGGTGATCACCGCCGGCCACGTCGCCGAGCGCGACGACGGGACCATGGTCGACTCCCCCGACGTGCGCGACCACATGCGCCAGACGCTCGAGAACCTGCGCGCGACGCTCGCCGTCTGCGGCGCGACGCTCGACGACGTGATCAAGCTGACGGTCTACTTCGCCGACGCCGAGGACTGGGCGGCGTTCAAGGAGGTCCGGCGCGAGTACGTCCAGCCGCCGTTCCCCGCGAGCACGGGCGTGCTCGCGGCGGCGCTCGACCCGTCGATGCGCTTCGAGCTCGAGGCCGTCGCGCAGCTCCCCGCCGCCTGATCGGACCGGGCCGTGCGCGGCTGGACATGGGGGGTGGTCGCGCTCTACACGGCGGCCTGGGGGTCGACCTACGTCTGGACGTCGATCGCGCTGCGCGACTTCGAGCCCGCCGGGCTCGTGCTCGCCCGGCTGCTGCTCGCCGCGGCGGTGCTGCTCGCCGGGATCCTCGCCTTCGGCAGCCCGGCGACGCGCCGCGCGGTCGTCGCGGCGCTGCGCCGGCCGCGCGAGGCGCTGCGGCTCGGGCTCTGCGCCTACGGCGTCCCCTACCTGCTGATCACGCTCGCCCAGGAGCGGGTGCCGGCGGGCCTGACCGGCGTGCTGATCGCCAGCCTGCCGCTCTGGACGGCGGCGCTCGCGCCGTGGCTGGATCGCGCCGAGCGGGCCGGCGCGCGCCAGGTCGGGGCGCTGGTCGTGGGCCTCGGCGGGGTCGCGCTGATCGTCGGCGTCGACCTCGCGACGACCGTGCCCGAGCTGATCGCGGCCGCCGCGATCCTCGCCGCGACGTTCTTCTTCGCGCTCGGCGGGTTCATGATCAGCCGCGACCTCGTCGACCTGCCGGTGCTGGTCCGCGCGACCGTGTCGCTCTGGCTGGCGGCGCTGCTGCTGGTGCCGCTGGGAATCGTCGAGCTGCTCGCCGCGCGGCCGTCGGCCGGCGCGCTCGGCGCGCTCGCGGCGGTCGCGGTCGTCTCGACCGCGCTGGGCGCCTCGATCCAGGTCTGGCTGACGCAGCGGATCGGGCCCGCGCGCGCTGCGCTCGCGGCCTACATCGCGCCGGTGTTCGCGCTGCTGTTCGCCGCCCTGATGCTCCACGAGCCGATCCCGCCGGTCGCGGTCGTCGGCCTGGCGCTGATCGTCGGCGCGGTGGCGGTCGCGGGCCGCCGTTCGCCGTTGGACCCGGGCTGCAACGGCGACGGCAACGTTGGCGTCGGGACGTGTTGTGCGGAGCCGTGCGGTCCGCAACGATCGACCGCGTGACCGGAGGGAACGGAGACGGGGGCGCGGGCAGCGGCGTGCCGCCGCGGGAGTGGGTCGCGCGGACCAGGGGACTGCTGCCCGGCGGCCACGGCCGCTCCACCTTCGGCATCGCGCCGGAGATCCCCTACGCGATCGCCGGCAGCGGCCCGCGCGTGCGGACCGCCGACGGGCGCGACCTGATCGACCTCAACAACAACTTCACGACGCTGGTCCACGGCCACGCCCACCCCGACCTGGTCGCCGCCGCGCAGCGGGCGGTCGCCGACGGCGCCTGCTTCGGCCTGCCCAACCTCGACGAGCTGCGCCACGCCGAGGCGCTGATGGAGCGCCTGCCCGACCTCGACCGCGTCCGCTACGCGAACTCGGGCACCGAGGCGGTCATGACCGCGCTGCGGGTCGCCCGCGCGCACACCGGCCGCGACGGCGTCGCGATGCTTCGCTCCGCCTACCACGGGACCGCCGACCCGGCGCTCGCGACCGGGGGCGAGACCACCACCCGCGGCGTCCCGCGCGGCGTCCTCGACGACGTCGCGGTGCTGCCGCTCGAGGACCCCGACAGCCTCGTGCGGGCCGTCGAGCGCGAGCGCCACCGCTTCGCCGCCGTCCTGATCGACTTCATGCCCAACCGCGCCGGGCTCGTCCCGGTCTCCGACGAGCTGATCGCCGCGGCGGAGCGGGTACGCGCCGACCATGGCGTGCTGCTGATCGCCGACGAGGTGATCAGCTTCCGCCACGCCTACGGCGGCCTCGCGCGCGCCCGCGGCGTGGTGCCCGACCTGATGACGCTCGGCAAGCTGATCGGCGGCGGCCACCCGGTCGGCGCCGTGGCGGGCCGCGCGGCGGTGATGGACGAGCTGAACCCGCTTCTCCCGCACGGGCTCGAGCACGGCGGCACCTTCTCGGCCAACCCCGTGACGATGGCCGCCGGCCGCGCGGCGCTCGACGCGCTCGACGCGCCGGCGATCGAGCGGCTCAACGCGCTCGGCGAGCGCCTCCGCGGCACCCTCTCCGAGCCGGCCGCCGAGCACGGCTGGCGCGTGCTGGGCGCCGGCTCGCTGCTGCGGCTCGACCCGGCCGGCGGCGCCACGGCCGAGCTGCGGCGGCGCCTGTGGTGGGAGGCCGTCGACCGCGAGGTGCTGCTCGTGCCCAACGGGCTCGGAGCGCTCTCGACGCCGATGGACGAACCGCTCGTCGACGCCGTCGCCGAGCGGCTCGCCGACGCCGTCGCAGCCGTCCCGGCGCCGGCCGGCTCGGCAGCCGCCCAGAGCGCCTGAGCGCCGGCGACGCGCCCCCCGACTCCCGGCGTCCGCTCGCCGGCGGCGGTCGCGGCCGTCCGGGCCCCGACCGCGGTTGGTCCCCGGCTTCGGAGGGGGCCGCCTGTTCATCCTCGGGGCCAGTTGATGGCGCGCGGGCCGCTGCTTACGGTCGGATCGTCCAGGCCTTCCCCGTGGAAGGCGCACGAGGAGAAGGCGCGAGACGCGCGGAGGTGGAGAGACGATGCAACGGAAGCGGAGCTGGTTTCGGACGCTGGTCGGCCTGTCGACGGCCCTGCTGGTCGTCGTCGGGATCGCCGCATGCGGGTCGGACTCCGACGACGGCTCGAGCACCGCGGCGGGCGCCACCGCCGCCGGGGACTGCGAGCCGCGCCACGAGTTCAGCACCATCGACGACGGCAAGCTGACCGCCGTCTTCACCGCCTACCCGCCGTACGGCTACGTCGAGAACGGCGAGGCCGTGGGCATCGACGGCGAGATCATCACCGCGTTCGCCGAGGCCGAGTGCCTCGAGCTGGTGGCCTCGGACTCCGACTCCGCCGGAATCCCGGCGATGATCGAGACCGGCCGCGCCGACGTCTCCGGCGGCGACTGGTGGCGGTCCAAGGAGCGCCAGGAGATCGTCGCGATGAGCGACCCGACCTACCTCGACAACATCGCGGTGATCTCGCGTGAGGGCATCGACACGATCGACGGCCTCGACGGCAAGACGATCGGCGAGCTCCAGGGCAACTTCTGGAACGAGGAGGCCAAGGAGCTCTTCGGCGACCGCTACAAGCTCTACCGCAACCAGGCCCAGGTCATGTCCGACCTCGAGAACGGCCGCATCGACGTCGCCTTCTCGACGCCGGGCTCGGCCCAGTTCTACCTCGAGGAGGCCGGTCTCGCCGACGAGTTCCAGATCAAGTCGCTGCAGGCCGACGACCGGCTCGAGGCCACGACCGCCGCGCCCCAGGCCGGCATCATGCACTCGCTCGAGAACCCCGAGCTGACCGAGGCGCTCAACGCGCTGATCGCCGAGATGCGCGAGGACGGCCGGCTCCAAAAGATCGTCGAGAAGTACGGCCTGCCGGCCGACGTGATCGAGACCGGCGAGCCGCGCTACCTCTAGGCCCGCCCCGATGCCCGACCGACTGGTCCCGATGGAGCCCGAACCCGACACCGGCGCAGTCCCCGCCGGCCGCGATCAGCGGCCGGCGGGCGGGCGCGAGATGGTCCGCCTCGAGGGCGTCTCGAAGGAGCTGGGCGGCCACCAGGCCGTCCGCGACGTCAGCCTGACGCTCGAGGCGGGCAAGGTGATGAGCATCATCGGGCCCAGCGGGGCGGGCAAGAGCACGCTGCTGCGCTGCGTGAACTTCCTCGCGCCGCCGGACTCCGGCAGCGTCTTCGTCGACGGGGTCGAGGTCTGCGCCGACCGGCGGCCCGGTCTCGAGCCGCGCGCGAGCGAGCTGGCCGAGCTGCGCCGCCGCGTCGGGATGGTCTTCCAGAACTTCGAGCTGTTCCCGCACCTCTCGGTGCTGCGCAACGTCACCCTCGCCCAGGAGCGCGTGCTCAAGCGCGACCGCGCCGACGCCGAGCGCCGCGCGCGCGAGCTGCTCGAGCGCGTCGGCCTCGCCGACAAGGCCGACGCGTTCCCGGCCCAGTGCTCCGGCGGCCAGCAGCAGCGCGTCGCGATCGCTCGCGCGCTGGCGCTCGACCCCCACCTGATGCTCTTCGACGAGCCGACGTCGGCGCTCGACCCCGAGCTCGGGGCCGAGGTGCTGAGCGTCATGCGGCTGCTCGCCGAGGAGGGGATGACGATGATGATCGTCACCCACGAGATGCACTTCGCCGAGCAGGTGTCCGACTCGGTGGTGGTGATGCACGAGGGCGCGGTGCTCGAGGAGGGACCGCCCGAGGTCGTCTTCAAGCGGCCCGTCCACGAGCGGACGCGCCGGTTCCTCAACGCGGTGCTGGACCGCTAGGGGCGCGACGGTCCCGTGCTCGAATATCTCGGACCGATCTCGGAGGGCATCGCCGCGACGGTGACGATCACCGCGCTGGCGTTCGTCCTCGGCTCGATCCTCGGGTTGCCGCTGCTGGCGGCCTCGCGCTCGCCGTGGCTGCCGGTCCGCGCGCTCGCCCGCTTCCTGATCGACCTGCTGCGCGCGGTGCCGCCGATCGTCTGGCTGTTCATCCTCTTCTTCGGGCTCGCCCAGAGCCTCGTCTCGCTCGACGCCTATCCGGCGGCGGTGATCGGCTTCGGCTGCATCAGCGCCGCCTACATGGCCGAGATCTACCGCGCGGGGCTGCTCGCGGTCCGCCGCCAGCAGTGGGAGGCGGGCGCCGCGCTCGGCCTCAACCGGCTCCAGGTGCTGCGCACGATCGTCGGTCCGCAGGCGATCCGGGTCGTCATCCCGGGTGCCGCCACCTGGGCGATCGCGCTGCTCAAGGAGACGGCCGTCGTCTCGGTGATCGGCGTCTCCGACGTCACCTTCCTCGCCACCAGCGAGAGCCAGCGCAGCGGCGACGGCCTGCTGATCTTCCTGCTCGCGGGCGGCATCTACATCCTGATGAGCCTGCCGCTCGCCCTCGTCGCGCGCTGGACCGACGCGCGCCTGCACCGGGCGGTGGCGCTGTGAGCGCGCTCGCGGCGTTCCTGCTCGACGCCGACCAGTACGACCAGCTGCTCTCCGGGCTGCTGGTGAGCCTCAAGGTCACCGGCCTGGTGCTGCTGTTCGGGCTGCCGCTCGGCTGCCTGCTCGCGGTCCTGGTCGCGAGCCGGTCCAAGCCGGTCAGCCTCGGCGCGCTCGCGTTCGTCGAGATCGCCCGCGGCATGCCGGCGCTGGTGCTGCTGTCGCTGGTCTACTTCGGCCTGCCCCAGCAGGGGATCACGCTGACGGCGCTCGCCGCCGCGGTCCTCGCGCTCGGGCTCAACACCGGCGCCTACACGAGCGAGATCTTCCGCGCCGCGCTGCGCGCGGTCCCGCGCGGCCAGCGCGAGGCGGCCGCGAGCCTCGGCCTGACGCGGCTGTCGGCCTTTCGCACGATCGTGCTGCCGCAGGCGCTGCGGATCGCGCTGCCGCAGCTGGTCGGCTTCTCGATCCTCGTCTTCCAGGGCACGGCGCTCTGCTTCGCGATCGCGCTGCCGGAGCTGCTCAGCCAGGCCTACCAGATCGGCTCGACCACCTTCCGCTACCTGACGGTGCTGTCGATCGCGGCCGCGATGTACGCGGCGATCGCGATTCCGGTCTCCCAGTACGCGGGCTGGCTCGAGCGCCGGATGTCGGCGCGAATCTGAGCCGTCATGCGCCGGCCGCATTGGTCCCTGGCTCTACGAACGGGCGGTTCTTCATCCCCGGGGCCAATGGCGCAGGGCCATGAGCCGGTGCGAGAGTCGCGTCGATGTCTGAAGACCCGCGTCGAGAGGTGCAGGAGATGAATGCAGCGGTGATGCCGCTCCGCTTCGACAGCGCAGAGCCCTCGGTCGCCTGGATCCTGGGCGCCGAGGCCCTGCCGGGCCATATCGACCCCGACGGGGTGGCGCTGCGCTGGACCGGTCACGAGCGGACCTACGCCCAGCTGCGCGCCCGCGCGCTCGGCCTCGCGGCGAGCCTGCGCGCGGAGGGGCTGGAGCCGGGCGACCGGGTCGTCGGCCACCTGCTCAACCGCGGCGAGACCTTCGAGCTGTACTTCGCCTGCGCCTACGCCGGGCTGACGTTCGTGTCGCTGAACTGGCGGCTCACCGAGCACGAGATCGAGACGATCTTCGACGACTGCCAGCCGCGGCGGGCGTTCACCCAGGAGCAGGTCGCCGAGCCGCTCGCGGCGGTCGCCGCCCGGCGCGACGTGGCGGTGACGTTGCTCGCCGACGACGCGCCCGGCGAGCAGTACGAGCGGCTCGCGGCGACCGCGCCGGCCGCGGGGGAGATCGACCGCGCCGAGCCGCACCTGATCCTCTACACCTCCGGCACCACCGGCCGCCCGAAGGGGGTGATGCTCGGCCACGACAACATCCTCTCCTTCGCCTTCCAGCAGGCGACGATGTACCCCGGCCTCGACGCCTCGGCGGTCACGCTGGTGATCGCGCCGACCTTCAACACCGCCGGCATCAACGAGACCTCGATTCCCACCTTCCTGGTCGGCGGAACGGTCGCGTTGCACCCCAGCGGCGGCTGGACGCCGGAGCGGATGGCGGCGCTGATCGACGAGTGGCGGGTCACCCACTCGATCGTCTTCCCGTCGATGATGGAGCCGCTGCTCGAGGCCGACCGGCGCTCGCAGCTCGGCTTCGCCTCGCTGCGCTTCGTGCTCACCGGGGGCGAGAACTGCCCGCCGGCGACGATGGCGCGCTTCCGCGAGCGCTGGCCCGACGCGGAGCTGGCGATCGGCTACGGCGCCACCGAGAGCGGCGTGGTGACCCTGATCCGCGGCGCCGAGATCGCCCGCCACCCCGGCTCCTGCGGCCGCGTCGCGCCAGGGATGGCGGTCCGCCTGCTCGACCCCGAGGGCGAGCCGGTCGAGCCCGGCGAGGTCGGCGAGCTGTGGGTCGCCGGCGGCTCGATCGTCCGCGGCTACTGGAACGCGCCCGAGCTGACCGCCGCGACGCTGCGCGACGGCTGGCTGCACAGCGGCGACCTCGCCCGGATCGGCGAGGACGGCCACCTCTACCTCGAGGGCCGCACCAAGGACCTGATCATCTCCAAGGGCCAGAACATCTACCCGGCGGAGATCGAGAACGTGCTCTCCGAGCACCCCGACCTGCTCGAGTGGACGGTCGTCGGCCTCGCCGACGAGGAGTGGGGCGAGGCGGTCTGCGCGGCCGTGGTGGCCAAGCCGGGCGCCGAGGTCGAGGCCGGCGACGTCGTCGCCTTCGTCCAGGAGCGGCTCGCGTCCTACAAGAAGCCGCGCCACGTCGTCTTCCTCGACGAGCTGCCGCGCAACCCCGGCAAGAAGGTGCTCAAGGACGAGGTCGCCCGGATCGCCGGCGACCGGCTCGCCGCGGAGTCCGTCCGGTGACCGCCACCGATCCACGCGACCTGCGCGGCGCCGCCGCCTGGGAGGAGGCGATCGGCGAGCTCGAGCGCCGCCGCGCCTGGGCGCACGCCGGCAGCGGCCCCGAGCGGGCGGCGCGCGAGCACGAGCGCGGCCGCAACACCGCGCGCGAGCGGATCGCGCTGCTGGTCGACGAGGGCAGCTTCCACGAGTACGGCACGCTCGTGACGACCCCGTCGCCGACGGCCGGCGAGGACGACCTGCCGACGACGTTCGTCTGCGGCCTCGCGCGGATCGACGGCCGGCCGGTCGCGATCGGCGCCGAGGACTTCACGATCCAGGGCGGCGGCGCCGGCGTCCACCTGTCGCGCTTCAAGGGCGCGTTCGGCGGCTTCCTCGAGGAGCTCGCCCACGACTACCGCGTGCCGCTCGTCCTGCTGCTGCACGGCGTCGGCGGCAGCGTGACCATCCAGGAGCGCAAGGGCTACCCGACGCTGGTCAGCACGATGCCGTCGTTCCCGGTCTTCGACCTGCTCGACCGCGTTCCGGTCGTCGCCGCCGTGATGGGCCCGGCGGCCGGCGCCTCCGGCGCGCGCGCGGCGATCAGCCACTTCTCGGTGATGAGCTCGGCCCACGGCTGCCTGTTCGCCGGCGGGCCGCCGGTCGTGCGCCAGGCCACCGGCCAGGTGGTCGACAAGCTCGAGCTGGGCGGCGCGCAGGTACACGCCCGGGTCTCGGGCGTCGTCGATAACGTCGCCGCCGACGAGGACGAGATCTTCACCCAGGTGCGGCGGTTCCTCTCCTACCTGCCGCGCAACGTCTGGGAGCTGCCGCCGCGCGTCGCCGCCGACGATCCGCCCGACCGCCGCGTCGACGAGGTGCTCGACATCGTCCATCCGAGCGAGCGGCGCGTCTACGACCCGGTCGCGCTCGTCGAGGCGATCGTCGACCGCGGCAGCTTCTTCGAGCTGGCGCCCGACTACGGCAGCTCGCTGCGCGTCGGCCTCGGCCGGCTCGACGGCCACACCGTCGGCATCCTCGCCTCCGACCCGCGCTCGCTCGCGGGCGCGATGGACGGCCCGGCGGCCGACAAGCAGACCCGCTTCGCCGACTTCTTCGACGCCTTCCACCTGCCGATCGTCTACTTCGCCGACGTGCCCGGCTTCATGATCGGCAGCGACGCCGAGCGCTCCGGGATCCTCCGGCGCGGCTCGCGCGCGGTCCAGGCGATCCAGCGCGCGCAGGTGCCGGTGATAACGATCCAGGTCCGGCGCTCCTACGGGCTCGCCGGCCAGGGCACCGGGAACATGAAGGGCCACAGCATCCGCCTGGCGTGGCCGAGCGGCTCGTGGGGCGACATGCCGATGGGCGGCGGGATCGAGGCCGAGTACGGCGACGTGATCGCCGCGGCCGAGGACCCGGCCGCCAAGCGCCGCGAGATCGAGGAGATGTTCGCCGCGCAGAGCTCGATGTGGCGGACCGTCGAGTACTTCGGCGTCGAGGAGGTGATCGACCCGCGCGAGACGCGCGCGGCGCTCACCCACCTCGTCGGGCTCGCCGCCGGGGCGATCGAGCCGGGGCGCAAGCACGGGCCGCAGGTGCGGCCGTGAGAGAGGAGACCAGCCGATGAGCGAGATCAGGTTCCCGAGCGGCGAGGTGGCGATCGTCG
Organism: Solirubrobacterales bacterium; assembly: GCA_012718975.1. Classification (GTDB taxonomy): domain Bacteria; phylum Actinomycetota; class Thermoleophilia; order Solirubrobacterales; family Thermoleophilaceae; genus JAAYBF01. The sequence continues at coordinate 21,534 of JAAYBF010000142.1, read as the reverse complement.
GCGCCTACGAGTCGCCGCTGCGCAAGGCGCCGGGCGTCCACCCCTACGCGATCCAGGCCGACTGCGTCGCCGGCGCGCTCGCCGACGCCGGCCTCGAGCACGGCGACGTCGAGGGCTTCGCCACGGCGGTCGCCTTCCCGCCCGAGGGCGGCGACCCGATGGAGATCGGCGAGGTGGTCGAGTACCTCGGGATCGAGCCGCGCTGGCTGGACTCCACCGACACCGGCGGCGCCGCCTTCGTCAGCCACGCCGGGCACGCGGCGCTGGCGATCGCCGCCGGCTTCATCGACGTCGCGGTTGTCAGCTACGGCGCGAGCGGCCGCTCCTCGCCGGTGCCGGCGGGCGACTACAACACCGGCTCCTGGGGCCCCGGCGCCTACGAGATCCCGTTCGGGCCCTCGACCGTCTCCTCCTACGCGCTCGCCGCCCGCCGGCACATGCACGAGTACGGGACGACGTCGGAGCAGCTCGCCGAGATCGCGGTCCAGTGCCGCGCCAACGCGGCGCTCAATCCCGACGCCCGCTACCGCGACCCGATCACGGTCGCCGACGTCGTCGAGTCGGCCGCCATCGCGACGCCGCTGCACCTCTACGACTGCTGCGTGGTCACCGACTCCGGCGGCGCCTTCGTGCTCGCCTCGCGCGAGCGCGCCGAACGGCTGTCGCGCAAGCCGGTCTGGATGCTCGGCTTCGGCGAGGCGGTCGGCCAGATGCAGATGAACCAGATGGCCGACCTGACCGCCACCGCCGCCGTGCGCTCGGGCCGCGACGCCTTCGCGACCGCGGGGATGAAGCCGGACGAGATCGACTGCGCGCAGCTCTACGACTCGTTCACGATCACGGTCGCGCTGACGCTCGAGTCGCTCGGCTTCTGCCCGCGCGGGGAGTTCGGGGCGTTCGTCGCCGACGGCAACATCGCGCCGGGCGGCGCGCTGCCGATCAACACCGACGGCGGCGGCCTCTCGTCCAACCATCCGGGCCGCCGCGGCGTCTTCGCGATGGTCGAGGCGGTCCGCCAGCTCCGCGGCGAGTCGCCCGGGGCGACCGTCGAGGGCGCGCGCACCTGCCTCGTCAACGGGACCGGCGGCTCGCTGTCGGCCACGGCCACGACGATCCTGGGGGTCTGAGATGAGCACTCCGGCCAAGCCGGTGCCCTATCCCGACGAGCTATCCGACGCCTGGTACGAGGCGACCGCCGCCGGACGGCTGCTGATCCAGCGCTGCGGCGCCTGCGAGCGGCGCCAGTTCTACCCGCGGGCGCGCTGCGTCCACTGCCACGCCGACGCGCTCGAGTGGATCGAGGCGTCGGGCCGCGGGCGCCTGCACAGCTTCAGCACCGTCCACTACACCCCCAACGCCGAGTTCTCCGACGACGTGCCCTACGTCTTCGCGCTCGTCGACCTCGACGAGGGCGTGCGCGTGTCGACCCGGATCGCCGGGGCGACCGAGGAGGAGCTCGCCTGCGACATGCCGGTCCGGGTCGTCTTCGAGGCCCAGGGCGAGCTGACGCTGCCGCTGTTCGAACCGGAGGACCGATGAGCCTTTACCTCGACCAGCTCGCCGACGGGATGGAGTTCCACTCCGCCGGGCGCACGATCACCGAGGCCGACATCGCCAACTTCGCCGGGCTCTCCGGCGACTTCAACCCGCTCCACACCGACGAGCTCTGGGTGCGCGAGAACACCGACTTCGACGGCCGCATCGCACACGGCCTGCTCGTGCTGAGCGCCTCCAACGGGCTCGCGACGCCCGGCCTCGACGATCTCGCGGTACTGGCCTACCTGGAGGTCTCGCGGCGGATGGTCGGCCCGGTCTACCCGGGCGAGACGATCCGCGCGACCTCGACCGTCGCCGCGACGCGCGTCAGCCGCTCGCGACCCGACACCGGGATCGCGACGCTGACCGTCGAGGTCTCCAAGGACGGCGGCGAGGTCGTCCAGACCGGGACCGACGTGCTGCTGGTCGCGACCGCGCCGGCGCAGGAGGCGGCATGACCGCCTGCCGCCGGCTCGAGGACCGCGTCTACATCGTCACCGGCGCCGGCTCGGGGATCGGCGCGGCGACCGCCGCGAGGCTCGCCGAGGAGGGCGCGGTCGTCGCCGCGACAGACATCGACGAGGACGCCGTCGCGGCCGTCGCCGCCGAGATCGGCGCCGGCGCGCTGGCGCTCGGCCACGACGTCGCCGGGCGCGACTCCTGGACGGCCGTCGTCGAGCGCGTCGTCGACGACTGCGGCCGCCTCGACGGGCTCGTCAACAACGCCGGCATCACCCGCGACCGGACGCTGCTGCGGATGACCGACGACGAGTGGCAGGCGGTCATCGACGTCCACCTGCGCGGCATGTGGCTCGGCTGCCAGCACGTCGTCCCGCACCTGCGCGACGGCGGCGGCGGGGCGATCGTCAACCTCTCATCGGACTCGCGCCGCGGCGCCTTCGGGCAGGTCAACTACGCGGCCGCGAAGGCCGGCGCGATCGGGCTCACCCGGACCGTCGCGCTCGAGCACGCGCGCCACGGCATCCGCGTCAACGCCGTCGCCCCGGGGTCGGTCGACACGCCGATGGTCGCGGCGGTCCCCGAGCAGGTCCGCGAGGGCTGGCTCGCGACGATCCCGCTCGCGCGGATGGCCCAGCCGGCCGAGCTGGCGGCGGCGATCGCGTTCCTGCTCTCCGACGACGCCTCCTACGTCACCGGCCAGGTGCTCAACGTCGACGGCGGAGCCGGCTACTGATGGGCGCCGCGATCGCCCCGCTGTCGACCGCGGTCTCCGTCGTCGGGCTCGGGCCGATGGGCGCCGCCTGCGCCCGCGCGCTGGTCTCCGACGGGCACGCCGTCACGGTCTGGAACCGCTCGCCCGAGCGCTCCGCCCCGTTCGCCGCCGAGGGCGGCGGCCACGTCGCCGCCGGCGCGGCCGAGGCGATCGCCGCGAGCCCGCTGACGCTCGTCGTGCTCTCCGACGACGCCGCCGTCGCCGAGGTCCTCGCCGGCCCCGACGTCCGCGCCGCGCTGGCCGGCCGGGTGATCGTCAACCTGACCAGCGGCGTCCCCGAGACCGCCGCAGCGCTCGAGCAGGAGGTCCGCGGCGCCGGCGGCCAGTACCTCGACGGCCGCGTCGGCTGCTACCCGTGGGGGATCGCCACGCCGAACAGCTCGATCGTCTACGCGGGCGACCGCGGTGTCTTCGAGAGCTGGGCGCCGCTGCTGCGCAGCCTCGGCTCCGACCTGCGCCACGTCGGCGACGACGTCCGCGTCGCCAACGTGCTCGCGCTGGCGATGTACAACATGCTCCACCACGCGGTGCTCGTCGCCTTCTACGAGGCGGGAGCGGTCGCCCAGCGCTTCGGCGTCTCGCTCGCCGACTGCGTCCCGCTCGCCCGCCAGACGCTCGCGACGACCGCCGACGCGCTCGAGCGCGGCGCCGAGCGCGTCGCCCGCGGCGACCACGCCGCGGTCGAGGCGGCGATCGACACCCATGCCGGCGCCGTCGGGCGCACCCGCGACGCGATCGCCGCGGCCGGCGCCGAGCATGCGATGCTCGACGCCGTGGTCGGCTACCTCGAACGTGCCCAGGACGCCGGCCTCGGCCCGCTCGAGCTGTCCGCGCTCTACGACCTGCTCGCCGATCGCGGCGAACCCGAGCCGGGGCGCGCCCCCGCCTGATGTGCGGCGGGCCGACAGCCTGGCGCGACCCCGGCGCGGAGCAGCCGCCGATCGACCTGGACCACATCGGCATCGCCACCGATGAGGTCGCCCGCGGCCTGCGCGAGCTCGCCGGCGGCCTCGGCGCGACCGTCATCTACGGCGGCCACGCGCCGGGCTGCCGCTACATCGTCAGCCGCGTCGGGGATGCCGGCGCGGGGATGGACCTCGAGCTGCTCGAGCCGCATCCCGACGGCGAGCAGTTCCTGCCCGCGTTCCTCGCCCGCCGCGGCTGCGGCCCCCACCACCTCAGCTTCCTCGTGCGCGACCTCGACCCGCTGCTCGAGCGCGTCCGCGCGGCCGGGATCGAGCCCGCCGTCCAGCGGACCGAGGACCCGCTCTGGCGCGAGGTCTTCGTGCGCTCCGCCGACGCCGCCGGGATCGTCGTCCAGCTCGCCCAGACGACCGGCGGCCTGCGCTCCGACGACGCCTTCGCCGCCGCGCGCGCGGAGGAGTGGCGCGGCGCCGCGGCGACCCAGCGCCAGGCGTGGACCAACGAGACCGGCAGCTGGTGGGAGTGGCCGGGGCCGCGCGCCGCGGAGACCGCGTTCCTGGTGCGGGTCGCCTTCGCCGCGCGCGACCTCGACCGCGTCGAGCGGTTCTACGGCGACCTGCTCGGCGGCGAGGTCGTCGAGCGCACCGCCGCCCGGCTCGAGCTGCGCTGGCCGCGCGGCGGCACGCTGCGCTTCGCCCACGCGCCCGACGCCCGCGAGGGCGTTGCCCAGCTCGAGCTGGACCGGCTGCCCGCCGGCCGCGACGAGCTGGAGGGCGCCCGCCTCGTCGCGGCGGGGGAGGGCGCGTGAACTCGTCGCTGACCGTCCGCGAGCTGCTCGAGACCGCCTCGCTCGGCCTCGAGCTGCTCGCCGGCGAGCAGGGCCTCGGCGACCGCATCAGCTGGGCGCACATCTCCGAGCTCGAGGATCCCGCCGCCTGGATGGACGGCGGCGAGCTGCTGATCACCAACGGCATCGGCGTCCCCGACGACGCGGAGGGCCAGCGGACGTTCCTGCGCCGCCTGCATGCGCGCAAGGTCGTCGCGCTGGCGATCGGCCTGCGCTGCGAGCTGCTGCCCGAGACGCTGGCGCTGGCCGACGAGCTGCGCTTCCCGGTGCTGCGGGTGCCGGTGCGGACGTCGTTCGTGCCGATCATGCGGCTGGTGCTGGCCGCCAACCAGGACGCCGCCCAGCGCAAGCTGCTCGTCTCGCTGCGGATCTTCGACACCCTCGCGCCGCGCGTCGAGCCGCTCACCCCGCGCGCCCGGTTCCGGATGATCGAGGAGATCAGCGGCTACCGGCTGTTCCTGGTCACGCCGTGGGGGGAGTCGCTGCTGGAGGGCTTCGAGCCGGCTCCGGCGGAGGTCGCGGCGGCGCTGCCCGAGATCGTCGCCGACGAGCGCAGCCACCCGACGGTCCCCGGCGGGACCGCGGCCGTGCTGCGCGTCGGGCCGCGCGTCGCGGGCGTGCTGGTCGCGCTCGAGCGCAGCGGCGCGATGCCGGGCGGGCACGAGGTGGTGCGCAACATCGTCACGATCGCCGGGCTCGAGCTGCGCGAGCTCTACCGCGAACGCGAGGTCCGGCGCCGCAAGGGGGCCGAGCTGCTCGGCAAGCTGCTCGCCGGCGACATCGAGGAGGACTCCGACGTCGAGCACCTCACGGCGGCCGGGCTGCCGCCCGGGGCGGCGTTCGTGCTCGCCGCCGTCGAGGCGCCCGAGCCCTACGAGCAGCTCGACGACGAGCTCAACAACCAGCTCGCCGACCGCGGCTGCAGCCCGCTGCTGCTCGCCGAGGGCGGGCGCGTCTTCCTGCTGCTTGCCGAGCGCGACCTGCCGGTGCTCGAGGCGGTCGTCGGCGATCTCGGCCTGTGGGCCGGCGCGAGCGCCGTGCACACCAACCTGCGCCTGAGCCCGGTCGCGCGGCGCGAGGCCGGCTGGGCGCTGATGCAGGCGCGCCGGCGGCGCGGCGAGCGCCACGCGGTCGTGCCGTTCGCCAGCGACGTCGGCCCCGACCACTGGCTGCCGGCCGACATCCCGGCGCTCGGGCGGATGATCGAGCGGATCCTCGGCCCGGTCCAGGCCTACGACGCCGAGCACGGCACCGAGCTGGTCCAGTCGCTGCGCGTCTACTTCGAGTTCGACCGGCGGCTCAAGGACGCGGCGACCCAGCTGTTCGTCCACAAGCACACGCTGTCCTACCGGCTGCGGCGGATCGAGTCGCTCACCGGCCGCGACCTGCGCCGGATCGACGACCAGTCCGAGCTTTGGCTGGCGCTGAAGGCGATGGACGTCGTCGCCGCCTCCCCGCCGGCGCCCAACGGCGCCGCACCGGCCCGGGGGCGCGTCTGATGCCCGGGCTCTGGCTCGAGCAGGCGCTCGCCGGCGAGCGCGCCGCGCCGCCGCTCGCGGGCCGCGCGGAGGCCGACGTCTGCATCGTCGGCGGCGGCTACACCGGCCTCTGGACCGCGCTCGCGGTCAAGCAGCTCGACCCCGCCGCGGAGGTGGCGCTGGTCGAGGCCCGCTACTGCGGCTACGGGGCCTCGGGGCGCAACCAGGGCCAGCTGCTCGACTGGTGGGCGAAGCTGCCGGCGTTCGAGGCGGTGCTCGGCAGCGCGGAGGCGCTGCGGCTGGGGCGGATCGCCGAGGCGACCGTCGCCGAGATCGGCGAGTTCTGCGCCGCCAACGGGATCGACGCCGACTACGCCGTCCCCGGCTGGCTCTGGGGGGCGACGAGCGAGGCCCAGCTCGGATCGTGGGACGCGACGCTGGCGGCGCTGGCCGCGCACGGCATCGAGGCGCTGCGGACGGTCGGTCGCGAGGAGGCGGTCGCGCTCTCGGGGTCGCCGCGGATGCTCGGCGGGGCGGTCCACTCGGGAGCGGCCGTCGTCCAGCCGGCGAAGCTGGTCCGCGGCCTGCGCCGGGTCGCGCTCGAGCAGGACGTGCGGATCTACGAGCGCACCCCGATGACCGGGCTCGACCGGACCGGCCGGCCGCTGGTCCGCACCCCCGGCGGCGAGGTCTCCGCCGGCCGCGTCGTGCTCGCGCTCAACTGCTGGCTGGCCGGCTACCGCGAGGTGGCCGGGTCGATGTTCGTCGTCGGCAGCGACATCGCCGCGACGCCGCCGATCCCGGAGCGGCTGGCCGCCGCGGGCCTCGACCGCAGCATCCCCCTGACCGACGCCCGCATGCTGCTCAAGTACCTGCGCCCGACCCCGGACGGCCGGCTCGTCAACGGCCTTGCGGGCACCGCGCTGGCGCCGCCGCGCGGCGGGGGCTCGCTGCTGGCGGGCGTCCCGAGCGCCCGGCGCCTCGCCCGCCTCGAGGAGAGCCTCGCGTTCCTGCACCCCGAGCTGGCCGGGGTCCCCCTGACCCACAGCTGGACCGGCCCGGTCGATCGCTCGTCGACGGGGCTCCCCTTCTTCGGCGCGCTCGCCGGAGGGCCCGCCGTGCTGTACGCGGCCGGCTACTCCGGCAACGGGGTCGGCCCGGCGCGGATCGCCGGCCGGGTGCTCGCCGCCCAGGCGCTCGGCCGCGACGACGAGTGGGCGCGGATCGGCACGCTGCTGCCGCCGCCGCGCGGCCTGCCGCCCGAGCCGCTGCGCTACGTCGGCGGGCGGGCGGTGCGGGCGGCGATCGCCCGCCGCGAGCGCCTCCAGGACGCCGGCCGGCGCCCGGACCCGCTGACCGCGCGCGTCGCGGCGCTGGCGCCCGCGGGCGTCGTCCCGATGCGCGACGGCGCCGTCCCGCCGCCGCCCCCCGCAGGCGGGGAGGCGCTTTGAGCGGTCCGCGCGTGGTCGTCGTCGGGGCCGGGGTGATGGGGCTCTGGACGGCGCTCGAGCTGGCGCGCGGGGGCGCGGCGGTCACCGTCGTCGACCGCGCTCACGCCGCCGCCGGGTCGAGCGGCCTGTCGGCCGGCGTCTTCACCGCCCAGTACATGAACGCCGACGACGTCGAGCTGCGCGCCTTCAGCCTCGCGCGGCTCGACGAGCTCGAGCGCGACCACGGGCTCGCGCTGCGGCGGATCGGGCTGCTGCGGCTCTCCCACGACGCCGACACGACGGCCGCGTTCGAGCGCTCGGCGTCGCTCCAGCGCGACCACGGCCGCGCCGACGCATGCGTCGTCGGCCCCGCGGAGGTGAGCCGGCTGGTGCCGCACTTCGACGGCGGGCACGTCGACGGCGCGATGTACTCGCCGGTCGAGGGCTACCTCGACGGGGCGGAGCTGTGCGCGCTGCTGGTCGCGCTCGCCGAGCGGGCGGGGGCGCGGATCGCCGGGCGGACCGCCGTAACCGGGCTGCGCGACGGCGGCGACGGCGCCCGGATGACCCTGCTCACCGACCGCGGCGAGCTCCCCGCCGACCTCGTCTGCAACTGCGCCGGCGCCTGGGTCGGGGAGGTCGGGGCGGCGCTCGAGGCTCCGGTCGGGGTCGTCAACGAGCGCCACGAGGCGTACGTGTTCGAGAAGCCCGCCGGGCTCGAGACGATCTACCCGATGGTGCTCGACTACGTCCCCGGCGACAGCGCCGAGGGCATCTACTTCCGCGCCGAGGGCGAGCGCCAGCTCGTCGCCGGCCTGCACTCCAACGAGATCCTCGGCCACCCGGTCGCCGATCCCGACGACTGCTATGCCGGCATCCACGCCGCCAGCGGCGACGAGATCGTCGCCCGCGTCGCCGGCGCGTTCCCCGGCCTCGACGACATCCGCTTCCGCGGCGGCTGGGCCGGCCTCTACCCCCACAGCCCGGACCGCCGGCCGATCGCCGGCGCGCACCCCGAGCGCGCGGGCGTGCTCGTCGGCGCCGGGCTCGGCGGCATCGGACTCTCGCTGGCCCCCGTGCTCGGCCGCGCGCTCGCCGAGCTCGCGCTCGACGGCGAGGTCGGCTGCGTCGGCCCGGAGCTGGCCCGCGCGCTCGCCCCGCGCGCCGCCGTCCTCGCCTGACGGGTCCTTGCTGACGCGACACAGCCGGGGGCCGATCTGCTTGTCCGCGGGCCAGTTGCCGGCCGTGCCGCCCCCGGCGAGACTCGCTGCGGCGGGCGGACCGCGCCCGCAGACCGCTCATCCGACCCGGAGGTCGTCTTGCCAGAAGCCCTGATCGCGGCCACCGCGCGGACGCCGATCGGCCGCGCGCACAAGGGGTCGCTCGCCACCGAGCGGCCCGACGACCTGCTCGCCTTCGCGCTCGCCGAGACGCTCGCGCGCGTGCCCGAGCTCGACCCCGCCCGGATCGAGGACGTGATCGTCGGCTGCGGCTATCCCGAGCAGAAGCAGGGCCGCAACGTCGCCCGCCGCGCCGCGCTGCTCGCCGGCATCCCGGTCTCGGTGCCGGGCGTGACCGTCTCGCGCTTCTGCGCGTCGAGCCTGCAGGCCGTCCGCCTCGCCTTCCACGCGATCGCGGCCGGCGAGGGCGACGCGTTCCTCGTCGGAGGCGTCGAGTCGGTCTCCTCGGTCGACATGACCCCGCGCTCCGAGGACGAGCCGCACCCGCGGCTGACCGGCGGCGAGGGGGCGATCTGCGACGCCTACATCCCGATGGGGATGACCGCCGAGAACGTCGCCGAGCGCTACGACGTCGCGCGCGAGGAGATGGACCGCTTCGCCCAGCGCTCCCAGGAGCTCGCGGTCGCCGCGGTCGAGCAGGGCCTGTTCGCGCGCGAGATCGTCCCCTACACGACCGCCGCCGGCGCGACGGTCGCCGCCGACGACGGTCCGCGGCCCAGCTCGACCTACGAGAAGCTCGCCGCGCTCGACCCCGTCTTCAAGGAGGGCGGCCGGGTCACGGCCGGCAACGCCTGCCCGCTCAACGACGGCGCCGCCGCGGCGCTGGTCGTCAGCGACCGGCTCGCCGCCGAGCTGGGCATCGAGACCCGCGCCCGCGTCGTCGCGACCGCCGCCGCGGCGCTCGAGCCCGAGTACATGGGCGTCGGGCCGATCGAGGCGGTGCGCACGGCGCTGCGCCGGGCCGGCCTGACGATCGACGACATCGACGTCTTCGAGCTCAACGAGGCGTTCGCCGCGCAGGTGCTGCCGGTCTGCGAGGCGGTCGGGATCGACCCCTTCGGGGACCGTTTCAACCCGCTCGGCGGGGCGATCGCGCTCGGCCACCCGTTCGGGATGACCGGCGCGCGGATCCTCGGCACGCTGCTGACCGCGCTCGAGCAGCGCGACGGCCGCTACGGCCTCGAGACGATGTGCGTCGCGGGCGGGCAGGGGATGGCGATGGTCGTCGAGCGGACGGTGTGAGCCCGGCGGCCCACCACGGTCGCGGCGAGGCGGCGTGATGAGCGGGGCGATCCGCGGGCTGACGATGGACTGCCAGCTCACGATCCCGGCGATCGCGCGGCGCGCCGAGGCGATCGCCCCCGATCGCGCGGTCGTGGCGCGCCAGGTCGACGGGACCCTCTGGCGTGGCAGCTGGAGCTCGGTCCTCGACGGCGCCAGGCGGCTCGCCGTCGCGCTCGAGGGACTCGGCGTCGGCCCCGGGGACCGCGTCGCGACGCTGTGCTGGAACCAGCGCGAGCACCTCGAGGCCTACTTCGGCGTGCCGGCGCTCGGCGCGGTGCTGCACACGCTCAACACGCGCGTGTCCGCAGACGACCTGGCGTTCATGATCGCCGACGCGGGCGCGCGCACCCTGATCGTCGACGACTCGCTGCTCGGGCTGCTCGCCGACGTCCGCCCGCGGGTCGAGCTCGACCGCCTGATCGTCGTCGGCGACGCGGTCAGCGACGGGGCGCTGCGCTACGACGAGCTGACCGCGGCCGCCGACCCCGCCCGCTTCGCCGAGCGCGACATCGACGAGCGCGACGCCTGCGCGCTCTGCTACACGTCCGGCACGACCGGCCGTCCGAAGGGCGTCCTCTACTCGCACCGCGCGATCGCGATCCAGTCGCTGGCGACGATGGCGGTCGACTTCGGCGGCGTGCGGGAGGCCGACACGATCCTCGTCGTCGTGCCGATGTTCCACGGCAACGCCTGGGGCCACCCGTACGCCGCGGCGCTCGCGGGCGCCGGCCTGGTGCTGCCCCACCGCGACCTGGCCCCGCGCTCGCTGCTCGAGCTGATCGCCGGCGAGGGCGTGACCGTCACCGGCGGTGTGCCGACCGTCTGGACCGACGTGCTCGGCGAGCTCGACGCCGCCCCCGGCGGCCACGACGTGTCGAGCCTGCGGGTGCTGAGGATCGGCGGCGCGCGTGCGCCGATGGAGCTGCTGCGCGGCCTCGAGGAGCGGCACGGCATCCCCGTCCTCGCCGGCTTCGGAATGACCGAGATGTCGCCGATCGGCGGCATCTCGACCCTTCCGCACGCGCTCGCGTCGCTGCCGGCCGAGGAACGCTGGGCCGAGCGCGCCCGCACCGGCCGCCCGATGCCGTTCATGGAGGTCCGGGTCCGCGGCGAGGAAGGGCTGGCCGCCTGGGACGGCGAGACCGCCGGCGAGCTCGAGTACCGCGGGCCGTCGGTCGCCTCCGGCTACTGGCGCGGGCGCGACCCCGAGACCTTCACCGACGACGGCTGGCTGCGCAGCGGCGACATCGGCGTCGTGACGCCGCACGGCGTGATCGACATCCGCGACCGCGCCAAGGACGTGATCAAGTCCGGCGGCGAGTGGATCAGCTCGGTCGCGCTCGAGCAGGCGCTCGTCACCCACCCGCAGGTGGCCGACGCGGCGGTCGTCGCGATCGCCCATCCGCGCTGGCAGGAGCGGCCGCTGGCCGCGGTCGTGCTCGCGCCCGGCGCACGGCTCGACGCCGCCGCGCTGCGCGCCCACCTCGAGGGGCGGGTGCCGCGCTGGTGGCTGCCGGACCGCTTCGAGGCCGTTACCGAGATCCCGCGCACCGCCGTCGGGAAGATCCGCAAGAACGTGCTCCGCGACCGCCTCGCCGCGGCCGGGCACGACCGAGGAGAGGAGACCGCATGACCGACTTCGACGAGGCGCTCGCCAACCGCCTGCTCGACGGCCGCTATCCCTGCGTCCTGACCACGCTGCGCCCCTCCGGCGACCCGCACACCGTGGTGACCTGGTGCTCGCGCGACGGCCGCCGGATCCTGATCAACGGCAGCGACTCGGTCGGCTGGATGCGCAACGTCCGGCGCGATCCGCGCGTCAGCGTGCTGGTGCCCGACACCGAGGACATCCTCCGCTACGTCAGCTACCGCGGCGAGGTGGTCGACATCTCCGAGGACGTCGACTACCTGCACATGGACGCGATGGCCCGGCTCTACGACGGGACCGACGAGTTCATCTGGCACCGGCCCGACGAGGTCGTGCGCTGGACCGTCGCGATCGAGCCGTCGTTCGCACGCACCTACGACCCCGAGACGCCGCCGGAGATCCGCCGCGGACCGACGCGCGACGGCCGCTGACCGGCGCTCAGCTCCAGCCGCCGTCGACGTCGAGCAGCGCGCCGGTGGTGTAGCTGCTCGCGGCGGCGGCGAAGTAGAGGACGGCGCCGACGATCTCCTCGGGCTCGCCGCCGCGCTTCAGCGCGAAGGTCTCGGCGACGCCGGCGAACCAGTCCGGGTCCCAGTGCCTGGCGACGTCGGTGAGGAAGGTGCCGGGCACGACGGCGTTGACGCGGACCTTCGGGCCGAACGCGTGGGCGAGCCCGTGGGTGATCGCGTTGACGCCGGCCTTCGCGGCGGCGTAGGGGAGCACGTCGGGGGTCGGGCGGTAGGAGACGGCGCTCGAGACGTTGACGATCGAGCCGCCGTCGCCGGCCGCCATCCGCTCGCCGACGAGCACCGCGAGCCGGAACGGGCCGCGCAGGTTGACGTTGAGCACCTTGTCCCACAGCTCCTCGCCGACGTCGGCGAGGCTGTCGTAGACCGGCGACATGCCGGCGTTGTTGACGAGCACGTCGACGCGGCCCCACTCGCCGTAGACGGTCTCGACGAGCCGCTCGAGGTCGTCCCAGCGGCCGACGTGGCAGGCGACCGGCAGCGCCCGCCGGCCGGTCTCGCGCTCGACCTCGGCGGCGAGCTCCTCGCAGCTCTCGAGCTTGCGGCTGGCGATCACGACGTCCGCGCCGGCGGCTGCGAGGCCGCCGACGATCGCGCGGCCGAGGCCGCGGCTGCCGCCGGTGACCAGCGCCACCTTGCCGGTCAGGTCGAAGCTGGGCATCGCGCTCATCGGGGCTCCTCGGTCGTGGTGTCGCGGGCCGCGCCGGACGCGTAGAGCGCGGCGCGGCGGTCGCCGCCGACGCCCAGCTCGGCGAGCAGCTCGGCGGTGTGCTGGCCCGGCCACGGCGGCGGGCTCGCGATCGCGCCCGGGGTGCGGGCGAAGCGCGGCGCGGGTGCCGGCTGGACGGCGCCGTCGCGCTCGACGTAGACCGCGCGCGCGGCGAGGTGGGGATGCTCGGTCACCTCGTCGTACTCGAGCGCGGGCGCGAAGCAGACGTCGGTCCCCTCCAGCTCGGCGGTCCACTCGGCGAGCGTCCGCTCGGCGAAGCGGGCGGCGAGCAGCTCGGCGAGCGCCGGCCAGCGATCGGTGTCCCACTGCGGCCAGTCGGCGGCGTCGAGGCCGAGCCGGTCGAGCAGCTGGCCGTAGAACTTCGCCTCGAGCGGGCCGACGGTGACATAGCGGTCGTCGGCGGTCGCGTAGGCGCGGTACCAGGGCGCCGCGCCCTGGAGCCAGTTCGCGCCGCGCTCGCGCGACCAGAGGCCCTGGTGGTCGACCTGGAAGATGCTCGCCATCAGCGCCGCGACGCCGTCGATCATCGCGACGTCGATCACCTGCCCCTCGCCGGAGCGCTCGCGCTCGACCAGCGCGGCGGCGACCCCGAAGGCGAGCAGCATCCCGCCGCCGCCGAAGTCGCCGACGAGGTTCAGCGGCGGCGGCGGCGGGGCGTCGGCGGGCCCGATCGGCGCGAGCGCGCCGGCGAGCGCGACGTAGTTGATGTCGTGGCCGGCGGCCTGGGCGAGCGGCCCGTCCTGGCCCCAGCCGGTCATCCGCGCGAAGACCAGGCGCGGGTTGAGCGCGAGCAGGTCGTCGGGGCCGAGGCCGAGCCGCTCGGCGACGCCGGGGCGGTAGGGGTCGAGCAGCACGTCGGCGCCGGCGGCTAGCTCGCGCGCGACGGCGAGCCCGTCGGGCTGCTTGAGGTCGAGCGCGATCGAGCGGCGGCCGCGCGCGAGCAGCTCGCCCGAGACGCCTTCGGGGTCTGTGGGCACGTCGGCCGGGCGGTCGACGCGGACCACGTCGGCGCCCATGTCGGCGAGCAGCATCGCCCCGAGCTGGGCGGGGCCGAGGCCGGCCAGCTCGACGACCCGGACGCCGGTCAGCGGCCCGCGGCGGGCGGTGTCGGTCTCCACGGCCATCCCGATAACCATTATAAGGATTATCGGTCAGGCCGTGGGCGACCCCGCGAACGCCCCCGCGACGGCGACCTGCCAGCCTTCCGCCGGTGCGCAACCCCCAACGGCCGTTCCGGCTGCCGCCCGACTCGATCGAGATCCTGTTCGTCCGCCACGGCGCCGCCGGCGTCGAGGCCGGGCCCGTCGACCTCTTCCAGGGCCAGTGCGACCACCCGCTCGAGCCGCTCGGCGAGGAGCAGGCCGCGCGCGCCGCGGACCGGTTGGCCGAGCGCGACCTCGCGGCGATCTTCACCAGCCCGCTGCGCCGCACCCGCCAGACCGCCGCGCCGCTCGCCGAGCGGACCGGCGCCGATCCCGTCGTCGTCCCCGGCCTGCGCGAGGTCCATCTCGGCGAGTGGGAGGCCGAGCACGAGTTCCCCAGCCGTGTCGCCGCCCGCGACCCGCTGATCGCCGAGCTGATCCGCAGCGAGCGCTGGGACACGATCCCCGGCGCCGAGAGCCCCGAGACCGTCGCCGAGCGCGTCGCCGACGCGATCGCCGAGATCGCCGGTCACGTCGAGCGCGGCTCCACCGTCGCCGCCTACACCCACGCCGGCATCGTCGCCGAGATCTGCCGCCAGGCGACCGGCAGCCGGCCCTTCGCCTTCCTCGCCGCCGAGAACGCGTCGATCACCCGCACCGTCGTCGACCCCGACGGCCGCATCCGCCTGCTCGGCTACAACGACATCGGCCACCTCGCCGGCTGACCGGGCCGCACAACCCGCCGGCCCGCGCGCCGGCCCCGCGCCGGGTACCCTAGGACGCCCCGTCGCGCAGTCCGCGACAGACCCATGGAGAGGTGCCGGAGTGGTTGAACGGGGCGGTCTCGAAAACCGTTGGTCGCGCAAGCGGCTCGTGGGTTCGAATCCCACCCTCTCCGTTGGGCGGGTCTGCTGGTGGGTGTAGAACTGCTGCATGCTCGCCGGCCCGTCCAAGTCGCAGATCGAGAAGCTCGGTTTGCGCCTGGTGGGCCAGGACGGTCCGACCCCCGACGATCTGGGCATGCTGCACGATCTCCTCCTGGATCGTTCAAGGCAGCTAGATCGAGCTGAGCTGCGCGTGCGCGAGGCGCTCGGCGTCGTGCCGACTTCGCGCGTGAAGAACACCGAGACGATCTTCGAGAAGCTTCGCCGCCGCGACGGATCCGGCCTCAAGAGCGTCCAGGATCTCGCCGGTAGGCGGATCGTCGGCGACTTCGACCGGCTTGGGCAGGATGAGCTGGTTGAGCGGGTCGTGGTCCTGTTCGGTGGTGGCGAGCGACATCCCAAGGTCGTCGATCGCCGGACCGAGCCGATGCATGGCTACCGCGCCGTCCACGTCATCGTGTTTCCAGAGGGAGACCCGATCGAGATCCAGTTGCGAACCCAGTGGCAACACGAGTGGGCCGAGTTCTTCGAGAAGCTGGCCGATCGCATCGGCAGGGGGATTCGCTACGGGGAGCCGCCCACGAGGTGGTGGGAGCCGGTCGATGTCAGGTGGGACCGCAAGCGAGAGCTGTTCGAGGTCGGGTACGCGCTTCGCGAGAAGCTTGTCGATCTCGCCTTGGCTGTGGCGGACCTCATCGCAGCGGTGGAGGAGGCTGAGGGGGATGCGCCCGACGACCCCCGACTCCACGGATACAAGGAGGACGTCAACGAGGCACTTGCATCTCTTCAGGACCGGTTGCGCCACGTACGTGATCTGGAGTCAATGAGCGATAGTCGGAGCGGGTAGGCATTCGCGGCTACCATTGGTTTGTGGCGCATTTTTTGGTTATCTATGATCGCGGCGCGGGAGAGTTGGTGCGGAAGGTGCGTTTCGAGACCAGTGCGGACGCAATGCGGGCGCGGTTTGAGGCTGAGGCTGAGTTTCGAGGTCGGCCCGAGATCGAGGTAGTGGCGCTCGTTGCCGCGTCGGAGGAGGCGCTGCACCGCACACACGCCCGATACTTCCTGGACTTGGCGGCGCTCGGCGAGCGCATGTCCCGCTCCTAGGCCCGACTCGCCCCCGTCCGCAAGAGGCCGGGCGTGCCTACGGATCTGCGGGCGAGTTCGTACTTCGTCCCAAGCCCGCTCGCGCCGCCTGGACATCACTTGTGGCGTCATCGGAAGCCGCACGGCCTTGGCGTCGTCGTCGGCCGCGTTTCCGTGCAGGAATACCCAGACGCGCTGGCGGTCGCCGACCGCCAAACCGGGCGGTGGGCCGTCGTGAGCGGTAGCGTAGAGAGGGTGTTGACCGAGGCGATGATCGAGGATGCGGGTAGACGGCTGGCCGCCGCCGCCGGATCGCCGGCGCGTGTCCTGCTCTTCGGTTCGCGGGCGCGCGGTGGTGCTCACGCCAACAGCGATCTCGACTTCCTCGTGATCGAGGCTCAGGTGGACAGCAAACTGGACGAGATGGTTCGTCTTCGAGACACCCTTCCGCCGCTCGGTGTCCCGGTCGATGTCGTGGTCGTCTCCGAGGAGGAGGTATCCCGACGCGGGCCAGTACCGAGCACGCTTGTGCACCGCGCACTCCGCGAGGGCCGCTTCCTTGCCGCGACCTGAGCTCGTCGAGGCCCGGCTTCTCTTCGGCAAGGCCGTCGAGGATGCCGAGGCGGTCGACAAGCTCGCGGCCGACGACGACATCGCAGACGCCATTGTCGGCTTTCATGCCCAACAGGCGGCCGAGAAGGCACTGAAAGCGGTCCTGGCGGCCGCCGGCGACGATTTCCCATGGACTCATGACCTGCGGCACCTGATCGATCGGCTCGGTGCTCTTGGGACGCAACTGCCTGACCGACTGGCCGAGCTCCGCGTGCTTGGCCCTTGGGCTGTGGAGTTCCGTTATGGAGAGACGATCGATGATCCGCTCGACCGGAAGCAGGCGGTGGGGCTGGTTGGCGCAGCGATCGTCTGGGCGCGAGCCCAGATCGAGGACGAGGTCGTCGCGCAGACGCAACCGGTGACGGCTGGTGACCAGGAATCCGGGATCGTGCGTGTTCCCCGCGAGAGCAAGGGCGTCCTTCCAGCCGAGGCGTGCCGGCTCAACCTGCTGCTCCGGGGACACGATCTTGGAGAGGTGCGCTGGGACCCGCGCCTGGGGCCGGACCGTGAGCGCTCCGGCGTGCTCGGCGTCGGACGGGAGATCGCCACGACCCTCACGGCGGGAGAGGCCCTCTACATCACCGCGATCGACGCTGGCGTCCGTCTCGACTGATCGACGCGAAGGCTGACCTCGTCGCGAGGGGTGCGAGGTCGTCGCGAGGGATGGGAGGTCCGGGGGCCGCGGCGGCGAAGTTGGCGCAGGCCGGCCCTGGCAGTAGTGTCGGGCCGCGACGCGACCGCGTCTTCAGCGCACCGTTCCTAGAAAGGCCCCACCGTGCCCATCGCAGAGTTCACACTCGGCCATGCACTGCTCACAGTGCTGTCGATCTTCTTCTTCGTGATCTGGATCTGGATCCTGATCGTCATCCTGAGCGACCTGTTCCGCGACTCCGAGCTGTCGGGGTGGTGGAAGGCGGTCTGGGTCCTGTTCCTCGTCTTCATCCCGTTCCTCACGGCGCTGATCTACCTGATCGCGCGCGGCAACGGGATGCGCGAGCGGACGATCCAGGCGCAGGCCGACGCCAAGAAGGAGTTCGACGAGTACGTCCGCTCGACCGCCGGCGGCACCTCGACCGCCGACGAGCTCGGCAAGCTCGCCGACCTCAAGGCCAAGGGCGTCCTCAGCGAGGAGGAGTACCAGGCCCAGAAGGCCAAGCTGATCGGCTGATCGGCTAGCCGGCCGCGGTGGGGGCGCTGGCCCGCTCCCACTCGCGGTAGGCGTCCTCGACCGCCCGCTTCGCCTCGGCGTGGCGGGCGGTCGCGTCCGCCGAGCGCTCCGGCGTCGACCACGACGCCGGGCCGGCGAGCTCGTCCTCGAGCGCCGCCAGCGCCGCCTCCGCCCGCTCGACCTCGCGCTCGAGCGCCGCGAGTCGCCGCCGGGCGTTCTTCGACAGCGGCTTCGCGCCGGCCGCCGCGCCCTCGCGCCGCGTGCCGCCGCCGTTCCCGTCCGCGGCCGCCGCGTCGGCGCCGCCGCGGTTCGCCGCCCGCCCGCCGCTCCCGGCCCGCTCGGCCGCCGCCCTGCGGTCGGCCGCCTTCCCCGCGGCCTTCGCGGCCGCCTCGGCCTCGCGCCGCTCCTCGCGGATGCGTGCGTAGTCGGCCCAGCCGCCCTCGTAGCTGTGCAGCTCGCCGTCCTCGATCGCCACCGTCCGCGTCCCGACTGCGTCGAGCAGCGCGCGGTCGTGGGAGACCAGCAGCACCGCACCCCCGAAGCCCGAGAGCGCGTCCTCGAGCGCCTCGCGGCTCTCGATGTCGAGGTGGTTGGTCGGCTCGTCGAGGATCAGCACGTTCGCGCCCGAGTGGACGAGGATCGCCAGCGACAGCCGCTGGCGCTCGCCGCCGGACAGCCCCGCCAGCGGCTTCTCGGCGTCGTCGCCGGAGAACAGGAAGCGGCCGAGCAGCGCGCGCGCCTTGTTCGGCGACAGCTTGGTCTCGCGCTGGGCGGCGTCGAGCACGCTGCCGGTGTCGCCGAGCCACTCGGCGTGCTGGGAGAGGTAGCCGAGCTCGACGTTGTGGCCGGTGCGCAGCTTGCCCGCGGCGAGCGGGCGTTCGCCGGCGAGCGTCTGGATCAGCGTCGTCTTGCCCGAGCCGTTGGACCCGACGAGCGCCACGTGCTCGGCCCGCTCGAGCCACAGCTCGGCGCCGTCGAGCAGCGTCCGCTCCCCGCCGGGGGTCTCGACCCGGCCGCCCTCGAGCTCGAAGACGACGCGGCCGGTGCGCTCCGCCTGCGAGAACTGGAACGACAGCGCGGCGGTCTCGCCGGGGTCGCGCTCGATCCGGTCCATCTTCTCCAGCCGCTTGACGCGCGACTGCGCCTGGCGGGCCTTCGTCGCCTTCGCGCGGAACCGCTCGACGAACCGCTCCATCCGCGCGATCTCGGCTTCCTGCTTCTCGATCGCCCGGCCGAGCGCCAGCTCTCGCGCCGCCTTCTCCTTGCGCCAGGTGTGCCAGGTCCCCTTGAAGAAGCGGGCCTTGCCGGCCTCCAGCTCGAGCACCGAGGTCCCGACCGCCTCGAGGAACCAGCGGTCGTGGGCAACGAGCACGACGGCGGCGTCGAGGTCGACGAGGTAGCGCTCGAGCCACTCGAGCGAGTCGATGTCGAGGTGGTTGGTCGGCTCGTCGAGCAGCAGCAGGTCGGGGGTGCCGGCAAGCGCGCGGGCCAGCGACGCGCGCGTCAGCTCGCCGCCGGAGAACGTGTCGAGGCGGCGGTCGAGCTGCCCGTCGGCGAACCCGAGGCCGTGCAGCGGCTCGAGCGCCCGGCGGCGCCAGTCCCAGCCGCCGGCGTGCTCGAAGCGGTCCTGGGCGCGGGCGTAGCGGTCCAGCAGCGACCCGTCGTCGGGCCGCTGCGCCATCTCGGCGCCGAGCCGGGTCAGCTCGTCCTCGAGCGCCGCGACGTCGCCGCAGCCGGAGACGACGTACTCGCGCAGGGTGATGTCGCGGTCGCGCGGCGGGCGCTGATCGTGGAGGGTGACCCGCGCGCCCTTCTGGATCGCGAGGTCGCCGCCGTCGATCGACGCCTGCCCGGCGAGCATCCGCAGCAGGGTGGTCTTGCCGCTGCCGTTGCGGCCCGCGAGCGTCATCCGGTCGCGCCGCTCGAGCTTGAACGACACTGCGCGCAGGAGGGGCTCTCCAGCCATGTCCTTGTCGAGTGCGGATGCGATCGCAACGGCCATTGCAGCCGCGATGCTAGGGGACGTCGGAGCTCCGGCCCGCTCGCAGCGCGAAGGCGTTCCGCCTATCGGCAGAAATCCCTGGACAGAGCCGAAATCTGGTCAAGTTGGCAGATGGTCGTGTCGATCAACACAGCGTGACCTACCAGCTGATTCCCGGGACGCGGATGCCGGGCCCCGACAACGAGGAGCGCGCCCGTCGCGCCGATGCCGTCGCCCGCCAGCGTTCGAGCCCGCGGGCGCGCACGATGGCGACTTCGAACCGGCTCGCCTACCTGCGCACCCAGCTGCGCGTGGTGGCCCGCCTGTCGGCGCGCGTCGCGGCGACCCAGGACATCGAGGAGATGGCGCGCATCGTCGTCGACGAGCTGCACGAGACGTTCGCGTTCTACCTCGCGGCGATCCACCGCCTCGACGACGACGGGATGCTGCGCCTGGTCGCCGGCGCCGGCCCGCTCGCCGAGGTGATGACCGAGTTCGTGCTCGTCGAGGCGCCGCTGCACGTCGGGGTCAACGGCCGCGTCGCCCGCTCCGGGGCGACGGCGCTCGTCGACGACACCCGCCTCGACCCCGACTACGTCGGCCGCGACGAGGAGACCGACCCGCGCTCGGAGCTGGCGGTGCCGATCGTCGCCGACGACCGCGTCTGGGGGGTCGTCAACCTCGAGGCGGTCGAGCGCCACGCCTTCGACGAGGCCGACGCGGCGCTGGTCGAGGCGATCGCCGCCGGCCTCGGCGTGGCGATCCACCGCGCCAGCCTCGTCGGCGAGCTCGAGCGCGCGTTCATGGACGTGCTCGGCGCGCTGACGACGACGGTCGAGGCCAAGGACGGCCCGACGGCGATGCACGGCGGCGAGGTCGCCCGGCTCGCCGAGCGGGTCGCGCTGCGGATGGGGCTCGCGCCCGATCAGGCGCGCGACGTTCGCCACGCGGCGATGCTCCACGACGTCGGCAAGGTCGCGGTGCCGAGCGAGATCCTGCTCAAGCCGGGGCCGCTGACGCGCGAGGAGTGGCAGGTGATGCGCCAGCACGTCGTCGTCGGCAGCCAGCTGCTCGAGCGTGTCGAGGCCTTCCGCCACCTCGCCCCGATCGTTCGCGCCAGCCACGAGCGCTTCGACGGCAAGGGCTACCCCGATGGCCTCTCCGGCGAGGGCATCCCGCTCGCGGCGCGGATCGTCGCCGCCTGCGACACCTACGACGCGATCGTCACCGAGCGGCCCTACAGGCCCGCGGCCTCGCGCGAGACGGCGATCGCCGAGCTGCGCCGCGTCGCCGGGCGCCAGCTCGACGACCGGGTCGTGATCGCGCTGCTCGCCGAGATCGTCTGAGCGCGGCCGGGCCCGGCCGCCACGCATCGGTGTCGACGTTGCGGCGAATATTTCGCCGCAACGTCGACTTCGATCGCTCGACCGCCCGCGCATCGTCCGGGCGGGGCGGCTAGCGCCGGGGCTAAAGCCCCCTGCCGAAATGCCGATCTGGCTGCCATGTCCAGCGCGATCGCTCGCCTCCGCGGCGGGGCCTACACCGGCCTGCGGGTCCTGCTCGGCGTGCCGTGGATCACCGGCCGGCTCGGCGGCGTCGCCGACGACGGACGCCGCCAGACGCGGATCGGTGCCTGGTTCGACCGCCATCCGCTGGTGCTGCGCGCGCTGGCGCTGGTCGCGCTCGCCTGGGGCGCGGTCTACCTGACCTGGCGCATCGGCTGGAGCGGCCAGGGCGCGAACCCGGTCCTCTTCGCGGCGCTGCTGGTCACCGAGATCTACG
>JAAYBF010000018.1 GCA_012718975.1 Solirubrobacterales bacterium | reverse complement strand
CGCGGCCGACTCGGCGACCGGCGCGGCGGCCGGCGCGACCGGCGCCGGCGCGGCGGCGGGCTGCGGGGCCGGCTCGGGGCGGGGACGCTCGCGCGCCTTCGAGGCGATCCCGGGTGGCTTGAGGACGTCGGGCACTCCCTCGACCGCACAGTAGGTCGCGCCGCCGCCGACCGCGATGCAGCCCGCGACCGCCATCACAGCGGCGCCGGGGCGGGCGCCCGCGTAGGCGCCGAAGCCGGTCTCGACGCGGGTGGCGATATCGGTCGCGTGGTGCTTGGCCGCGCTGGTCTGCCCGGCGAGCGCGTCGCGGACCGACTCCACCAGCCGGACGAGCCGGTCGAGGAGCCGCTCGCCGACGACCGCCGGCAGCGGCAGCAGCGCGGCCGCCCGGCGGGTCTCGGCGCGCAGCTCGACCGCCCAGCGGGCGCAGGCGTGGCAGCTGGCCAGGTGCTCGCGCGCCAGCCGGGCCGGACCGGGGCCCGCTATTCCCGCGACCAGCGCCGCGATCGCGCTGCGGCGGCTGTCGCAGAAGGTCCCCTCGCGGACCAGCTCGTAGCCGCCGGCGATCCGGCGCATCGCCCGCTCGAGCTCGCGCCGGTAGATCCGCTCGCTGATCCCGAGGTAGCCCTGGATCTCGTCGGGGTTGCGGTCGAAGAAGAAGCGCAGCTTGACGATCGCCTGCTGGCGCTCGGGCAGCTCCGAGACGATCTCGCGGACGCGGTCGCCGGTCTGGCTGGACTCCGCGACCTCCTCCGGGGCGGCTGTCGGGTCGGGCGGCAGGACGACGACGTCGTCGAGCGGGCGCTCACGCGAGCGGCCCGCCCGCTTGCCCTCGTCGAGGGCCTTGTTGATCGCGGTCTGGACGAGGTAGGCGCGCACCTGACGCTCGTCCATCGCGGCGGTGTCGAGCTCGCCGTCGCGCTCCTTCTGCAGCAGCACGACGTAGGCGTCGTGGAAGATCGCCTCGCGCTCGTCGGTGGCCAGCCAGCCGCAGCGGCGGCCCAGGACGGCGAGGACATAGCGCCGCCAGGGCGCGTAGAGACGGTCCGAGCGGGTGGCTGTGGTCACCACCCCGACACGGTGAGGGCGATCGGCTTGGACGCCCCGGTCGCGTACGGGTAGGTGGACTGGCTCGCCACCAGCGCGCGCATCTGGTAGCGCTGGACGCCGGTCGTGCGGCTGAAGCGGTAGCCGAGCTCGTAGCGGCCGCGGCGGTCCGTGCGTGCGGTGCCGAAGGTCTGCCACCCGGTCGAGCGCCGCGCCTGGAGCTGGACCAGGACGCCGCCCGACGGGATCGGGCCGCGCGCCAGCCGGCCCGACAGCACGACCCGGCCGCCGTTGCGCAGCCGCTTGCGCGAGGGCTTCAGCGAAAGCCTGGCCTTGACCCGGACCCGCAGCCGGTCGACGATCGCGCCGCCCGCGACGCGGTGCACCGCGTAGACCGAGCGCGAGGGCCCGCCCGGCAGCCGGGTGGAGAAGCGGCCCTCGGCGTCGGTGGTCAGCCAGCCGTGGCCGCGCAGCGACGCCCCGCTGCGCGCCGCGCGCGAGGCGATGCAGACGCGCGCCCCGGGGATCGCGTTGCCGTCGCGCACCAGCCGGCCGCGCAGCCGCAGCTTGCGGTCGTAGCCGACGGTCACCGTCGAGCGCGACCGTGTCCGCGCGCGCTTGCGCTTGCCCTTGGGCTTGCCCTTCACGCGGAACGCGGCCGTCAGCCGGGCGCCGCCGATCCGGGGCGAGGGGTTGCAGGTGTTGTTGGCGGTGTTGATCCTGAGCGGGCCCCACTCGCCGATGTTGGTGCCGGTCGCATCGGTCACCAGCAGCCGCAGCAGGTGCGGCCCGTCGGCCAGCTGGGCGGTGTCGAGGCTGACCGCTCCGGCCGTGCTCGGACGGCACGGCGCCACGGTCGTGAACGGCTCGACGCACTTGCCGCCGTTGTCGTCGAGCACCGCGCTGGAGACGACCTCCCCGTCGATCTCGACGAGCGCCTTGTAGACGCCGCCGCCGAGGTCGCTGGCGGCCACCCAGGCCGAGTGGACGCCGGTGAGCGCCGTCGCGGGATCGACGAGCGAGCCGGTCGGCGTGCCCTCGATCCGCGGTGGGTGACCGTCGAAGATCGTCACCTCCGAGCGGTGCATCTCGAGCTCGGCGGCGGGGCTCGTCGCCACGCAGCTGGTGTTCTTGGTGTCGTCCTCGCCGCAGGTGAGGTGGAGCGCCAGGCCGGTGATCCCGCTGCGGTTGCTGGCGCGGACGAGGTTCGACGATCCGAACGGCGTGCTGTGCGAGCCCAGCGACGAGCAGCTGCTGCCGGTGGTGTGGCACGTCTCGACGGGATCGGAGCGGCCGTACTCGAAGCGCCAGAAGTTGTAGCGCGACCCGAGCCGCACGCTGCGGTAGATCGAGTAGGCGCGGATGTCGGTGTAGGCGGGCGCGTGGACGTGGATGCGCACGGAGTCGTAGGGAGGGTGGACGACGTTCGGGCGCAGGCGCATCGAGAGCGGCCCGCCGCTCGGGCAGCTGTTGACGATCTGGTTGAGGGTCGTCCGCTTGACCGCCACCCAGTCGGTGACGCTCGCCGCCGCCCCGGTCGGGGTGCGGCAGTGGTAGGCGGTGTAGACGCCGGCGTCGGCCGGGGCGGGGACCGTCGCGCCGAGGGCGGCCGAGGCGGCGACCGCGGCGACCGCGGCGAGGTGGCGGGTCGAGGCGGTGAAGCTCATGGCCCTCGATCCTGGACGAGCGCGGCCGGCGGTCCTATCTCGATCCATGAAGGGCCGTTCCCCGAGGCCGATCATGCTGCGATTACGCTCCGGCAGGTGATCGGTCGGGAAGCCGAGCTGAGGGTCCTCCACGGCGATCTCGACGCCGTCGAGTCCGGCGCGGCGCGGGCGCTGGCGGTGGTCGGCGACCCCTGGGTCGGCAAGAGCGCCCTGCTCGCCGCGGCCGCCGAGCTGGCGCGCGCCCGCAGCTGGGCGCCGGGGGCCGTGATCTCCGGAGCCGACGCCGCGCGCCTCGCCCCCGTCCTCGCGGTGCTGCGCGCCGCGGCGGGGTCGCCGGTGCTGATCGTCCTCGACGACCTCCACCGCGCGCCCGACGACGCGCTCGCCGCCGTCGCGACGCTCGCCGCGGAGGTCGCCGCCGCCGGCGGGCTGCTCGCCCTCGCATACCGCCCGGGCGGCGCGAGCGAGGCGCTGCACGTCGCCGTCGGCCAGGTCGCGCGCGAGCTGCCGGTCGGCGAGCTGGTGATCGGCCCGCTCGATCGCGACGAGTGCGACGGCCTGCTACCGCCGGGCATCTCGCCGCTCGCCCGCGCGCGGCTGCACGAGCGCGCCGGCGGCACGCCCGGCTACATGCTCGCGCTCGCCGCGGCCAGCGAGTCGGCCGCGCCGCCGCCGGCGGTCGTCCGGTCGGTGGCGCGCGAGATCGCCTCCCTCGGCGCGGCGGCCGCCGACGTCGCCGCCGCCGCGGCCGTCGCCGGCGACCGCTTCGCCGTCGACCTCGCGGCCGAGCTCGCCGACCTCGACGAGGCGGCGGCGCTCGCGACCGTCGACGAGCTCGTCGCGGCGCGGATCGTGCTGCCCTGCAGCCTGCCGCGCCACTTCCGCTTCCGGGCGCCGATCGTCGGCGAGGCGATCTACGCCGAGATCGACGCCGACCGCGCGCGGACGCTGCACCGGCGGGCGGCGCGCGCGCTCGAGCGCCGCCAGGCCCCGCCCGCCGAACTGGCCGACCACGTTCGCGCCGCCGCCCTCCCCGGCGACCGGGCCGCCGCCGAGCTGCTGGCCTCCGTCGGCGAGCGCGAGCTGCTGCGCGACCCGGTCGCCGCCGCGCGCTGGCTCGGCGCCGCCGACGCGCTGGCCCCGGCCGAAGACGTCGAGCTGCACCGCTGGGTCCGGCCGATGCACGCCCGCGCGCTCTGGGCCGCGGGCCGGCTCGAGGAGTGCCGCACGGCGCTGCGGGCGGTGCGCGAGACCGGCGCCTGCGGCACGCCGGAGGAGCTCGCCCGGCTGGCCGTCCTGGAGGCCGGGGTCGAGCGGCTGCTCGACGGCGCGGCGCGCGCCGACGAGGTCGTCGCGCGCGCCGAGGAGGAGCTGGCCGGCGACCCGGTCGCCGGCGCGCTGCTGAGCATCGAGCGCACGCTCGGGCACTGGTTCGCGGGCGAGTGGGAGTCGATCGCCCCGGCGGCGGAGCGGGCCGCGGCCTGCGCACGGCTCGCCGGACGGCGCGACCTGGAGGTCGAGGCGGTCGCCCTGATCACGCTCGGCCACACCTATCTCGGGCGCCAGGAGTCGGCGGAGGGGTCGCTGGTCGCCGCGACCGCCCTGGTCGAGCGGATGGACAACCACGAGCTGGCGCGCTCGCTGCGCGCGCTGACGTTCATCGGCCACTCCGGCTTCGCCGTCGAGCGCTACGACGACGCGGCGCGGGTCCTGCGCCGCGGTCTGCTGATCACCGAGGCGACCGGCGAGCGGGTCTGGCGCGTCGGGCTCTCCACGATGCTCGCCGCCTCGGAGCGGTGGCGGGGCCGTCTCGCGGCGGCGCTCGAGGTCAGCGTCGCCGGCGCCGAGGACGCGCGGCTGCTCGGCAACGACCAGTTCACGATCTGGGCGCGGTCGGTTCTCGCCTGGGTGCAGCTCGACCGCGGCGAGATCGACGCCGCCGTCGCGGAGGCCGAGGCCGCGCGCGCCGCCCTGGCGCGCGCCGGCTCCTCGCCGCGCGCCTGGCTGCCAGAGTGCACGCTCGGCGCGATCCAGGTGGCCACCGGGGAGTTCGCCGACGCGCGCGAGAGCATCCTGGCCGGCGGCGGCGGCGCGGGGCTGCCGCGCGTCGAGCCGAGCTTCCGCAGCCACTGGTACGAGCTGCTCGCGCACGCCGAGCTCGGCGCCGGGCGCGTCGAGGAGGCCCGCCGCTGGCTCGGCGCCGCCGAGCCGCTGGTCGCCGACCTGCCGCTGCCGCGGCGGCGCGGCGAGCTGCTGCGCGGCTGGGCGGCGGTCGCGCTGGCCGAGGGCGAGGCGGCCCGCGCGGCGGTGCTCGCGGGCGAGTCGGTTGAGTGCTTCCGCGACCATCCGCTCGACGCCGCCCGGTCGTCATGGCTCGCCGGCAGGGCGCTGCTGGCGGCCGGTCTGACGCGCCGCGCGCGCGCCCGGCTGGTCGCGGCGCGGGAGGGCCTGGCCAGCTGCGGGGCCGACCGTGACCGGGCCGCCGTCGACGCCGAGCTGGACGACCTGGCGCCTGCCGACGAGGCGACGGGGGTGCTCGCGAAGCTGACCAGGAGGGAAGGCCAGGTGGCCCGCCTGGTCGCCACGGGCGCGACCAACCGCGACATCGCCGCCCGGCTGGCGATCAGCGAGCGCACCGCCGAGCGCCACGTCTCGCGGGCGATGGCGCGCCTGTCGGTGACCTCGCGCGCTGCGCTCGCCGCCGCGGTCGAGCGCGACCGCGGCGACGGCGGGCGCTGACGCGCCTCCAAGACGAAGTTGGGTGATTACCGACGGTTGTCGCGCGCGCGTGGGGGTGGCAGCCTGCCGGCCATGGAGCGCGACAGCTGGCTGGGGGTCGAGTTGAGGTATCTGCTCGCGCTCGCGACGATCGACCGGACGGGCTCCTTCCGCGCCGCGGCCGACGAGCTCGGCTACGTCCAGTCCGCCGTCAGCCAGCAGATCGCACGGCTCGAGGACGTCGTCGGCACCAGGCTCGTCGAGCGGTCGCCGGGTCGCGGCAAGGTCTGGCTGACGCCCGCCGGCCGGACGCTGCTCGGCCACGCCGAGGCGATCATCGCGCGCCTGGCGGCGGCCAAGGTAGACGTCGAGCGGGCGCTCGGCAACGGCGACCGGGTCCTCTCGGTCGGCCTCAACGAGAGCGCCGCGACGCTGCTGCTCCCGGGAGCGCTCGCCCTGATGGGGCAGCGCGACCCGAGCCGGCGGCTGGCGGTCAGCGAGCTCGGCGGCTGGGAGGAGGCCCGCGACAAGGTCGCCAGCGGCGCGCTCGACCTCGCCGTCGGCCACCTGCCGATCGGGCCGGGCCCGTTCGAGCAGGTCGAGCTGTACTCGAGCCCGTGCGTGCTCGTCGTCGCCGCCGACTCGCCGCTGACGCGCCAGCGCCAGCCGCCGGCGCTCGAGGAGCTGGCCGCGATGACGCTGATCGAGCATCCCGGCTGGCGGTTCGCCCCGCGGCTGCGGACGATCCTCGAGGCCACCGGCCGCACCCCGCGCTTCGCCGCCAGCTCGAACCTCAACGGCGCCGTGCTCGCGCTCGCCGCGGCGGGCACCGGGGCGGCGGTGATGCCGGCCCACGCGATCCCCGACGCGCCCGGGGACGACATCGTCACGATCGACCTCTCAGGCATCCTGCCGCCGGCGCGGGTCGCCGCGTTCTGGCACCGCGACCTCGGCCGCCCGCACGTCGACGGGTTCGTCGCCGCCCTGCGCGAGGTCGCCGCGTCGGTGCGCGGCGAGCGCGTCCGCGCGGCCTGAAGCGGCGCGGCGCGCGGATCCGAGGGGCGGCCGGGGCCGCTCGCTCAACGGAGTAGGCGTGGACGACGCCGCGCCAGCCCCGGCGAGGACGGTCGACGCCGACGTGGCGGCGTCGATCCGCGCCGCGATGGCGGCGGCCGCACGCTCTCAGATCGAGGCGGTCCTGGCCCGCCAGGCCGACGAGCTCGCCCGCCTCGACGGCCACAGCCGCCACGACAGCCGGCTGCAGACCGTCTACTTCGACGGGGTCAAGATCGAGGGCGTCAGGGTCCCGCGCGTGCGGACGCCCGACGGCATCCGGATGCCGCCGCTCTACGCGGAGCTGCGGGCGGCGCGGCGCGAGGAGACGGTCCGCCTCGCGCGCGACGGCTACTCG
>JAAYBF010000141.1 GCA_012718975.1 Solirubrobacterales bacterium | reverse complement strand
GGCCTCCTGGACGGCGGCGCGCATCTGGGGCGAGGCGGGTACCGCGTCGGGCTCGAGGCCGTGCTCGGCGGCGAAGGCGGCCAGCTCGTCCGGGTCGAGCGCGACGAGCGCGACGAGGTAGGGGCGCCGGTCGCCGAGCACCACCGCCTGGGAGACCCAGCGACACTGCTTGATGCCGTTCTCCAGGTTCGCCGGGGTGACGTTCTTGCCGCCCGAGGTGATGATGATGTCCTTCTTGCGCCCGACGATCCGGATGAAGCCGTCGTCGTCGATGTGCGCGAGGTCGCCGGTGTGCAGCCAGCCGTCGGCGAGCGTCGCCGCCGTCGCCTCCGGGTTCTTGTAGTAGCCCTGGAAGATGTTCGGGCCGCGCAGCAGCAGCTCGCCGTCGTCGGCCACGGTCGCCTCGACGCCGGGCAGCGGCCGGCCGACCGAGCCGAAGCGGAACTCCTCCGGGGTGTTCGCGCTCGCGACCGTCGAGGTCTCGGTCATCCCGTAGCCCTCCATCACCGGGACGCCGCAGGCGTAGAAGAACTCGAGGATCTCGCGCGCGATCGGGGCGGCGCCGGTCACGCACTCGCGGATCTCGCCGCCGAACAGCGCGCGGACGTTGGCGTAGAGCTTCTCGTCGGCGGCCGCGAACGCCGCCTCGAGCTCGGCGGGGACCGGCTCGCCGGCCGCGCGCAGCCGCCGGACCTCGAGGCCGACGGCGACCGCCCGGCCCAGCTCCTCGGGGTCCTCGGCGGCCGCGGTGGCGAGCGTGTAGATCTTCTCGAACATCCGCGGCACCGACGGGAAGTAGGTCGGGCGGACCTCGATCAGGTCGGCGACGATCTTCTGCGGATCCTTCTGCCAGTAGGCGATCGTGCCGCCGAGGTCGAGCGCGACGAACTGGATCAGCTTCGCGAACGCGTGCGCGAGCGGCAGGAAGAGGTAGACCGAGTCGCCGCGCTGCAGGCCGCCGAGCTGCTCGGTCATCGACACCACGTCGCGGTAGTTGCCGTGGGTGAGCAGGCAGCCCTTCGGCGGGCCGGTCGTCCCGGAGGTGTAGATCGTGATCGCGAGGTCGTCGCGGCCGACGGCGGCGGTGCGGGCGCGCAACGGCTCGGGATCGGCGGCCGCGCCGCGGGCGCGCAGGTCGGCGAGCGCGATCGCGTCCCCGGTATCGCCGGAGGGGTCGAAGACGATCACGTGCTCGAGCCGCGGCAGCCGGTCGGCGACGGCGCGGACCTTCGCGACCTGCTCGGCGTCCTCGCAGAAGACCGCGCGCGACTCGGAGTGCTCGAGCACGTAGTGGCACTCCTCGGGCGAGTTGGTCTGGTAGATCGAGACCGACACCAGCCCTGCGCAGAGGATCGCGAAGTTCGCGTAGGTCCACTCGGGGCGGCTGTGGCTGAGGATCGAGACCCGGTCGCCGGGAGCGAGGCCGAGATCGACCAGTCCCGCCGCCGTCTCGGCGACCGCGCGGCCCAGCTCGGCGTAGGAGACGTCCTCCCAGCGCTCGGCGCCGCGGTGTCGCAGCGCCGGCGCGTCGCCGTAGCGTGCCGCGGCCAGCGGCACCAGGTCGGCCATCGTCTCGGACCCGGTGCCGGACGTGGACGCCGCCGCTGCCTCCATCAGATCGTCTCCTCCCCAGAAGATCGCCGTTCGGCCGAGTCTAGCCCGCCGCCGACGTCCTGGCCAGCCGGCCAGTTCGACCGAGCGGCGTTTCCTTGGGGGTCAACCCCCAAGGAAACTCCACTCGCGCTGGCGCGGGCGGCGGGCGGGTGGCTAGACCGGGTTGGGCAGGTCGACGAAGCGGTGCTCGACGCCGAAGCGCTCGGCCAGCAGGTCGCCGAGCGCACGCACCCCGAAGGTCTCGGTCGCGTAGTGGCCGGCGGCGACGAAGTGCAGTCCGCACTCGGTCGCGTCGGCGAGCGCATGCTCGGACGGCTCGCCGGTCAGGAAGCCGTCGAGGCCGCGGGCGACCGCCTCGCCGAGGTACTCGTGCGCTGCGCCCGTCACGACACCGAGCGAGCGGACGACGTCGGGCCCGGCGCCCTGGACCAGCGGCTCGCGGCCACCGAACGCGGCGCGGCAGCGGGCGCGCAGCTCGTCCAGGGGGATGCCCTCGGCGCGGCGGCCGACGAAGCCGATCGGCCGGCCGCCGTGCTCGCCGAGCCGCTCGGCCGGCTCGAGGCCGAGCGCGCGGCAGACGAGCGCGTTGTTGCCGAGCTCGGGGTGGGCGTCGAGCGGCAGGTGGTGGGCGACCAGCGAGGCGTCGGCGTCGAAGAGCGCGCGCAGCCGGCGCTTGGCCTGGGCATCGATCGCCCGGGGGCCGGAGCCCCAGAGGATGCCGTGGTGGCAGAGCACCATCTGCGCGCCCTCGGCGGCGGCGCGCTCGAACAGCTCGAGCCGCCCCGAGACGCCGCTCAGCACCAGCTCGACCTCCGTCGCGCCGGGCACCTGGAGCCCGTTCGGGCAGTAGTCGGGGAAGCCCGGCGCGTCGAGCAGCTCGTCGAGGAAGGAGACGATCTCGTCGCGGTCGGCCACGGCGCAACCGTAGCGGGCCACCAGCGCGGGTACCCTGGCGCCATGGCGGAGTCCGTGACAGGCGGCGAGCGGCCCGGCGAGGCCGCCGACGCGTTCATCGAGTCGCTGATGGACAGCGGCCTCTACTCGATCGGCGCCTACTTCTCCGACGAGCACCCCGACCTCGTCGCCGAGGTGATCGCCCAGAGCGAGGCGATCGAGCGCGCCGGCATCCGCGCCTACGCCGCCGACAGCGGTCTCAGCGAGCAGGACTGCTTCGAGGCGCTGATCACCGGGCTCGCGGTCCGCTACTACAACGCCGTCGCCTCGTAGCCGGCGCCGGACCCCTCGTCGACCGCCGCGTGCAGCTTGTCCAGCGCGCGGCGCAGCAGGCGTGAGACGTGCATCTGCGAGATGCCGACGCGGCCGGCGATCTCCGACTGGGTCAGGTCCTCGAAGAAGCGCAGCCGCACGATCTCGCGCTCGCGCTCGGGGAGCCCGTCGAAGGCCGGGCCGATCGCCTGGCCGAGCTCGACGCGTGCGAAGCCGCCCTCGCGGCGGCCGATCGTGTCGCCGAGCGTGCGGGCGCTGTCGTCGCCGAGGTCGCCGCCGGTCGGGGCGTCGAGCGCGGCCGGCGTGTAGGAGCGGCCGGCGTCGAGCGCCTCGATCGCGTCCTCGACGGAGATCCCGGCCTCCGCCGCGATCTCGCCGACCGTCGGCGTCCGGCCGAGGCGCGTCCACAGCCTGTCGGCCGCCTCGTTGCAGCGGAGGAAGTTCTCCTGGACCCCGCGCGGGACGTGCAGGCCCCAACCGCGGTCGCGGAAGTGGCGGCGCAGCTCGCCGAGGATCGTCGGCACCGCGTAGCGGACGAGCGGGCCGGCGTCGGGGTCGTAGCGGTCGACCGCCTTGACGAGCCCGAGACAGGCGACCTGCTCGAGGTCCTCGCGGGCCTCGCCGGAGTGGCGGTAGCGTCCCGCGAGCCGGTGGGCGAGGGGCACCAGCTCGGCGATCGCCTCGTCGCGGGCGCGACCGCGCAGGCAGTGCTCCGACGGGGGTGCGGGAGGCGCTACGGCTGAGGCTGGTGGTGTCACAGGGGGCCTTTGGTTCGACGGAACGGTCGGGTCCCCCATAGAGCGCCCGGTGACGGGCCGCCGTGGTCCCCTCGGTTGTTGGGCACCTTCGGCTGAGCGCTCCACCCAAGCTCTCGCCGACGCGCCGGTCCTCAGTTCTTACCCGGGCGCGCCGGAGACCCAACGTCGCCGATCGGCGCAGGGCCGGTCGGCGTCGCCGGGGCGCGGGCGGTCGGGACGTTTCGCGACCTGGGCGCCGGGTAGCCAGCGGGCATGGACGCTTCTCCCCAACGACGTCACGAGGAGGCGCGCGAGTTGCTTCGCGACGAGGTTCGCGAGGCGGCCGGCGGACGCGCCGCCGAGCTTGCCGAAAGCAGCGGCGCGCTCGACGCGCAGATCGACGCCGGCCGGTCGAAGACCGTTATCGGAGCGCTGAGCGAGGCGCGCGTCCTGATCGCGATCATGCTCGCGGTCGCCATCATCGTCGGCGCCGTGATCGCACTGATCACAGGTGCGTGGTGGTGGCTCCTCGTGGCGCTGGCCCTCCACGCCGTCGGGACGACCGCCGTCGTGGGGACCTCGCTGAGCATGACCGCGCAGCCCGAGCACGCCGACCCGCGCGTCGCCGCCGCCCTCCAGGAGCGCGGCGTGGCCGACCCCGACACAGCGCTCAACGACGCGATCGAGGCGGCCGCCGATGCCGGCGACCCGCGCGCCGAGTCCATCGCCGGCGAGCGTCGCGCGGTCACGCCGCAGTCGTCGGCCCGGACGGTCGGCTCCGACGAGCGCGACCGCGAGACGCTCCACGAGAGCAAGCGCCGGTGAGCGAGGCTCCGCGCCGTGGCCGCCTCGGGCGCTCCGGCTGGATCGACGTCGGCAAGCGGGTCGTAAAGGGGTTCGGCGAGGACGCGATCACCGACCGCGCCGCCGCGCTCACCTACTACGCCGTCCTGTCGATCTTCCCGGCGCTGATCGCGATCGTCTCGCTGGTCGGCCTCTTCGGCGACCCGGAGCGGACGACCCAGGCGCTGACCGACATCGTCCGCGACCTCGGGCCCGACACCGCCGCCGACACGTTCGCCGGACCGATCGAGCAGGTCACCGACAACCGCGGCGCCGCCGGCATCCTGCTGGTCGTGGGCATCGGTACGGCGATCTGGACCGCATCCGGCTACGTCGGGGCCTTCACGCGCGCGGCCAACGCGATCTACCAGGTGGAGGAGGGCCGCCCGTTCTGGAAGCTGCGCCCGCTCCAGCTCACGGTGACCCTGGCGATGGTGACGATGCTCGCGCTGCTGGTCGTCGCGCTGGTGCTGACCGGCCCGCTGGCGCGCGCGGTCGGCGACGCGGTCGGCGTCGGCGACACCGCCGTCACCGTCTGGGGGATCGCCAAGTGGCCCGCGCTCGCGCTCGTCGTCGCGGCGATGTTCGCGGTGCTCTACTACGTCTCGCCGAACGTCAAGCTGCCGCGGCTGCGCTGGATCACTCCCGGCGGCCTGCTCGCCGTCGCGATCTGGCTGCTCGCCTCGGCCGCGTTCGCCTTCTACGTCGCGAACTTCGGCTCCTACGACCGGACCTACGGCACCCTCGGCGGCGTCGTCACCTTCCTGGTCTGGCTCTGGCTCGGCAACATCGCGGTGCTGCTCGGCGTCGAGCTCAACGCCGAGCTGGAGCGCGGGCGCGAGATCGAGTCGGGCGTCTTCGGCGCCGAGGTCTCGATCCAGCTGCCGCCGCGCGAGCCGGCCGACTCCGAGCCGTAGCGGACGGGCCCGCTCAGCGCGGCTCGAGCACGAACAGCCGGATGTCGCGCGCGGTCGCGGCCGCGTAGTCGTCGAAGCCGGCGTACTGGGCGGTCATCCGCGCCCACAGCTCCTCCCGCTCTGCGCCCGCCGCTATCCGCGCCCGGACGGCGATGCGGCGGCGGCCGACCTCCACCTCCGCCTCGGGGTCCGCCTCCAGGTTGAGCGCCCACGCCGGCGCGTGGGCGTTGCCGGCGTTGGAGCCGATCACGACCATCCGCTCCCCGTCGGCGAGGTAGACGACCGGCGCGGTCCGCCGCTGGCCGGAGCGGCGGCCGGTGGTCGTCAGCAGCAGCAGCGGGGCGCCGTCGAGGCTGCCCAGCAGGCGGCCGCCCGTCGCGCGGTAGACCGGCACGTTGAGCCGGCCGACCCAGCGCAGCGCCCAGGCGGGCGCCGCCATCGACAGCCGCGTGTAGAAACGGTCGCTCGGCACGCGGACGACCCTCGCACACCCGGGGTGCGAGGGCGAGGGGGAACATCGGGCTGCCCAGATTTGAACTGGGGACCTCTCCGACCCGAACGGAGCGCGCTACCAGACTGCGCCACAGCCCGTGGCAACGGAACAGCCTATCGCGCCGTGCCGCCCGAGTCCTCCGCGAGCGCGCGGCGGAGCGTCTCGTCGAAGCCGATCGGCTCGATGTCGAACAGTGCGGCGCCGCTCGGATCGGTGACGACCGTCTCGGTCGAGAGGCCCTCGACGAGCGGGCGCGCGACCCCCGCGTCGACCGGCGTCACCAGCCCGATCCACAGCGACGACAGCCAGGGGGTCAGGAACGGGACCGGGACCTTCGGCCGCGGCCGGCGGCCGAGCGCGACCGCCATCCGGTCGAGCATCTCCCCGTAGGGCAGGACGTCCGGGCCGCCGATCTGCACCTCGCGGCCCGCCGACGCGGGCACGTGCGGCGCGGCGGCGAGGTAGGCGACGGTGTCGTCGATCCCGATCGGCTGGGTCGGCGTCTTCAGCCACGCCGGCGCGATCATCGCCGGCAGCCGCTGCACGAGGTAGCGCAGCGTGCGGTAGCTCTCGCTGCCGGCCCCGACGACCATCCCGGCGCGGAAGTAGGTCAGCGGCGGGCCGGACGCCTCCAGCGCGAGCGCCGTCTCGTGGCGGCTGCGCAGGTGCTTGGAGCCGGGCCGGTCGCCGAGCCCGCCGAGGTAGACGACGCGGCCGACGCCCTCGTCGCGTGCCATCCGCGCGAAGGCGGTCGCGGCCGCGCGCTCGCGGGCGGCGAAGTCGCCGTCGCCGCCGCGGCCCATCCCGTGCACCAGGTAATAGGCGACGTCGACGCCGGTCCCGGCACCGGCGAGGGTCTGTGGCCGGTCGACGTCGCCCTCGTGCAGCTCGACGCCGAGCGCGGCGAGGTCGGCCGCGCGGTTGCGGTCGCGCACCAGCGCACGGACGTCGTCGCCGCGCTCGCGCAGGGCGCGGGCGAGGCGGCCGCCGACGAAGCCGGTCGCACCGGTGACGAGCGCGCGCATCGAGTCCAACCTACCCCCGTTCGCCGGTTCGGTCGCTTTACTGGGGTGGGTGCGCCGCCTCGCCGCCGCCCTCGCGCTCTGCCTGCCGCTCGCCTTCGCCGTCTCGGCGTGCGCCTCCGAGGGCGGTGAGCAGACCGCCGGCACCGCCGCCGCGCCGCGGAGCGGCCCGCCGGCGACCACCGAGCGTGGGGCGCCGCCCGCACGCCCCGCGGCGACCGGCGTCCGGCTCGCGCGCGTCGGTCGCTTCGACCAGCCCACCTACCTCGCCGCGCCCCCCGGCGACCGCGCGCGCCGCTTCGTCACCGAGCGGGAGGGGCGGATCGTGCTGCTGCGCGGCCGGCGCCGCTCGACCTTCCTCGACATCGGCTCGCGCGTCCAGACCGGCGGCGAGAGCGGCCTGCTGTCGATGGCGTTCCATCCGCGCTACCGCCAGAACCGGCGCTACTTCGTCTACTACGTCGCCCG
This sequence comes from Solirubrobacterales bacterium, assembly GCA_012718975.1. Lineage (GTDB taxonomy): Bacteria > Actinomycetota > Thermoleophilia > Solirubrobacterales > Thermoleophilaceae > JAAYBF01. Next base: position 8,737 of record JAAYBF010000141.1, on the reverse strand, counting down.
CGACGGCGCGCTCGTCGTCGCCCAGTTCCGCGCCGCGCCCGGCGGCAACCGGACCCGGCCACGATCGGGTCGCACGGTCATCCGGGTGCCCCACCCGCGCTTCAACCACAAGGGCGGCCAGCTCCAGTTCGGCCCCGACGGCATGCTCTACGCGGGCTTCTGCGACGGCGGTGGGGGCGGCGATCCCGACGGCAACGGCCAGGACCTCGGCACGCTGCTCGGCTCGCTGATCCGCATCGACCCGCGGCCCGGCGGCGGCTACCGGGTCCCGCGCGACAACCCGTTCGTGGGCCGCGCCGGCGCGCGCGGCGAGATCTTCGCCTACGGCCTGCGCAACCCGTACCGCTTCTCCTTCGACCGCCGCACCGGGGCGCTGACCGTCGCCGACGTCGGCCAGGACCAGGTCGAGGAGGTCGACTTCCTGCCGGCGCGGCGCGGGCTCGGCCGTCCGCGCGGCGGCGTCAACTTCGGCTGGCCGGTCTTCGAGGGCGACCGCCGCCACGGCTCCGGCGCCGCGCCCGGCCACGTCGGCCCGGTGCTCGAGCGCAGCCACGCCCAGGGGGCCTGCTCGATCACCGGCGGCTACGTCGTGCGCGACCGGGCGCTCGGGCCCCTGCGCGGCCGCTACGTCTACGGCGACCTCTGCGACCCGGCGATCCGCTCGGCGCGGCTGCGACCCGGCGGCGCCCGCGGCGACCGCGCGACCGCGCTGCGCGTGCCGCAGCTGGTCTCCTTCGGCGAGGACGCCCGCGGGCGGGTCTACGCCGTCTCGCTGTCGGGGCCGGTGTACCGGCTGGCGCCGCGCCGTTGAACGGGCGCCGGTAGCCTCTTCGGTCGCCCCGAGTTTCCCCCTAGGAGGACAGACGTGACCGGAGTCGTCATCTCGTCAGCCGCGCGCACCGCGATCGGCTCGTACGGCAAGAGCCTCGCCGGCGTGCCGACCACCGACCTCGGCGCGACCGCCGTCAAGGCCGCGCTCGAGCGCGCCGGCACCGCGCCCGACCAGGTCGACCAGGTCGTCTTCGGCAACGTCATCCACACCGCCCCCGAGGACATGTACATGTCGCGGGTGGTCGGGATGAAGTCGGGCATCCCGAAGGAGGCGCCGGCCGTCACCGTCAACCGCCTCTGTGGCACCGGCGTGCAGGCGATCGTCTCCGCCGCCCAGGCGATCCAGACCGGGGAGGCGGGCTGCGTCGTCGCCGGCGGCGCCGAGAACATGAGCCGCGGCCCCTACTGGGTGCCGGCCGCCCGCTTCGGCGCGCGGATGGGCGAGTCGAAGATGGTCGACCCGGTCGTCGGCGGCCTCACCGACCCGTTCGACGAGGTCCACATGGGCATCACCGCCGAGAACCTCGCCGAGTCGCACGCGATCTCGCGCGAGGAGCAGGACGCCTTCGCCGCCGAGTCGCACCGCCGCGTCGCCGCCGCCCAGGAGGCCGGCCGCTTCGACGACGAGATCGTCCCGGTCGAGGTCAAGGTCAAGCGCGAGAAGGTCCCGTTCGCCCGCGACGAGCACGTCCGGCCCGACACCACCGCCGACAGCCTCGCCAAGCTCAAGCCGGTCTTCAAGGCCGACGGCACCGTCACCGCCGGCAACGCGTCGGGGATGAACGACGCGGCGGCCGCCGTCGTGCTGATGTCGGAGGAGCGCGCCAGGGAGTCCGGCGCCCCGGTCCGCGCGAAGATCCTCTCCTACGCCTACTGCGGCGTCGATCCGCGCACCATGGGCATCGGCCCGGTCCCCGCCGTCAAGAAGGCGATGGACCGCGCCGGACGCTCGCTCGACGAGGTCGGCGTGGTCGAGCTCAACGAGGCGTTCGCCGCCCAGGCGCTCGCCGTCATGAAGGACCTCGAGCTCGATCCGGCCAAGGTCAACCCCAACGGCGGCGCGATCGCCCACGGCCACCCGATCTCCGCGACCGGCGCGGTGATCACCGCCAAGATCCTCTCCGAGATGGAGCGCGAGGACCACGAGCTGGGCCTCGTCACCCTCTGCATCGGCGGCGGCCAGGGCATCGCCCTCCTGCTCGGCCGCGGCTAGGCGCTCCTCCGCGAACTGCGGTGAGAGTTTCGGCCGAATAGTGGCCGTAACTCTCACCTAGCGAAGAGCTGGGCGTGGCTGGCAAGGAAGCAGGCCTCGTGGCGTGCATCCGCACGTGAGAGGCCGATGACGCAGCCAGGCGCGTCCAGATCGAGCTAGAGGGCGATCCAGACGGTCTTGTCCTCGAGATAGGCCTCGAGGCCGGGGCGGCCGTGCTCGCGGCCGATGCCGGAGGCCTTGACGCCGCCGAAGGGGGCGGCGGCGTCGCTGGGGCCCCAGGTATTGACGTAGACGTTGCCGGCCTGCAGCAGGGCTGCGAGCCGGTGGGCGTTGCCGACGTCGCGGGTCCAGACGCCGGCGGCGAGCCCGTACTCGCCGGCGTTGGCGCGCGCGGCGACCTCCTCGAGCGACTCGAACGGGGAGGCGACGAGCACCGGCCCGAAGATCTCCTCGCGGGCGATGGCGATGTCGTCTGCGGCCGCGGTGAAGAGCGTCGGCTCGACGAAGTAGCCGTCGCCGGCGCCCTCCGGGGTGCCGCCGCCGGCGACCAGCTCGGCGCCGTCGCGCCGGCCGGAGTCGATGTAGCCGCGGACGCGCTCCTCCTGCTCGGCGGAGATCAGCGGTCCGAGCTGGGTGCCCTCGGCGAGGCCGGCGCCGACCCGGGCGCGGCCGGCGGACTCCGCCAGCCGGGAGACGACCTCGTCGAAGCGGTCGGCGGCGACGAACAGCCGCGAGGCGGCGTTGCAGGCCTGGCCGGTGTTGTAGTAGATGCCCTGGAAGCTGCCCTTGACGGCGGTGTCGAGGTCGGCGTCGGGCAGGATGACGTTGGCCGACTTGCCGCCCAGCTCGAGCGTGACGCGCTTGAGCGAGCGCCCGGCGGCTGCCCCGATCTCGCGCCCGACCGCGGTCGAGCCGGTGAAGGCGATCTTGGCCACGCCCGGGTGGTCGACGAGCGCGGCGCCGGTCGCCCCGTCGCCGGTGAGGACGTTGACGACGCCCGGCGGGATGCCGGCCTCGAGCGCCAGCTGGCCGAGGCGCAGCGCGGTGAGCGGGGTCTGCTCGGCGGGCTTGAGGACGGTCGTGGCGCCGGCGGCGAGCGCGGGGGCGATCTTCCAGGCGGCCATCAGCAGCGGGAAGTTCCAGGGGATGATCTGGGCGCAGACGCCGACCGGCTCGCGGCGGCTGTAGACGTGGACGCCGGGCTGGGAGACGGGGATCACCTCGCCGGTGAGCTTCGTCGGCCAGCCCGCGTAGTAGCGCAGGTGCTCGGCGGTCTTGGCGACGTCGACGATCCGGGCGAGCTTGAGCGGCTTGCCGGTGTCGAGCGACTCCAGCTCGGCGAGCTCGGCGGCGTTGGCCTCGACCGCCTCGGCGAGGCGGTGGATGAGATCGCCGCGGGCGGCGGGGGTCAGCGCGCCCCAGTCGCCGTCGAGCGCGGCGCGGGCGGCGGCGACGGCGGCGTCGGCGTCGGCGGGTCCGGCGTGGGCGAACTCGGCGATCGGCCGCGCGGTCGACGGGTCGACGGTCGTCAGCGTCGCGCCGTCCGCGGCGGCCACGGGCTCGCCGCCGATCAGCAGGCGGTGCGGGCCGGCGGCGAACTCGCGCGCGGCGGGGGACAGCTCGTCAGGCAGCGTGGCGGTGCTCATCGGACCTCCCGTCCGGTTGGCGGCTGGCGGCGCGCGGCGCGCGCGCTCACGGCGTCAGGACGATCTTCAGCGCCTCGCGGCGGTCGTAGGCCGCGTAGGCGTCGGCCGCGTCGTCGAGCGGCATGTGGCGGCTGACCAGCGGCGCCGGGTCGAGCACGCCGGCGTCCATCAGCGCGAGGACGCGGTCGACGTGGGCGATCACGTTCGCGTGGCCGCTGTGGATCTCGAGCGCCTTGACCCAGACGAGGCCCATGTGGACCTCGATCCGCTCGGCGTAGACGCCGGTCGCGGAGATACGGCCGGCGCGGCGCGCGAGCCGGCAGGCGGAGTCGAAGACGTCCGGGTGGCCGACGGCGTCGACGACGAGGTCGGCGCCACGCCCCTCGGTGACGGCCTTGACCGCGGCGCGCGGATCCTCCTCGGTGAGGTGGACGGGGGTCGCGCCGAACGCGCGCGCCAGCTCGAGCCGCTCGGGGACCGAGTCGACCGCGACCACGTGGGCGGCGCCGCGCGCGCGGGCGACCTGGACGGCGCACAGCCCGACCGGGCCGAGGCCGAGCACCGCGACCGTGTCGCCCGCCTCGACGCCGGCCGACTCGACCGCGTGGAAGCCGGTGCCCATCACGTCGCCGGCGAACAGCGCGACGTCGTCGGGCATCCCGTCGGGAACCCGGCGCAGCGTGAGGTCGGCGTTGGGGACCAGCACCGCCTCGGCTTGGGCGCCCTGGAGCGATCCGAGCACCTCGCCGTGGCCGAAGACGCGGCCGGCGTCGCACTTGTGGAAGTCGCCGCGGCGGCAGAAGAAGCAGTTGCCGCAGGCGGTGCAGTAGCAACCGAGGACGCGGTCGCCGACCGCCACGCGCTCGACGCCGGCGCCGGTGGCGACGACCTCGCCGACGAACTCGTGGCCGATCGTGAACCCCTGCTCGACCGCGACGCGGCCGTGGTAGATGTGCAGGTCCGACCCGCAGACCCCGGCGGCGGCGATCCGCACGACGGCGTCGGTCGGGGTCGAGACCTCCGGCTCGGGCCGCTCCTCGACACGGACCTCGCCGATCCCCTGGAAGGTGACTGCGCGCATCGCCGGGAACCGTATCGCCCTGCGGGCGGGGTGGGGGAAACCGGAGCGCGGTTCGGTGGCAGGCCGGGTGGGCGGGGCCGGTGGGCTGGCTTACGGTGTGCCAATGCTCGACGGCCGGATCACCGCCAACGCCATCGCCCGCGGCTGGCGCGAGTTCGTCTACGTCGCCCTCTGCCTGCCGATCGGGCTGTTCTGGGCGTTCTGGCTGACGCTCGCGATCGTGCTCGGGCTGGCGCTCAGCTTCGTGCTGATCGGCCTGCCGATGCTGGTCGTGACGGTCCTGGTCTGGCGGCGGGTCGCGGCCTGGGAGCGCGAGCGCGCGGCGCTCGTCCTCGGTGCGCCGATCGCCCCGCCCTACGCGCCGCTGCCGCGCGAGGGGGCCTGGCGGCGGCTGTGGGCCCGGCTGCGCGACCGCGCGACCTGGAAGGACCTGGGCTGGTTCGGCGTGCTCGCCACCGCCGGGGCCGCCGCCGGGCTGGTCGTCGTCGCGCTCTGGGCGCTCGTCGTGCTCGCGGTCACGCTGCCGCTGACCGCCTCGACGTTCCCCGCCGGCACCACGATCGGCGACGTGTCGCTGGCGGTCGCCCTCGTCGCCGCGGTCGCCGGCATCGCGCTCGCGGCCGCCACCGTCGCCGGCACCGGACCGCTCGCCGCGGGCGTCGCGGCACTCGCGCGGGCACTGCTCGGCCCCGACCCCGAGGAGCGCGTCGCGCGCCTCGAGCACAGCCGGGCGAGCGCCGTCGGCGCCACCGAGGCGACCCTGCGGCGGATCGAGCGCGACCTCCACGACGGCGCCCAGCACCGGCTCGTCGCGATCGCGCTCGACCTCGGCCGGGCGCGCGAGAAGCTGGCCCACGGCGATCCCGCCGGCGCCGAGCCGCTCGTCGTCCAGGCCCACGACGAGGCCAAGCGCGCGATGGCCGAGCTGCGCGACCTCGTGCGCGGCATCCATCCGTCGATCCTCACCGATCGCGGCCTCGACGCCGCCGTCTCCGCCCTCGCCGGTCGCTCGCCGGTGCCGGTCGCGGTGTCGGTCGACCTGCCGCGCCGGCCGCCTGCCGCCGCCGAGACTGCCGCCTACTACGTCGTCGCCGAGGCGCTCACCAACGTCGCCAAGCACGCCGGCGCCCGCGAGGCGACCGTCGAGATCGCCCGCGACGGCGACGACCTCGTCGTCGCGGTGACCGACGACGGCCGCGGTGGCGCGCTGCGCGCGCCCGGCTCCGGCCTCGAGGGCATCGGCCAGCGCGTCGACGCGCTCGGCGGCCGGCTCGAACTGCAGAGCCCCTCCGGGGGACCCACGAAGCTGAAGGCGGTGATCCCATGCGAGTTGTGATCGCGGAGGACCTCGCGCTGCTGCGCGAGGGGCTGGTCGGCCTGCTGACAGAGGCCCGCTACGAGGTCGTGGCGGCCGTCGGCGACGCGCCCGCCCTGATGGACGCTGTGCGCGAGCAGCGGCCGCAGCTCGCGATCGTCGACGTGCGGATGCCGCCGTCGCAGCGCGACGAGGGGCTGCGCGCCGCGATCGCGATCCGCCGCGCCCACCCCGACGTCGCGATCCTGATCCTCTCCCAGTACGTCGAGGAGCGCTACGCGACCGAGCTGCTCTCCGGCGGCAGCCAGGGCGTCGGCTACCTGCTCAAGGACCGTGTCGCCGACGTCTCCGAGTTCCTCGCCGCCGCCCGCCGCGTCGCCGCCGGAGGCACCGCGATCGACCCCGAGGTGATCGAGCAGCTGCTCTCCCGCCGCCAGCGCGAGGACCTCCTCGACGAGCTGACCGCGCGCGAGCGCGAGGTGCTCGGCCTGATGGCCGAGGGCCACACCAACGCGGCGATCGCCGAGCGGCTCGTCGTCACCGACGGGGCGATCGAGAAGCACATCCGCGCCATCTTCCAGAAGCTCGGCCTGCCCGCCACCGACGCCCACAACCGCCGCGTGCTCGCGGTGCTCACCTACCTCGGGGTCTGACCATGGCCACGCCGACGCCCTACCGCACCTCGCGCCCCGTCCGGCTGCTGCTGTTCGGCGCCGGTGGCGTGCTCGCCGTCCTGATGGTCCTGTGGGGGACCGCCCACGCGCTCGACCGGCTCTCGATCCAGGAGGAGCGCACCGTCACCGCCTACCGCGACGTCGAGCGGATCGATCTCCGCCACGCCCACGGCAACGTCACGCTCGTCGGCTCCGACGGGCCCGAGGTGCGCGTCGAGGTCGACTCCCGCCACGGCTTCCTCGCCGGCCACGAGCGGACCGCCGCGGTCGCCGCCGGCGAGCTGCGGCTGCGCGGCGCCTGCGACTTCCTCACCTTCGGCACCTGCGAGGACCACTACCGGATCGAGGTGCCCGCGGGTGTCGCGGTGACGGTCCGGACCTCGGCCGGCGAGGCGACCGCCGTCGGACTGCGCGGCGACCTCGAGCTGCGCTCCAGCGCCGGTCCGGTCCGTGCGCGCGACGTGCGCGGCGACACCGTCGTCCTGCGCTCCGGCGCCGGGCCCGTCAGCGCCGACCGCGTCCGTGCCGAGCGGCTCGAGCTGCGCTCCAACGCCGGCGACGTCAGGGTCGTCCGGTCGGCCGCGACCACCGTCTACGCCCGCACCTCCGCCGGACCCGTCGACGTCGAGCTGCTGCGTCCTCCGCGCAGCCTCGAGGCCCGCTCCAGCGCCGGCCCGGTGACGGCCGTGGTGCCCGACGTCGGCTACGACGTCGACGCCGACACCGCCGCCGGTCCCGAGGAGGTGCTCGTCCGCCAGGTGCCCGGCGCCGCCCGCACGATCGTCGCCGGCTCGAACGCCGGGCCGGTCACCGTCCGGCCGCTGCCGCGCGGCGAGGCGCTCAACGCGCCGCGCGCGCGACCGCGTAGCGGCGAGCGCGCCAGGTCACCGCGGCCGGCTCGAGCTCGAGCAGACGCTCCCAGGTCGCGGCGGTGACGTAGCCGCCGCGGCCGAGGCGGTTGCGGCGCTTGAACGCCGCGACCGCCGCCGTCGTGCGGCGGTCCATCCGGGCGGTCACGCGCAGCCGCGCCCCGGCCGCCAGCAGCAGCCGCTGCAGCTGCACCACGATGTCGCCGCTCGAGTAGGACCCGAGCAGCGGATAGCCCGGGTCGGGCGGCGGCCGACGCAGCCGCGGCACCGGCGCCGCGATGTTGCGGAAATCGCGGGCGGTCGTCTCCTGCCACGACCACCAGCTCACCCCCGTCGCGCCATACCCCTCCGCCAGCGCCCGGAAGCGCAGCACCTGGCGGCGCGGCGGCTGCATCCACGTCTGCCCCAGCGGGTAGATCGGCTTGCGGTAGATCCGGTTGTGGCGGTAGGTCGTCTCGAACACCTGGTCGACCGAGGTCCCGATCGCCCGCCAGTACATCTGCGGCACGTTGAAGTCCGCCGCCCCCGGCGCCAGGAACACCGAGTAGGGCACCGTCGAGTGGTAGTGCACGTACGGGAAGCTGGTGAAGCCGATCGGGTAGTCGGCGCCCACCATCCGCCGCAACGCCCGCATGTAGCGCTCCGCCTCCCAGTAGCGGCCCTTGTAGTCGGTCTCGGCGTCGATCACCAGGCAGTCCGCGCCCGTCCGGGCGATCCGCGCCGACACCCGCGCCTCCGCCAGCGGCCGGCGGCCGAAGACGAAGTGGTAGCCGCACACGCGCAGCCCCGCCGCGCGCAGCGTCGCGATCAGCTCCGGGTTCAACTGCGTCCACTGGACGCGCTCGCCGCCCGCCTTGAGGATCACCAGCTCGAGCCCGTGCCGGCGGGCACGCGCCGCGATCCGCTCCGCGCTGCCGCCCTCGGTCCGATCCATCAGCCAGATCCAGAGCGCGTCGCCGTCGAACGCCGGGACCGACTCCGGCGCGGCCGGACCCCCCGGATCGAGCGCGGGATCCTGCGCCGCCGCCGGCGGGGTCAGGAGCAGGCCGGCGGCGAGAGCCAGCAGGGCCGCGAGGCGGCGGGGCATGCGGGGGAGTGTCGCATGGGG
>JAAYBF010000140.1 GCA_012718975.1 Solirubrobacterales bacterium | reverse complement strand
GATGGCCCCTATCCGCACGGCCCTGCCCCGCCGCGCGAGCGCCGCTCCCGGACGGGAGGAGCCCAGGGCGCTGGCGGCCGAGCCGAGCCGATGCCGCAGGCGCGGGAGGATCGGCGGCGCAGGCGGCCGGTCCGTCCGGGGCTCGCCGAAGCGGACCAGCGCGGCGAAGCCGGCCAGCAGCGCGCAGCCGAGCGCGACGAAGATCCCGACCACCAGCAGCGCGCCGAAGTCGCGCACCATCGGCACCGGCGAGGTCAGCAGCGCCAGGAAGCCGATCGCCGTCGCGAGCCCGGCGGTGACGATCGTCGGCCCGCCCGCGCGGGCGGCCGCCGGGGCGGCGACGGCGGGCGGGTCGCCGGTGCGCCGGCGCACCTCGTCGTAGCGCGCCTGGAACTGGATCGCGTAGTCGACCGCGAGCCCGATCAGCACCGGCAGCACCGCGATCGAGGCCATCGTCAGCCGGCCGCCGACGAGCGCCAGGATGCCGAAGGTGATCCCGGCCGCGGCGAGCGCGAGCGCGAGCGGCAGCAGCCGCAGCCGGCTGCGGAAGACCAGCGCCAGCGTGGCGGCCATCAGCAGGATCGCCGCGCCGAGCAGCCACGGGATCGCGCCGCGGACCGCGTCGGCGAGCCCGTCGACGACGACCGGCACGCCGGTCACCACGTAGCGCGCGCCCTGCTGGGGCTGGAGCTGCGGCGACTCGGTCGCCGCGCGGATCAGCTCGATCGCGCGCCGTCGCTTGCCGTCGTCGAGGTCGGGCCGCAGCCGGACCTGGATCAGCGCCGCGTCGCGGCTCGGGAAGAGGTAGGAGAACTGCGGCTTGGGGGTCCGTCCGTCGCGGCCGAAGGCGAGCGCGGAGACGAAGCCGGCGCTGTCGACGGCGGGCACGTCGGTGATGCCGTAGCGCAGCGCCAGCGACAGCAGCTGCTGCTGGAAGCCGCGCAGCGACCGCTCGCTGGCCGCCTCGCCCGCCGCCCGCTGCTCCTCCTCGCCGAGGCCCTGCTCGGCCGCCTGACGGCGGGCGCGCCGCTCGGCGCGCTGGGCCCGCTGCTGGGCGGCGGCGATCCGCGTCGTCAGCTGGGCGCCGACCTGCTGGGCGATCGTGTTGACGAACGTCCCCGGGCCGAGGACCGCCTGCGCGGGGTCGAGCTCGGCGATCTCCCGGCACGGCTCGGGGAGCCCCTCCAGCGCCTCCTCCGGCACGTTGCCCGACAGGCAGCCCTCGAGCCGGATCAGCGTCTGGATGTCGTCGGTCAGCAGCGTCCGCTGGAGGTCGCCCTCGACCATCACGACGACCGCGTCGTCGCCGAACTGCTCCTTGAACCGCTCGGTCTCGGCGTAGGTCTCCGATCCGGAGGAGACCAGCGAGTCGGTTCCGGTGCTCGGCTCGAGCCGCAGCGCGAACAGCGCGCCCGCGACGGCGATCACCGCGACCGCGATCAGCGGGACCAGCGGCCGCCGCGCGACAGCGCGGACGACCCGCTCGAAGTACTCCCCCGACCGCACGGGCTCAGCTTAGGCTAGGGCGCCGGCAGAGGCTGCAGGTCGGGATAGCGGCCGCTCTGACCGACCAGGCGCCCGAGCGGCCGCTGCTCGCGACAGGCCGGCGCGGGCACGGCGGCGCCGCTCTCCACGCCGGCGAAGGCGAACTGCTCGAGCAGCGCGGCGAGCTCCGGCGTCAGCAGCCCGCCGACCGGGCCGAGGAAGCTCGCCGGGCCGGCGGCCTCGCAGAGGTAGCGGCCGAAGACCGGCAGCCCGGTCGCGAGCTGGTCGTAGGCGCCGGGCTCGCTGTAGGGGTTGGAGCGGTTGCTCGGCAGCCGGCGCGGATAGGCGGCGAGGTTCTCGGGGTTGAGCGGGTTGGTGGTGCGCAGGTAGTGCAGCGGCCGGGTCGCCCCGGGCGGGATGTCGGTCGCCTGGGTGGCGGCGGCGTCAAGCGCGAGGAAGGCGGCGATCTCGCGCCGGTAGAGGCCGAGGTAGCCGAGCACCGGCTGGAGGTTGCGCAGGTAGGGCTCGAGCCGGGCGAGCAGCGGCTTGGTCTGGTCGAGCGTGCGCTCGAGCGCCGGCAGGCCCTGCTCGGAGACGTCGACGAGCGGGTCGAGGTCGGCGAGCAGGCCGCGCAGGTCGGGCGCGAGCCCGCGCAGGCTGATCAGCGTCGGCGACAGCTCGCGGGCCGCCGGGCGCAGCTGGGTGACGAGCGGATCGGTGTCCTGCGCGAACGCGGTCACCCGCCGGGTCGTCTGGCGCGTCTCGCGCAGGAACGTCGGCAGCGCGACGAACGTCTCGGCCAGCTCGCGGTCGCGCGCCGCGGTCGTCTCGAAGACGCGGTTGGCGTTGACGATCAGCCCGCGCAGCTGGCCGCGGCGCTCGCTGAGCGCGTCGAAGACCACGCCGGTGTCGCGCACCAGCGTCCGCGTCGCGGCGCTCTGGCGGCGCAGGATGCGGAAGACGTCGCCGCTGTCCTGGGCGAACGGGGTGAGGTTGCCGAGCGCGGCGTTCAGGGCGGCGCCGCGGTGGCCGACCGCGCGGCCCTGGCTCTCCATCCAGGTGCGGAAGGCGGCCCGCGTCTCGGCGTCGAAGGCGCGGAAGATCTCGTCGAGCTCGACGGTCGGCGAGACCGCCCCGGCGGGCAGGGTGCCGCCGTCGGCGACCTCGGGCCCGCCCGGCGGGCCGAGCTCGAGCGACACGTAGGTCTCCCCCAGCAGCGTCTTCTGGCGCAGCATCGCGGTCGTGTCGACGGGGATCGGGGCGTACTCGCTCTGCAGCTCGATCGTCACGTCGGTGACGCCGGTGCGCGGGTTGGCCTCCTTGCTCTTGACGCGGCCGACGTTGACGCCGGCGATCCGCACGTCGGCCTCCTGGGTGAGCTGGCCGGCCTCGGGGAAGCTGACGTGGAAGCGGTAGCTCTCGGCGCGCAGCGGCACCGCGCCGCCGAAGGTGAGCCAGAGGTAGAGCAGCAGCCCGACGCAGACGGCGGTGAAGCCGACGGCGGCGACGATGCTCAGCGGGTTCAGCCGGCGCTCCATCACGGCACCGCCTGCGGGCAGACGTCGCTCTGCTGCGGAGCGTTGAGCAGCTGGATCAGGACGTTCAGCGACGGGGTCGTCGCGGCGATCTGGTCGAGCACGCCGAGGCTCGAGCACGAGGTGATCAGCAGCCCGCGGCGGACCGGGCCGTGGGCGTCCTGGGTGCCGAACAGGGTCGCGCCGGCGTGGTTGGCCCAGGCGCCCCAGAAGAGGAAGCCCTCCTCGCGGCCGGGCGGGTTGAACGCGACGGTGTTCAGCAGCGAGTTGACCACCCGCACCGCCTTGGTCAACCGCGGGGTGACGACCGCCAGGTCCTCGGCCGCGGAGCGCAGGTCGCGGATCGTCGGCTGGACGTCGACGGCGAACGGCCGCAGCTCGTCGCGGATGACCGGCGTGGTGGTGCGCAGGAAGGGCCTGGTCTGGCGCAGCGACGGCCCGAGCGCCCGGGCGCCGGGCCGCAGCTCCTCCAGCGCCGGGCCGAGGTCGGTGGCGAGCGCGTCGACGCTGGTCAGCGTCGACGCCGTCTGGTCGAGCGTGCCGGGCAGCAGCGTCAGCGCCGCGCGCAGGCTCTCGTCCTGGCGCGCGATGGCGGCGAAGTTCGCGTTGGCGGAGTCGACGAACTCGGCGAGGCGGGTGTCCTCGTCGCCGAGCGCGTTGGTCAGCCGCTGGAGGTTGTGGACGACGTTGGCGATGTTGCGCCGCCGCTTGATCAGCCCCGCGGTGATCCGCTCGGTGTCGCGCGCGGTCGGGGCGAACCGCTTCAGCGTCTGGCGCAGCTGCGCCGGGGAGTCGCCCTCGAGCGCCTGCGCGCCGGAGCTGAGCAGGATCCGCAGGTAGTCGCGCGTGTCGCCGTCGAGCGAGGCGAGGATCTCGTCGGGGTTGACGTCGGGGAGGGTGTTCTCGACCGGGATCCGGCCGCCGTCGTCGATGTCGCCGGCCGTCTCGCTGCCCGGATCGAGGCTGAGGTACATGTCCTTGAGCGCGGTGCGGGAGCGCAGCAGGATCGAGGCGTCCTGATGGATCGGCGCGTACTCGCGCTGGATCTTCAGCTCGACCACGGCGCGCCCGTCCTCGAGCTCCACCGAGCCGATCTCGCCGACCTTGACGCCCGCGATCGTGACGCTCTGGCCCTGGCCGGGCGCGACCGCCTGGGCGGTCTGCAGCTCGGCCTCGACGGTGTAGAAGTCGGTTCCGATCACCGGCACCCAGGCGGGCAGGTAGAAGCGCTGGTTGGAGAGGATGTAGCCGCCAATCGCCAGCGCGACGACGATCAGGCCGGCGAGCGCGGCGACGGCGCGGCCGTGGTCGCGGAGCGCCCGGCTCACGGCCCCGCCCCCGTCCGCGCGGCGTTGAGGTTCGGCCGCTGCTGGCGGTAGCAGGCCGCGTCGCGGTTGTAGGGCGGGCGGCTCGACGGCCGCGCGGGGCGGGTGCCGAGCGGCTCGGCGACCGCGTTGCCGTAGAGAGCGCCGACCCCGGGCAGCGCCCCGGTCGAGACGGTGTAGGGGCCGCCGCCGGGCTGGAAGCGGGTGTAGGTGCCGTTGCCGTCGAAGTTCTGCGACTCCCCCGCGAGCCCGACCATCGTCTGGAAGAACTCCTTGTAGTTCGGCACGCCGGTGGTCAGCGGCGGGTCCTGGATCACGACGTCGCCGGTCGGCAGGATCACGTTGAGCAGGCAGCGGTCGACGAGGTCGATCTGCGGCAGCAGGCTGACGGTGCCGTTGACCGACTCGGCCAGGTCGGCGGTCGCCGGCTGCATCACCCGCACCAGGCCCTGCAGCTCGGCGGGCGAGACCAGCGCCCGGGTCTGGCGGACCCAGGGGAAGGCCGCGTCGATCGTGGCGGCGGTCTGGTCGACCCCGGGCAGGATCTCGCGGGCGAAGGCGCGCGTCGGCGGGAAGGCGGCGTTGAGCGCGTCGAGCGCGGGGTTGGCGGCGTTCAGCAGCCGCGGCAGGGTGCGGATCGTGGCGCTGAGATCGGACTGGCGCGAGGCGAGCGCGGCCATCGTGGTGTCGAAGTTGACGATCAGGTCCTGGAGCGCGCGCTCGCTGCGCACGAGCTGGCTCGTCGTGTCGGCGCTGCCGCGGATCAGCCGCGCGAGGTCGCCGCGCTCGGTGCCCTGGAGCGCCTCGTTGACGACCGCCAGCCCGCGCAGCGCGCCGGGCGCCCAGCGCAGCGACAGGTTGCCCGCCTCGGCCGCGGTCAGCCCGCGGACGGCCGGGTCCTGGGTGGCGTCCTCGGCGGGGGTCGGCTCACCGTCGATCGCCTCCCCGTAGCCCTGGACCAGCGTCTGGAGGTCCTCGCGGGCGTCGGACCGCAGCACGCCGAGCACCTGGTCGAACTGGACCGGGGCCGCGGTCTGGGTCATCGGGATCGTGCCGCCGGAGTCGAGCTCGGCGCCCTGAGGCGTGCCGGGCTGGAGGTCGACGAAGAAGTTGCCCTCGAGGAAGATCCGCGGCCGGATCTTCAGCTCGGCGTCGTCGCGGATCGGCAGCGCCGCGTCGTCGAGCTCCATCGTCACCACCGAGGCCGTCGAGTCGTCGTCGACCGCCCGCACGCCGGTCACCTCGCCCACCTCGACGCCGGCGATCCGCACCGGCGAGCGCAGGCCGACGTTGGCGGTGTCGGCGAAGACGGCGTTGAGCTCGTAGCCGCCGCGGAACGGCAGGCCGCCGAACGCGAGCGCGACCGCGCCGACGATGATCGCGATCGCCAGCAGGCCGGCGGCGAGCTTCGACAGCCCGGAGCGGTTCCAGGGGTCGCTCACGGCGTCACCTCCCCGGTCGCGGCGGTGGTCGCGCCGCTCTGGCCGCTGGTGACGGTCCCCTGGTTGCCGGGGATGTTGCCGATCGTCGTCTGGCCCGGGACGTAGCCCTGGTTGCCGGCCTCGCACTCGCGCGGCTGGCCGGGCGCGGCCGTGTTCGGGTAGGGGTTGGAGTGGAGGTGGTTGTCGATCCCGGGCCCGTTCGCGGGCGCGCTCGAGGGGGTGCCCTCGGAGTTCGGCCCGACCGGCGTCGCGACGATGATGAACCGCTGCCAGGTGCCGTTGGAGTCGCCCTCGCTGAGCAGGCTCGCGACGTTGCGAAACCACAGCGTCGCGTAGTTGCAGACCGTCTGGGCCGGCGTCAGGAAGGCGACCGTCGGGCGCAGTACGGCAGCGGTGTCGGCGAGCCGCTGGACGCCGAGCGGGACGACCGGGTCGTCGGCGAACTCGGCGAGCGAGTCGAACACGCTCGCGAGCTGGCGGTTGAACGGCGGCGTGCGCGGCAGCGTGCGGATCCCGGTCTCGAACGCGTCGGCCATCACCGGCGCGGTCTCGGGCAGCACCCGGAAGCCCGGCCGCAGCTCGGCCATCAGCCCGGCCGAGTTGCGCAGGAACGGCCGCTGGAGCGGGAACTGCTCGGTGCCGACCGCGAAGGTCTC
>JAAYBF010000139.1 GCA_012718975.1 Solirubrobacterales bacterium | reverse complement strand
GCCAGATCATGCCGGCCATCGCGACCGCCGTCGCGAGGATCGCCGACAGGAGCACCAGCAGGGCGATCTGGTCGAGCCGGGCGAGCGCGTTCTCGGCGGTCGCGAAGTGGCGCAGGGTCCGCTCGCGTGCGGTCTCCACGCGCAGCGGACGGTCGCCGACCACCGTGGCGACGGCCTCGGCCGCGGCGTCGGGGTCGCTCCCGGCGACCAGGTCGAGGTGCAGCGCGGTGACCTCCGGGCTGCCCCAGGCGCGCGCCGCGTCGGCGGCGTTGAGGACGATGGCGCCCGGCGGCCAGGCGAGGTTGGTGGTGATCGCCGCTACGCGCGGGCGGACCGGGACCGGCGTCGGCAGCGCCACCCGGTCGCCGACGCCGACGCCGAGCTGGTCGGCGAGCGCATCGGATACGGCGACCCAGCCCCCCTCGGCCAGCCGCCGCGCCGCGCGCGCGGGGTCGCCGGAGCGGACCTGGCTCGGCGGCACCACCGACGGCGCCCCGGCGGGCGGGGCGACCACCCAGGCGCGGCGGTCGCCGACGTCGAGGAAGCCGCCGCGGTAGTCGGCGACGGTGGCGACCGCCGGCAGCGCCGCGATCCGCTCGCGCAGGTCCGTGCCGGCCGCGAACGGGGTCGTCCCGAGCGCGTTGGAGTCGGCGTCGAAGCTGACCCAGAGGTCGGCGTTGCGGTCGATCTCGCGCGCGGACTGCTGCAGGCCGCGCTGCAGGTCGGCGTTGCCGCCGCCGATCGCCACCGTGGCGAATACCGCGACGGCGCCGGTGGCGGCGAGCGCGAGCGTCCGGCTGCGGGTGCGCGGCGATCGCAGCTCGAAGGCGACGAGCGTCGGCACCGGTGTGCGCAGGCCGCGCGTTGCGATCTCGAACAGGCAGGTCGCGGCGCGCAGCAGCAGCGGCAGGACGAGCAGCAACGCGAGCGTCAGCACGAACATCGCCAGGACCGCGAGCCCCGGCGCGACGACGACGAGCGCGGCCGCGGCGGCCGCGGCCAGCGCGCCGCAGCCGGCGAGCGCGCGGTCGGTCGCGCGGCCATGGCCCGGGTGCTCGGCGCGCGGCATCAGCGGGTGGCGGGCGAGCGCGCCGCGCAGCGGCGCCAGGACGGCCACCAGCGCGGCTCCCATCCCGGCCGCGCCGGCGATCGCGGCCGACTGCCAGCTCACGGTCTGGCGCTCGCCGATCGCGAAGGCCGCGAGCAGATAGTCCGGCGCCGAGCCGAAGAGCGCCCCGGACACCGCGTCGCCGAGCGCCAGCCCCAGCCCGGTGCCGGCGACCCCGAGCACCAGCGCGTCGAAGGCGAGCACCTCGACGATCACCCAGGGCGGGTGGCCGGCGAGCTGGAGGTCGGCGATCAGCCGCTGGCGCTGGGGGACGGTCAGCAGCATCGCGCTGAAGGCGAAGAGGAAGCCCACCAGCGCGCTGAAGATCGAGAACAGGGCGGTCGACTGGCTCGTGGGGTAGGAGGCGCGCTCGAAGGAGGCGACATCGGCGTCGGCGGCCAGGACGGCGGTCGCGGGCGGCGCGACCGCGCGCAGACCGGCGGCGACCGCCTCCGTGCGGCCCGGCTCGCTGCGCACCAGCACGCGCGTCACCCGGCCATCGAGACCGGCGATCCGCTGGACCTGGGCCAGCGGGGCGAGCGCGACCGGGCTGTCGACGAGCGGGCCGACGTCGCTCTCGCGCAGCACCGTCCCGAACGGAACGCGGCTGCGCCGCAGGCCGCTCTCGACGGTGACCCGCTCGCCGACCGAGACCTCGAGCGCGTCGGCGACCGGCTCCGGCAGCGCGAGCAGCGCGCCGATCGTGGCCCGGCCGGCGGCGAGGTGGTGGACGAGCTCGCCGCCGAGCTGGGCGAAGCTGGAGTCGGCCCCGACCAGGACCACCGGCTCGCTGCGCTCGCCCGTCGCGAGGTTGACGCGCGTCTCGGCGACCGGGGCGGCGACGGCCACGCCCGGGACGGCGGCGATCCGCTCGACGGCGGCGGCGTCGAAGCCACGCGGCCCCTGGGAGGCGACCTGGAGGTCGGCGTCGCCGGTGACCGTCGCGACCGCGTCGCGGACCGAGGACGTCAGGCTCGCGTTGGCGACCAGCGCGGCGAAGACGAGCGCGACCCCGACGGCGATCCCGACGACCGCCAGCAGCTCCTGGGCGAGACGGGGACGCAGGCGCGCCCAGTAGAGGCTGAGGACGTTCG
>JAAYBF010000138.1 GCA_012718975.1 Solirubrobacterales bacterium | reverse complement strand
GGGGGGGGGGGGGGGGGGGGGGGGGGAGCCATAACCCGCTCGGAACGGCTGGTGATCCCGCCCTCGTCCGCGCCGGCCACGACCTTCGCCAACCGCGGCTCGACGAACCGCTCGACCGTCGAGCGCTGCAGCTCGATCGTCAGCCAGCGGCGCCCCATCTTGTGCGCGACCGCCGCCGTCGTGCCCGATCCGGCGAAGTAGTCGAGCACCAGATCACCCGGGTCGCTCCCGATCTGCAGGATCCGGCGCAGCAGACGCTCGGGCTTTGGGGTGGAGAAGGGGCTGCCGGGGAACAGTCGCAGCACCTCGTCACGGGCCTCACCAGTGGTTCCGACCTCGGTGTTAGGCCACCAGCTGCGCGGGACGAGCCCCTGTTGCACCTCGACGAGGAACTTCTTGAGTCGCGGTGCGTTCGTGCCGTCCGAGCCGAACCAGATTCGATCCTCCGTGACCATCGCGCGGTACCGCTCCTCCGTGAACCGCCAGCAACGGCCCGGTGGAGGTACCACCTCCCGCCCGGACGGAGTCACGACTGTGAAGAATTGAGACTGCCGGCGGCCCTTCTCGGCCATGGCGTGCATCGGCATCGACGCCCAGGGGCCGCGTGGGTCGTTGTCTGGGTTCCGATACAGCGCCAGCTGTGAGGCCGACGGGGGAAGCAGATTGCGAACGGATTTCCACGCCGCTCGTCCCGCGGGCGCATAGACCAGGATGTAGTCCTGAGAGCGGGAGATGTCGGTCCGGTTCTCTCTGGTTGGCGTCTTCTCCCAGACGATCGTGCATACGAACGCGTCAGGCCCGAACTCCTCGTCCATCAGCAGGCGCATGCGGTGGACCTCGGCGTCGTCGAGGTGAATCCAGATCGAGGCGTCCTGGGCGAGGAGCGGCTTGAGGTGGCGGATGCGGTCGCGCATCATCGTCAGCCAGACGGAGTGCTCGAGCTGGTCGGCGTAGTGCTCGAAGACCTGGGCGGTGTTGAACGGTGGGTCGAGGTAGACGAGCTTGACCTGTCCGAGGTAGCGGTCGGCCCACTCGGGGACCGTGCCGAGCGAGCGCAGCGCGTCCCCGGAGTCGCCGACCACGAGGAGGTTGTCCGTCGCAGCATCGCGGTCGCCGACCTGTCGCAGCACCTCGATCGGCCTGACCTCGAGGACCCGCGGATCGTCGGGCCGGACCCACTCGTAGTCGTACCTGCCCTCCGCGGACGGGATCAGGGCCATGTCCTTGCCCATCCACGTCAGCTCCAGCCGCCCCTTCGGCGACGCTGCCTTCATCTGCCTCCCGCGGTCAGACGGTCCTCCCGTACAAACAGAGACGGAGTATTACGGCTAGAGGTGGGCTCGTGCTCGCCGGTCGGGGCACCGATGAGTTCCGTGCGCGAGGCCGGTCACTGGTGCGATCGTGTCGACGGAAAGGCGAGGAGACGGCGATGAACGACGACGAGCTCGAGATTCGGGAGCTGATCGACGGCTGGCTGCGCGCGATCCGGGCGCACGACCTGGAGGGTGTGGTCGCCGGACACAGCGACGACATCGTGATGTTCGACGTCCCGCCGCCGGAGGACGGCGCGCGCGGAATCGACGCCTACAGCGCCACGTGGCCGCCCTTCCTCGAGTGGCTGGCGAGCGGCGCGGTGTTCGACGCGGTCGCGGTCGAGGTGTTCGCCGGCGGCGGTGACTTCGCCTACGCCCACGCGCTGCTGCGCTGCGGCACCCCGGAGAGGCTCGCCGCCGAGCCCGACCGCCGGCTGCGCCTCACGCTCGGCCTGCGGCGCGAGGACGGCCGCTGGCTCGTCGCCCACGAGCACCACTCGTTCACGGCCCAGGGCTGAGCGTCGCAGCCGGGCGTCGGGGCGCCGCGCCGGACGCCGGGCCGGTGGGCCAGTGGTGAGAAACGTCCGCGATATGGACGGAACTCGCCACAGGCCGGACCGGCGGCGTGCGCGGCGGGGCGCGGGTGTGCGGCGGCGCCGCGGGCGGCTGGCGTCGCTAGCGCTTGGCTCGCTTCTTGCGCTTGGCCGGCCGCTTCTTGAATGTCACCTTGCGCGTCTGGGTGACGGTCTCGCCGCCGGTCGGCGTGAAGGCGACCCGCACCGGTAGCCGCAGCCGGCCACGCTTGGCGAGCAGCTTGCGGCCCCAGCGGTTGAGCCTGACCGTGATCTTCGCCTCGCCGGCGGCGCGGACGCGGACGCGACTGTTGGCGACCAGCTTGCGCCGCTTGCCCTTGCGCTTGGCCGCGACGCGGACCTGAACCGGCCCGGCGGCGCGCGCCACGCGCGCCCGCGCCGGCGAGCCGGCGCGCAGCACGCCCGGCCCGTTGAGCACGGCGGCGAGCCGCGCCGCGGTGCCGCGCCGCAGCAGCGCGACGCGCTGGGCGACCGCGAGCGGGTCGACGCCCGCGATCGGGGTCGGGGGCGTGGGGCCCGAGCCGGCGGGCTGGTACTCGCCGTTGACCAGGACGATCGCGTTGGGCAGCGCTCCGCCCGGCATCGTCTGGCCGAGCCGCAGGCCGGGGATGAACGCGCTGCCCATCGCCGTCGCCGCCGGATCGTTGGCGGACGTCGGGAGGTGCACCGGCGCCGAGCTGGTCGTGTTCAGCAGCGTGATCCCGAGGTAGTCGACGACCTCGATCTGCTCGTTGTCGACCAGCTCGACGGTGTTGACCGCCGGCAGGTTCACGGTCACGGTGTTGATCGCGTTCGGCTGGGGGGTGAAGACCTGGCTCTCGGCGACCGAGCTGCAGCAGGCGATGCCCTGGGTGCCGGACTTCGATCGGAGCGCGCGCAGGACGGTGAAGACCATCGGCCCGACGCTCGGCCCGGTGCGCACGCGCGCCTGGCTGATCACCCAGCGGCCGGGCGGCGTCTGCGAAGTCCACGCGCCGCCCATGTCGTTGGAGAAGAAGGTGCAGCTCGGCGGGGGGAGGACGACGAACGCGACGCTGCAGCTGCGGTCGGTGTTCGCCGGCAGGTTCAGCGGCGCGCCGACGGTCACCGCGCTCGCGGAGGGCGCGCTCGCGGCGAGCGCGGCGAGGACGAAGGTGACGGCGACGATCGAGCGTCTCAAGGTGGCTGCTCCTGGCTGCGTTCGAGGGGGGTCTTCCGATTCAAACAACGGTCCCGCCGTTCGGCGCGGCCCCGCCGCCAACTTGGGCTGTACGGCCCAAGCGGCGATCGCGACCGGCGCGATCATCTCAGCCCGCGGTCGCCGGGACCGCGCGCGCCCGCGCGGCGAGCGCCATCAGCCCGAGCCCGAGCGCGGCCGCGCCGGCGCCGAGCAGCGCGAACGCCCCGGCGTGGAACAGCGGGCCGGCGACGAGGCTGCCGGCGGCGCCGCTGAGGCCCATCAGCATGTCGGCCGCGCCCTGGGCCTGGGGCCGGACGGCCGGCGCGGTCGCGTCGGTCACCAGCGCGCTGCCGCCGACGAGGCCGAGGTTCCAGCCGACGCCGAGCAGCACCAGCGCGACCGCCATCAGCGCCGTCTGCTCGCCGGGCGCCAGCGCCGAGCAGATCCCGGCGGCGACGAGCACCACGCCGCCGGCCGCGAGCACCGGCAGCCGGCCGCGGCGGTCGGCGAGCGCCCCCGAGAGCGGCGACGGCAGGTACATGCCGGCGACGTGCAGCGAGATCACCAGGCCGACAGCGCCGAGCGACTGGCCGGCGTCCTCCATGTGGACCGGGGTCATCGTCATCACCGCGACCATCGCCACGTTGCCGATCGCCATCGCCGCGACGCCGGTCAGCGCGAGC
>JAAYBF010000137.1 GCA_012718975.1 Solirubrobacterales bacterium | reverse complement strand
GAGGGCGACGACTACATCGTGCTCTCCGACATCGCGGGCGTGGAGGACCATCTCGGCGACATGGACTTCAAGGTCGCCGGCACCTCCGAGGGCATCACCGCCCTGCAGATGGACATCAAGATCACCGGCGTGACCTTCGACATCCTGCGCGACGCGCTCGCCCAGGCGAAGGAGGGTCGCACGTTCATCCTCGGCAAGATGGCCGAGGCGCTCGAGGGCCCGCGCGGCGAGCTGTCCAAGCACGCCCCGCGGATCGGCCAGATCCAGATCGACACCGAGAAGATCGGCATGGTGATCGGCAAGGGCGGCGAGACGATCAGGGCGCTGTCGGAGGAGTTCGACGCCCAGATCGACATCGACGACGACGGCACGGTGCGCGTGTTCGCCGCGACCGGCGAGCAGGGCGACGCCCTCGTCGACCGGATCCGGTCGATGACCAAGGACGTCGAGGTCGGTGACGAGTTCGTCGGCAAGGTCGTCAAGACGACGACCTTCGGCGCGTTCGTCGAGCTGACCAAGGGCAACGACGGCCTGCTGCACATCTCCAACGTCAAGCCCGGCGAGCGGGTCGACGCGGTCGAGGACGTCCTCTCGCGCGGCGACGAGCTGGCGGTGCGGGTGGTCGAGGTCGACCGCGAGCGCGGCCGTGTCGGACTGCGCCGCGCGGACGATCCGGACATCGCCGGCAAGACGGCCGAGGAGCTGGCGTCCGTCGGCACCGGCGACAAGGGTCCCCGTGGCGGTGGTGGTGGCGGCGAGCGTCGCGGCGGCCGTGACCGCGGCGACCGGCGCCGGCGCGACAACGGCGGCGGCGACCACCGAAGGGATCAGCGCTGAGCGGCGACGCCGCGCGGCTGACCACGCTCCCGTCCGGCGTTCGCGTCGTGACGGAGAGCGTGGAGTCCGTGCGCTCGATCGCGCTCGGGCTCTGGATCCGGACAGGATCGCGTGACGAGAGCCCCGCCCAGGCGGGGCTCTCGCACTTCCTCGAGCATCTGCTCTTCAAGGGCACCGACCGGCGCAGCTCGCAGGAGATCGACGAGCTGTTCGACTCGCTCGGCGCCGAGGTCAACGCGGGGACGGGCAAGGAGACCACCTCGGTCTACTCGCGCTTCCTCGACCGCCATCTCGAGACCGCGTTCGACGCGATCGCCGACATGGTGCTGCACCCGACCTACCCCGACATCGACTCCGAGCGCCAGGTGGTGATCGAGGAGATCGCGATGTACGAGGACGAGCCGCAGGACCGCGTCCACGACGTGCTCTCCGACGCGGTCTTCGGCGACCATCCGCTCGGCCGTCCGATCATCGGCCGCGCCGAGGTGGTGTCGTCGGTGCCGGTGCCGGAGATCGCCGCCTTCCACGACGCGCGCTATGTCGGCTCGAACCTCGTCCTGGCGGCGGCGGGCAACGTCGACCACGACCAGCTCGCCGAGTTGGCGGGCCGGATGCTCGACTGCGCGGCGGGGCCCGAGGCGGTCGCCGCGGCGCCGGCGCCTGCGGCCTTCGAGCCGCGCCGGCGCTTCTACGCCAAGCAGACCGAGCAGTACCACCTCTGCCTCGGCGGGCGCGGGATCGCCCGCGGCGACGAGCGGCGCTTCGCGCTGCGGATCCTCGACACGATCCTCGGCGGCTCGACGTCGTCGCGGCTGTTCCAGGAGGTGCGCGAGAAGCGCGGCCTGGCCTATGCCGTGTTCTCCTACGCGAGCCAGTACGTCGACGACGGCCAGGTCGGGATCTACGTCGGCACCCGTCCCGACAACGTCGGCGAGGCGCTCGAGACGATCGGGAGCGAGCTGCGGCGGATCAGCGCCGACGGGGTCACCGCCGCCGAGCTGGAGCGGGCCCGCGAGAACGTCAAGGGCCGCACGACACTGTCGAACGAGTCGACGCTCGCGCGGATGAACCGGCTCGGCAGCGCCGTGCTGATGGGCGTGCCGGTGCTCACGTTGGACGAGGTGCTGGCGCGTCTGGACGCCGTCACGCTCGACGACGTCGCCGCGCTCGCCGCCGAGCTCTACGACCCCGAGCGGCTGTCGGCCGCCGGGATCGGCGGCAGCGAGGACTCCTTCCGCGCGGCGCTCGCGCCGGTCAGCGAGGCGCTCGCCGCATGATCGCGGTCGCGGTCTCCGGCGCCGCCGGGAAGATGGGGGAGGAGGTCTGCCGCGCCGTCGAGGCGGCCGACGACATGACGCTCAGCGGCCGCGCCGACCCGGCGCTCGGAGTCGAGCTCGCCGACGTCCTCGGCGACGCCGACGTCGTCGTCGACTTCACCCGTCCCGACACCGCGCTCGCCAACGCGCGTGCCTGCCTCGAGGCGGGCGTCCACTGCGTGATGGGCACCACCGGCGCCGACTTCGCCCAGCTCGCCGGCGTCGGCTGCGCGAACCTGTTCGTCGCGCCGAACTTCGCGATCGGGGCGGTGCTGATGATGGAGGCGGCCAAGCTCGCCGCGCCGCACATGCCCGAGTGCGAGATCGTCGAGCTCCACCACGACCGCAAGCTCGACGCCCCGTCGGGCACCGCCGCCCGCACCGCCGAGCTGATCGACGCGGCCGGCGGCAACGTCCACCAGCCGATCCACTCGGTTCGCCTGCCGGGGCTCGTCGCCCACCAGGAGGTCGTCTTCGGCGGCCTCGGCCAGACGCTGACGATCCGCCACGACACCATCTCGCGCGAGTCGTTCATGCCCGGCGTGCTGCTCGCCGTCCGCCGCGTCGCAGACCTCGAGTCCTCGACCACGTTCGGGCTCGAGACGCTGCTGTTCGACTAGCCCGGGACGCCGGGCGGCCGGGGAGGGTCAGACCTCGACGACGACCGGCAGCACCATCGGCCGGCGGCGCAGCTCGCGGTAGACGAACGCCGCCACGTCGTCGTGGAGATGGCTCTGGAGCTGGTCGATGTCGCGGATGCCGTCCTCGGCGGCGCGGGCGAGCGAGCCGATCACCGCCTCGCGCAGATCGAAGATGAACGGGTCGTCCTCGTCCATGAACGGGACGCCGCGGAAGAGGATCTCCGGCTGGGCCATCGACGCGCCCGACTCCTCCGAGACGGTCGCCACGACGATGAAGATCCCGTCGGCGGAGAGCATCCGGCGGTCGCGCAGCGCGATGTCCTCGATGTCGCCGACCTCGAGGCCGTCGACGAACACCACGCCCGAGTGGACGCGCTCCCCGAGCGCCGCGACGCCGTCGCGGTCGATCTCGAGCGGGATGCCGTTGTCGCCCGCGAAGATCGCCTCCGACGGGATGCCGACCGCTTCGGCCAGCTCGCCGTGGAGCTTGATCCGCTGGTAGTCGCCGTGGACCGGCAGCACGTAGCGCGGCCGCGTCAGGTTGAGCATCAGCTTCAGCTCCTCCGCATAGCCGTGGCCGGACGCGTGGATCGGCGCGTGACGGGCGGTGACCACGTCGCAGCCGATGTGGAAGAGCCGGTCGATCGTCTCGTTGACCGCCCGCTCGTTGCCCGGCACCGGGGTCGCCGAGAAGACGACCGTGTCGCCGTCGTGGAGCTCGACGTGGGGGTGGTCGCCCTGGGCCATCCGCCGCAGCGCCGAGAACGGCTCGCCCTGGCTGCCGGTCGACAGCACGATCAGCTTGTGGTCGGGGAAGTCCTCGATCTCACGCGGCTCGACCAGCATTCCGTCCGGGATGTGGATGTGGCCGAGCGAGCTGCCGATGTTCACGTTCTTGCGCATCGAGCGGCCGACCAGCGCCACCTTGCGCCCGAGCGCCGCCGCCGCGTCGACCACCTGCTGGACGCGGTGGATGTTCGACGCGAACGAGGTCACGACGATCCGGCCCTCGCAGCGCGAGAACGTCTCCTCGAGCTTCGGCCCGACCAGCGACTCCGACAGCGACCAGCCCGCGCGGTCGGCGTTGGTGGAGTCGCCGCACAGCAGCAGCACGCCCTCGGAGCCCAGCTCCGCCAGCCGCGCCATGTCCGCCGGGATCCCGTCGACCGGGGTCTGGTCGAACTTGTAGTCGCCGGTGATCAGCGTCGTGCCCAGATCGCAGTGCAGCGCATAGGCGAACATGTCCGGGATCGAGTGCGCGAGCTTCACCGGCTCGACGTCGAACGGGCCCGCCGACAGCACGTCGCCGGGACGGATCTGGGTGACCGCCACGTCGTTGAGCTTGTGCTCGTCGAGCTTCGAGCGGGCCATCGCCATCGTCAGCGGGCCGCCGAAGATCCGCGGCGCGATGTCCAGCTCGCGCAGCAGGTAGGGGAGACCGCCCAGATGGTCCTCGTGGCCGTGGGTGACGAAGATCGCCTCGATGTCGTCCGCACGCTCGCGCAGCGCCGTGAAGTCCGGCAGCACCAGATCGACGCCGAGCTGGTCCGGCGCCGGGAAGCGCAGGCCAACATCCACGAGCACGAGCCGGTCCTCGTACTCGAAGACCGTCATGTTCTTGCCGATCTCGCCCAGCCCGCCGAGCGGGAGGACCCGCAGCTTCGAAGCCAAGCCCTATGCCCTTCCGCTGTGCCCGGCCGGTGTGGCGGCAGCGCCGCCCTCGCCGAGCATCCCCTGCGCCTGCAGCGCCGTACGGATCGTCGCCAGCTCGCCGTCGTCGACATCGACCATCGGCAGCCGCACGCCGCCAACCGCGTGGCCGAGCAGCCGCAGCGCCGCCTTCGCCGACACGCACGCGGGCGCGACGCCCAGCGCCGCGTACAGCGGCAGCAGCCCGCGCTCGATCTCCGCCCGGCGGTCCGGCTCGTCGACCATCCGCCGCATCTCGTTGCCGACCACCTGCGAGGCGACCAGGATCCCACCCGCACCGCCCATGTCGAGCACCCGGCCGAGCAGGTCGTCGTTGCCCGCCAGCAGATCCACGCCGTCGATCGGCGCGACGTCCTCGTCGCGAGCCTGCTTGACCGCGACCACGTTGTCGAGCCGGCCCAGCTCGGCGAGCAGGTCGTTGGGCATGTCGACCCCGCAGCGGACCGGGATGTTGTAGACGACGATCGGCAGATCGGTCGCCGCCGCGACCGCCCGGAAGTGCGCCAGCAGGCCCCGGCGGTTCGGACGGTTGTAGTACGGCGCCACCACCAGCACGCCGTCCACGCCTGCCGCCGCGGCGCGCTCGTTGAGCTCGATCGCATGACGGGTGTCGTTCGAGCCCGTCCCCGCGATCACCGGAGCACCCGGCCGCTCCGCCCTCGACACCTCCAGCCCGATCTCCCAGACCCGAGCCTTCTCGTCGTCGGACAGCGTCGAAGCCTCGCCCGTCGTCCCGGTCAACACCAGGCCGTCAGAGCCGTTGGCCAGGCAGTGCCTGGCGAGGCGCGCAGTCTCGTCCTCGGCGAGCCCGCCGTCGGCGTCGAAGGGCGTCACCATCGCGGTCAAGATTCCCGAGAAGGCCACGGCACAACCTTACCGCGCCGCCCCCCGGCCCGGCATGGCCCTTGCACCCTGCGCGTGCCGTCTGTCGGAAATGTCACAATTGACCGCCGCAGATGGCAGACCGCGACTACAGCCACCGCAGCACGATCCAGAAGCTCGGCGTCAGCGAAGGCGAGCGAATCGAGGTCGTCGGCGACGTCGGCCCCGGACTCCGCGACGGCGTCAAGCAGGCGATCGGCCGCGGCCTCGTCCGCGACGGCGAGCTCGACGGGGCGATCGTCCTCGTCGAGTCGCTCGAAGACGCCAAGGAGATCCTCGTCCGCTACCGCACACGGATGAAGGACTCCGGCTACGTCTGGGTCATCACCCGCAAGCGCGGCCACGACCGCTACCTCAACCAGATGCAGGTCGTCCCGATCGCCAAGCGGCTCGGCCTGATCGACAACAAGACCTGCTCGATCGACGACGAGCGCTCCGGCATCCGCTTCGTGATCCCGCGGGCGGCGCGGCGGGCGGCGGAAGTGGAAGCGGATCCGAGCGCGGCTTAGGGGGCGGGAGGGCCTAGGGTCGGGCCGCTTTCCCCGCGGGTCCGGCCGGGTTCCCCGCGGGTCCTGTCTCCGGTGACGAGCCTTCGTGCTCGGCTGCGCTTAGCGCTCTCCCGTTGGGCGTGGTGCCGGCTGTCCGTGTGAGGGGTCTTCGGGAGTAGCTCCGCGCTTCGCCTGCGCGCGAAGGTCGTCACCGTCGCCACCCGCGGAGGCCGGCGTGGAGGGGCGCTACGCGCCGGCCGCTCCTTGGGTGGGAGAGCGGGAGCCTGGAACGTCGGCTCAACCTTGGGGTTCGGGTCCGGCGTTTCCTGGTCTTCCGCGAGCCAGCCCGACGTTTGCCGGTCTATGGGCGGTAAACGATGGATGGGTTGAGAGATAGCCGGGAGATGATGCACGGACCCTGAAGCGGCCCGGGAAAGCGCGGGACGGCGGGGGCGAAGCGGCGAACGACGGGCCGGGACGGCCGATGGGACGGCGTCGAGGCCACAGTGGCCCGGGCCAGTGGTGAGTTCCGTCCCTTGGGTGGACGCTTCTCACCACGCGTCCCCTACCCAGCCAAACGAGAGCCGTCGCGACCCTCGCTCGCCCGCCGCGAGCGGAGCGCCACCCGGGCTTGAGCCTCCGCCCGCCCGAGCGCCTCAGGCGCTGGAGGTCCGCTGCTGGGTGCTCGGCTCGGACGTGTCTGGCGGGGCGTCCGCGAGAGCGGCCGGGAGGTAGATCTCGAAGAGGGCGCCGCCGCCGGGAGCGTCGGAGACCCGGGCGGTGCCGCCGTGGGCGGTGGCGACGGCGCGGACGATCGAGAGGCCGAGGCCGGTGCCGCGGATCTGGCTGCGGTCTCCCTCGCCACGGGTGAAGCGGTCGAAGATCCGCTCGCGCAGGGCCTCCGGGACGCCCGGGCCGCGGTCGGCGACCGCGAGCACGACCGTGTCGCCGGCGCGACGCAGCGACGCGACCACCGGCGTCCCGGGCGGGGTGTGCAGGAAGGCGTTCTCGATCAGGTTCAGGGCCAGCCGGTGGAGGTCGTCGCGGGCGCCCTCGACGGTCACGACGCCCGCCTGGTCGGGCAGGTCGAGCGAGAGCGGGTGCTCGCCGCCGACCGGGGCGGCCTCGCGCGCCGCCTCGGCGACGACGGTCGCCAGATCGACGGGGACGTGGGCCGTCTCGCGGCCGGCGTCGGCGCGGGCGAGCAGCAGCAGGTCGCCGACCAGCCGCCGCATCCGCTGCGAGGAGCGCAGCGCCGAGTCGGTGATCTCCGCCGCCAGCGCCGGGTTGCGCGGGCCGCCCGGGCGCGCCAGCTCCTCCTCGAGCAGCTCGAGGTTCGCGAGGATGCTCGTCAACGGGGTGCGCAGCTCGTGGGAGGCGTCGGCGACGAACTCGCGCTGGCGCAGCAGCGCCGCCTCCGTCTCGCCACGGGCCGCCGCCAGCTGGGCGAGCATCGCGCTCAGCGTCGTCGAAAGCTCGGCGACCTCGTCGTTGGCGACCGGCCGCGGCAGCACCGTCTTGCCCGGGTCGCGGGTCCGCGCGACCTCGCGCGCCGCCTTCGTCAACCCGGCGATCGGCCGCATCGCGCGCCGCGCCACGAAGAAGCCGGCGATGCAGGCGAACACCGTGCCGATCAGCACGCCGAGCAGCAGGAAGAACCGCACGCGTGAGATCGTCGCGTCGAGGTTCGCCGTCGGGCGGCCGTACTGGATCGCCGCGACCGCGCCGTCGAGCGGGCGCGGCTGGGTCGTCGAGAAGTCGTCGCGGGTCGTGGGGTTGAACGCCTGGCCGATCAGCGGCCGGGCGACCACGCGGTAGCGGCCGAAGTCGCGCGTGCCCTCGAAGAGCGGGCCGAGCGCCAGCGTCCGGCCCCCGTAGACCCGGTTGTTGACGCGATCCCAGACACGCAGCTGCGCGCCGCCCACGGAGGCGATGCGGAACACGTCGTCGCTGACCTGCGCGCTGAAGCCGTTGACCTGCAGGTAGGTCTGGAGGTTCGCGGCGGCCTCGTTGAGCTCGCTGTCGAAGCTCGACCGCAGGTTGCGCTCGGTGAACGTCGCGACGCCGAGCGCGAAGGCGAGCAGGATCACGAACGTCAACCCGCCGGAGACCGCCGCGAGCTTGACGCGGATCGGCAGCCGCAGCCGGACGGCGGCGAGCGGGCTCCTCATTCCGGCCTCAGCACATAGCCGGCGCCGCGCACGGTGTGGAGGATCCGCTCCTCGCCGCCGGACTCCAGCTTGCGGCGCAGGTTCGAGATGAACACGTCGACGGTGTTGGTCTCGGCGAACGGGTGGTAGCCCCACACCTCGTCGAGTAGCCGCTGGCGCGAGACCACCAGCCGCTCGTTGCGCATGAAGTACTCGAGCAGCTCGAACTCGCGGCTGGTCAGCTCCAGCTCGCGCTCGCCGCGCAGCGCCTCGCGCGAGTCGGGGTTCAGCCGCAGGTCGCCGCTGGTCAGCGAAGCGCTGCCGCGCGGCGGGCGGCGGCGCAACAGCGCACGGAGGCGGGCGAGCAGCTCGCGCCGCTCGAACGGCTTGACGAGATAGTCGTCGGCGCCGGAGTCGAGCCCCTCGACGCGCGCGTCGAGGCCGTCGCGGGCGGTCAGCATCAGGATCGGCACGTCGCCGCCGTCGGCGCGCAGGCGCCGGCAGACCTCGACGCCGTCGAGCTTCGGCAGGCCGAGGTCGAGGATCACCGCGTCGGGCTCGAAGACCCCGGCCGCGTCGAGCGCGCTCTCGCCGTCGCCGGCGACCCGGACCTCGTAGCCGTCGATGCCAAGCGAGCGGCGCAGCACGTCGGCGATGTCGCGGTCGTCCTCGACGACCAGGACCCTCGGGGTGCGATCCATGTGCCAGATGGTAGGGAGGGAGGCGACCGCCGCCGTCGAAGGAACGGATTCAGCCATGGCAAGCCGCGGCACACGCAGGAAGCCGGCTCGGCGCAAGCCGGCCCGCAAGGGGGCGCGCGCGAGCGGGCTGCCCGCCCTCGAGGACCACCAGCGCGACCTGATCGGGCTCGGCCTGATCGCGTTCGGCTGCTTCCTGGCGATCGTCCTCTACGGCGGCCAGACCGGCGGCCGCGTCGGCGAGGCGACGACCGACGCGCTGCGCTTCCTCTTCGGCGGCGTCTCATACCTGGTCCCGGTCGGGGTGATCGCCGCCGGGCTGATCGTCGTCGTCGGCGACCTGCTGCCGACGCTCAAGCCGTTTCGCGCCGGGGCGATCTGCCTGACGCTCGGGCTCGCGCTCGGTCTCGCCGCCGGCTCGCTCGGCCTCGGTCCCGGCGCCGAGCCACACGAGCCGCTGCTCGAGGCCAGCTACGTCTCCGACCGCGGCGGGGTGCTCGGCGAGCTGCTCTACGCGGGCACCAGCGCGCTCTTCTCGACCGTCGGCTCGCACCTGATCTTCGTCTTCCTGATGACCGGCGGCATCCTGCTGCTCACCGGCGCGTCGCTGGCCTCGATCCTCGCCGCGACCGGCAACGGCGTAGCGGCGACCACGCGCGTGGTGCGCCACTCGACCTCCGAGCTGACGGCCGTGCTCTCCGGCGACCGCGGGCCGCTCAGCCCCGCCGCGCGCCGCTTCGGCATGGGCGGCGAGGAGCAGGGCGCCGAGGGACCGGTCGGCGACGGTCCGCCCGAGCCGCCCGGCGTCGAGCCGGTCGTCCACGCCACCCACGTCGAGGCGCCGGCGCTCAACGCCGAGGAGCGCTTCCCCGACCTCTTCGGCGAGGGCGACGACGCGCCGGCCCCCGAGGCCGACACCGACCCCGACTGGGCCGCCGACGACGAGCCGTTCGAGGCCGCCGAAGGGGTGGAGGCGATCGGCGGCGACGACACGCCCGACGCCGAGGACGGGGCAGAGCCGGACCCCGAGCCCGACGCGCCGCTCGGCGAGCCGGTCCAGGAGGAGCTCACCCCGATGGGCAAGCGCCGCACCGGCGGCGTCACCGAGGCCGACGACGTCGACTACACGCTGCCGGCCGAGAGCTACCTCAAGCGGACGCCGGCCGGCCGCAAGACCAAGAGCGACCCGACCGACAAGATCGCCGGCCAGCTCGTCGAGGCGCTCGGCCACTTCGGCGTCGAGGCGAAGGTCGTCGGCTCGGTCAGCGGACCGCACGTCACCCGCTACGAGCTGCGGCTCGCGCCAGGGATCAAGATGTCGAAGGTCTCGAACATGCGCGACGACCTCGCCTACGCGCTCGCCGCCGACGACGTCCGCATCCTCGCCCCGATCCCCGGCAAGCGGGCCGTCGGGGTCGAGGTGCCCAACACGATCCGCCACATGGTCCACCTGGGCGACGTCGCCCAGGAGCCGCCCGGCGGCTGGTCGCCGCTCGCGGTCTGGCTCGGCAAGGACATCGACGGCCGCGCGATCGGCATCGACCTCGCCCAGCAGCCGCACGTCCTGGTCGCCGGCACCACCGGCGCCGGCAAGTCGGGCTGCGTCAACGCGATGCTCTCCTCGATCCTGATGCGCGCCACGCCGAACGAGGTGCGGCTGGTGCTCGTCGACCCCAAGCAGGTCGAGCTCAACCTCTACGAGCAGATCCCGCACCTGCTCACCCCGGTCGTGACCAGCCCGCGGCTGGCGGCCAACGTGCTCCAGAACCTGATCGGCGAGATGGAGGAGCGCTACTCGCTGATGTCCAAGGCGCGCACGCGCAAGCTCGAGGAGCTCAACCGGGCCCGCGTCCGCGACGGGGAGCGGCCGCTGCCCTACGTGCTCTGCGTGATCGACGAGCTCGCCGACCTGATGATGATCGCCCCCGGCGAGGTCGAGGACGCGATCATCCGCCTGGCGCAGAAGTCGCGCGCGGTCGGCATCCACCTGCTGCTCGCCACCCAGCGCCCGAGCGCCGACATCATCACCGGGATGATCAAGGCGAACGTCCCGGCGCGGATCGCCTTCGCGGTCTCGTCGCAGACCGACTCGCGCGTGATCCTCGACCAGAACGGCGCCGAGTCGCTGCTCGGCAAGGGCGACATGCTGTTCAAGCCCGGCAACGGCTCGAAGCTCAACCGGATCCAGGGCGCCTTCGTCGACGAGGACGAGATCGAGAAGCTGACCGGCCACTGGCGCCACCAGGGCGAGCCCGAGCTGCACGAGGAGCTGCTCGAGGCCGTCGAGGGCGAGGAGGAGGCCGACGAGCGCGCCGACTACGACCCCGACCAGGACGACCTGCTCGCCGAGGCGATCCGGACCGTCGTCCAGATGGACACCGCGTCGACGTCGATGCTCCAGCGCCGGCTGCGGGTCGGCTACACGCGCGCGGGCCGGCTGATCGACATGCTCGAGCGGCGCGGGGTGATCTCCGGCTACGAGGGGTCGAAGGCGCGCAAGGTGCTGATCACCGAGGCCGACCTGCCGCGGATCCTCGAGGCCCTCGGCGAGGAGATGGACCCCGAGCCCGTCGCGGCGACGCAAGACGGCGCCCCCGACGGCTAGCGCCGAGCGGCGTCAACGAGAATACTGCGCTCCATGCCTGCGATCGGGGAAACGCTGCGCGAGGCGCGGATGAGCCAGCGCCTCGACATCGCTGAGATCGAGGAGCGGACGAAGATCCGCGCGAAGTACCTGCGCGCGCTCGAGAACGAGGAGTGGTCGCTGCTGCCCGGGCCGACGTTCGTGCGGACCTTCCTGCGCACCTACGCGGAGGCCGTCGGGCTCGACCCCTACCCGATCGTCGAGGCCTACCGCCAGACCCAGGAGGACGAGCGCCAGGACCTCCACCAGCTCGGGCCGCTGCCGCGCGACCGCCGTCCGCTGCGCCGCCCGCCCGCCCGCCCGCCGCGCCGCGGGCGCTGGATCGCGGGCGGGATCGTCGCGGCCGTGCTCGCGCTGCTGATCGTGCTCGGGCTGACCGGCGGCGAGGACGACGGCGGCGGGGGCGGCTCGGCGGGGGAGACGGTCGCCACCGAGCCCAGGACCGCGCCGACGCCCGCCCAGCGGCGCCAGGCCCAGCGCGAGCGGCGCCAGCGTGCGCGGCGGCGCGCGGCGGCGCAGGGCGTGGTCGTGCGCGTGACCCCGGCCGACGCGACCTACGTCTGCGTCGACACCGGGCCGGGGACCGCCGTGACCTTCGAGGAGACGATCACCTCGCCCCAGACCTTCCGCAACCCCGACGAGGTGCGGCTCAACCTCGGCCTGCGGACCGCGACGGTGACCGTCGGCGGCGAGGCCGTGGCGATCGCGCCGGGCGGCGACCCGATCGCGCTCGCGATCACCCGCGACGGGACGACCGAGATCGACGCGACCGAGGCGCCCTGCGCGTGAGCGCCCGCGCGGGGATCGTCGTCACCGGCACCGAGGTGCTCACCGGCCGCGTGCGCGACCGCAACGGCCCCTGGCTGTCGGACCGGCTGCGTGAGCTGGGGATCGACCTCGCCCACATCACGATCTGCGGCGACCGGCCCGAGGACATGGAGGCCCAGCTGCGCTTCCTCGCCGACCAGGGCTGCGACCTGATCCTCACCAGCGGCGGCCTCGGGCCGACCGCCGACGACCTGACGCTCGAGATCGTCGCGCGCTTCGCCGGCGTCGAGTTGGCGCTCGACCCGGAGCTGGAGGAGCGGATCGCGGCGATCCTGCGACCGCTGATCAAGCGCTGGCCCCACCTCGACCCGGAGGCGGTGCTGGCCTCCAACCGCAAGCAGGCGCTGGTGCCGGAGGGGGCGACGGTGCTGGCGCCGGTCGGCACCGCGCCCGGGATGGCGGTGCCGGCGGGCGCCCGGACGCCGGCGGTCGTCGTGCTGCCGGGCCCGCCACGCGAGCTGGCGCGGATGTGGCCCGACGCGGTCGCCTCGCCGCCGTTCCAGGCCGTGCTCGCCCGCGCGACCGAGTACTCGCAGACGATGGTGCGGCTGTTCGGCATCCCCGAGTCCGAGATCGCCGAGACGCTGCGCGTGGCCGAGGAGGCGATCGGCGACGGCTTCTCCGACCTCGAGATCACGACCTGCCTGCGGCGCGGCGAGGTCGAGGTCGTCACGCGCTACGAGGCCCACGCGGAGGGGAGCTGGACGGCGCTGGAGCGGGTGCTCGGCGAGCGCCACGGCGACACGATCTTCTCGACCGACGGCAGCTCGGTCGACGAGCAGGTGGCGCGGCTGCTGGACGGCCGCACGATCGCCGTCGCGGAGTCCTGCACCGGCGGCCTGCTGGCGGCCCGGCTGACCGAGCTGCCCGGCTCCTCCGCCTACTTCGCCGGCGGGGTGGTGGCCTACTCGGACGCGGCCAAGGCGGCGCTGCTCGGCGTCGACGCGGCGCTGATCGAGGCGCGCGGCGCGGTCTCGGCGGAGGTCGCCGAGGCGCTCGCGGCCGGCGCGATCGAGCGCTTCGGGGCCGATGTCGGCGTCGGGGTGACCGGGATCGCCGGGCCCGGCGGCGGCAGCGAGGCGAAGCCGGTCGGGACGGTCTACGTCTCGGTGCGCACGGCCGGTGGCGAGCCGCTGACGCGCCACCTGACGCTGCCGGGCGGGCGCGACGACGTCCGTGACCGCACGACGACGGTGGCGCTGCATCTCCTTCGGCGACAGCTCGCCGGTGGGGCGCCGGCGCCGCGGTGAGCGTCCTGTAACGGTCCTGTAGCGGTCCTGACGCAAACGTGCGTTCGCACCGTCCGGTCCGCGACCTAGCCTCTGGCCTCCAACGTACTTTCGAGGAGATCGGCATGGACAAGGACCAGGAGAAGGCCGCCAAGGCCCGCGACGCCGCGCTGAACAGCGCGATCGCCCAGATCCGCAAGGACTTCGGCGAGGGCGCGATCATGAAGATGGGCGACGACGAGGCCGCCGTCCGCGTCTCGGCCATCCCGACCGGCGCGCTGTCGCTCGACCTCGCGCTAGGCGTCGGCGGGATGCCGCGCGGGCGGATCGTGGAGGTCTTCGGGCCCGAGTCCTCGGGCAAGACGACGCTCGTCTACCACGTGCTCGCCGAGGCCCAGAAGCAGGGCGGGATCTGCGCGTTCATCGACGCCGAGCACGCGATGGACCCCGTCTACGCCAAGCGGATCGGCGTCGACGTCGACGAGCTGCTGGTCTCCCAGCCCGACTACGGCGAGCAGGCGCTCGAGATCGCCGACATGCTGATCCGCTCCGGCACCGTCGACGTGGTCGCGATCGACTCGGTCGCGGCGCTGACGCCGAAGGCCGAGCTGGAGGGCCAGATGGGCGACCAGACGGTCGGCATCCAGGCGCGGATGATGAGCCAGGCGATGCGCAAGCTCGCCGGCAACCTCAACCGCGCCAACACGCTCTGCCTGCTGACCAACCAGATCCGCGAGAAGATCGGCGTGATGTTCGGCTCGCCGGAGACCCAGCCGGGCGGCCGGGCGCTGAAGTTCTACTCGTCGCAGCGGCTCGACATCCGCCGCATCGAGACCCTCAAGGAGGGCACCGAGGCGGTCGGCAACCGCGTCCGCGTGAAGGTCGTCAAGAACAAGGTCGCGGCGCCGTTCCGCCAGGCCGAGTTCGACATCGAGTACGGCGTCGGCATCTCGACCGAGGGCTGCCTGATCGACCTCGGGATCGAGCACGACATCGTCACCAAGTCGGGCTCGTTCTTCTCCTACGGCGACCAGCGGCTCGGCCAGGGGCGCAACAACGCCAAGGCGTTCCTGCGCGAGAACCCGGAGATGATGGCCGAGATCGAGCGGCGGATCTACGCCGCGACCGGCGTCGGGGACGACACCCCGGTCGCCGCGGTGCCGCCGGGCGTCGACCCGGAGACCGGCGAGGTAACCCAGCAGGCGGCCTAGTGACCCAGGAGCGCCAGCGCGCACTCGACCTCGCCTACCGTGCGCTCAACCGCAAGGAGCGCACGGTCGCCGAGCTGCGCGCCTACCTCGAGGGCAAGCGGGTCGAGCCCGAGTCGATCGACGGCGCGGTCGAGGAGCTGACCGCGGCCGGCTTCCTCGACGACGCCCGCTACGCGCGCCGGTTCGCCGAGGACAAGCGGGCGCTCGAGCGGTGGGGCGGCGAGCGGATCGACCGTGAGCTGCGCCGCCGCGGCGTGCCCGACCACCTCGTCGAGGCGGCCCTCGCCGACACCGCGCCCGACGACGAGCTCGGCGACGCACTCGCCCTGCTCGCCCAGAAGGTCCCCGAGCCGCCGGCCGACGACCGTGCCCGCGACCGCGCCTGGCGGATGCTCGTCCGCAAGGGCTACGGCCCCGAGCTCGCCTACGACGCGGTCCGCGCCCACGCCGGCGGCTGAGCCCACCCGGGTAGGCTCTGCGCGTGGGCAAGCGCCGGGTCGACACCCTGCTCGCCGAGCGCGGGCTCTACGAGTCGCGCACGCGCGCGGCCGCGGCAGTGATGGCGGGTGATGTGCGGATCGGCGACGACGGCCGGCGGGTCGAGAAGCCCGGCCAGCTCGTCGCCGAGGACGCCGTCCTCGCGGTCGCCGACGGCCCGCGCTACGTCTCGCGCGGCGGCGTCAAGCTCGCCAACGCGCTCGACGCGCTCGCCCTCGACCCGTCCGGCCGGCGCTGCATGGACGTCGGGGCCTCGACCGGCGGATTCACCGACTGCCTGCTCCAGCGCGGCGCCGCGGCGGTCGTATGCGTCGACGTCGCCTACGGCGAGCTGAGCTGGAAGCTGCGCGAGGACCCGCGCGTGACGGTGCTCGAGCGAGTCAACGCCCGGGCGCTCGAGCCGGCGGCGCTGCCGTTCGCGCCCGAGCTGGTGGCGATCGACGTCTCGTTCATCTCGCTGCGCAAGCTGCTCGGTGCGGTGCTCGGCTGCGCGGCGCCGAGCTTCGACTGCCTGGCGATGGTCAAGCCGCAGTTCGAGGTCGGCCGCGAGCGGGTCGGCAGCGGCGGAGTGGTGCGCGAGGCGGCCGACCGCCGCGCCGCGCTGGTCGCCGTCGCCGCTCACGCACGCGCCGAGCTCGGCGCCGCGGTGCTCGGCTTCGCCTCCTCGGGCCTGCCGGGGCCGGCCGGCAACCGCGAGACGTTCGTCCACCTCGCCGAGGCCGGCCGTCCGGGCGCGCTGGAGGACCTCGAGGCGGCGGCGCGAACGGTGGAGCCGTGACCGCGCCCGCGACGATCACCGTCTTCACCCGCCACAGCCCGGGTGGAGCGACCGGCGACGGGCTGCGCCGGCTCGCGGAGCTGGCGAGCGCGGCGGGGGTCGCGCTGCGCGTGCCGCCGGAGGAGCTGGACAAGCACGACGTCCCCGCGCTGCCCGGCGTCGAGCTCGGCGCCGACCCCGACGGCCCGACCGATCTCGTCGTGGCGCTCGGCGGCGACGGCACGATCCTCTCGGCGATGCGCCGCTTCGCCGGCCGCGACGTGCCGGTGTTCGCGATCAACTTCGGCGCGATCGGCTTCCTGTCCACCGTCGAGCGCGACGACCTCGACGGGGCGATCGCCCGCGCCCTGCGCGGCGAGTTCGACGTCCTGGGGCTGCCGGCGCTCGAGGTCGCCACCTCCTCCGGGCCCCAGCTGGCCGTCAACGACGTCTCCTTCCACCGCCGGCCCGACCTGCGCGTCGCCGCGCTCAGCTACGCGGTCAAGGGCGAGCAGATCGGCGAAGTCCGCTGCGACGGCCTCGTGATCGCCACCCCGGCCGGATCGACCGGCTACAACCTCGCCAACGGCGGGCCCGTGATGGCCTGGGGCGTCGAGGGCTACGTCGTCTCGTTCATCGCCCCGCACACCCTGTCGGCGCGCGCGCTCGTCGTCGCGCCCGACGACATCCTCCAGGTGGTCAACAAGTCGCCCGACGAGCCCGTCGACGTCACCACCGATGGGCGCACCGTCTGCACGCTCGCGCCCCGCGAGCAGGTCGAGGTCCGCTTCTGCCACGACATGGCCCAGCTCGCCCAGATCGCCGGCGCCAGCTTCTATCACCGGCTGCGGGACAAGTTCGGCAAGCTCGCGCGGTAGCACGGGGCGGCCTCCGCGCCCGGTCCGCGGATAGGATGGGCCGTCGCATGTCGATCCGCTTCACCACCGCCGGGGAGTCCCATGGTCCGGGCCTGACGGCCGTGGTGGAGGGACTGCCGGCCGGCCTGGAGGTGCGCCCGGAGGACATCGACACCGACCTCGCGCGGCGCCAGCTGGGCCACGGCCGCGGCGGCCGGATGAAGATCGAGAAGGACCGCGCGGAGGTCACGTCGGGGATCCGCCACGGCAGGACGCTCGGCAGCCCGATCTCGCTGCGGATGGCCAACCGCGACTACGCCAACTGGGAGGAGCGGATGAACCCCTGGCCGGTCGACGCGGACGTGGCCGAGGTCCACCTGCCGCGGCCCGGTCACGCCGACCTCGCCGGGGTCTGGAAGTACGGATTCAGCGACGTCCGCAACGTCCTCGAGCGCGCGAGCGCGCGTGAGACGACCGCGCGCGTCGCGGCGGGTGGGCTCGCCAAGACCTACCTGCGCGCGCTCGGCGTCGAGGTCCGCAGCCACGTGCTGAGGATCGGCTCGGTCGCGGCTCCGCTGCCCGCCGACCTCACGGTCGCGGCCTTCGACGCGGTCGACGAGTCGCCGGTGCGCTGCCTCGACGAGGGGGCGACCGCGGCGATGGTGGAGGAGATCAACACCGCCCGCAAGGCCAACGAGTCGCTCGGCGGGGTCTTCGAGGTCGTCGCCTTCGGCGTGACGCCCGGGATCGGCTCGCACGTGTCGTGGGAGAGCCGGCTCGACGGCCGGCTCGCGCAGGCGATCATGTCGATCCAGGCGCTCAAGGGCGTCGGCATCGGCGACGGCTTCGAGCTCGGCGAGCGGGTCGGCTCGCAGGCCCACGACGAGATCTTCTACGGCGACGACGCCGGCTACACCCGCGAGACCAACCGCGCGGGCGGGGTCGAGGGCGGGATGACCAACGGCCTGCCGCTGCTGGTGCGCGGCGCGATGAAGCCGCTGCCGACCCTGACCAAGCCGCTGCGCTCGGTCGACATCGAGACCCACGAGCCGGCGCAGGCTCTGCGCGAGCGCACCGATTCGTGCACGGTGCCGGCGGCCGCGGTGGTGGCCGAGGCGATGGTCGCGCTGGTGCTCGCCGACGGCTACAAGGAGAAGCTCGGCGGCGATCACATCGACGACGCCATCGCCGCCCTGCGCGCCTACGAGGAGCGCATCGGGTGGCGCCGCTGAGCGACCCGGCGCCGGGCGGAGGCAGGGGCGGGGCGCTCGTCTTCGTCGGCTTCATGGGGGCCGGCAAGTCGACGGCCGCGCGCCGCGTCGCGGCCGAGCTCGGGGTCGCCGCGGCGGACTCCGACCGCGTGATCGAGGAGCGGATCGGGGAGCCGATCGAGGGCTGGTTCGACCGCGAGGGGGAGCGGGCGTTCCGCGCGCTGGAGGAGGAGGTCGTGCTCGGCCTGCTCGCCGACCCCGACGCGCGCGTGATCGCGCTCGGCGGCGGGGCGCTCGCCTCCGAGCCGGTCCGCGCGGCGCTCGCCGAGCACACCGTCGTCCACGTCGAGGTGAGCGCCGAGGTGGCCTGGCGGCGCGCGTCGGGCCGCGGCCGCCCGCTCGCGCGCGACCGCGCGCGCTTCGAGCAGCTCTTCGCCGATCGCGCCGCCGTCTACGCGGCCGCCGCCGACGCGACCCTGCCCGCGACCGCGAGCAAGGGCGCCGCGCGGCGCGCTACCCCGGCGCTGGAGGCGCTGCGCGCGGCCCGCGCGACCGTCGGCGGCCGGCCGCGGATGGTCTGGGCGGACGCGGCCTCGGGCAGCTACCCGGTGTTCTTCGGCAGGGGCCTGCACGCGGCGGGGTTCGAGCATCCCACCGACGGCCGGCGGCTCACGGTCACCGACACCGATGTGGCGGCGGCGCTGGGCGTCTCGCGGGCGATCGCGATCGACCCGGGGGAGACCGCGAAGAACCTCGCCACCGTCGAGCGGGTGCTGGGCGAGCTGGCGCGCGCCGGCGCGGAGCGCGGCGACCTCGTCGTCGCGCTCGGCGGCGGCGTGGTCGGCGACCTCGCCGGCTTCTGCGCGGCGATCTACCAGCGCGGCATGCGCTGCGTCCAGGTGCCGACCACGCTGGTCGCCCAGGTCGACTCCGCCTACGGCGGCAAGACCGGGGTCGACATCGCCGAGGGCAAGAACTACGCCGGCGCCTACCATCAGCCGGCGGCCGTCGTCTGCGACCCGGCGCTGCTGGGAACGCTGCCGCCGGCCGAGCTGGCGGCCGGCTACGCGGAGGTGGTCAAGACGGCGCTGATCGCCGGCGGGTCGCTGTGGGCGCACGTCCGCCGCGGCGGCCCCGTCGACGACGAGACGATCCTCGGCTGCCTGCGGACCAAGCTCGCCGTCGTCGCGGCGGACGAGCGCGACGGCGGCCTGCGCCAGATCCTCAACCTCGGCCACACCGTCGCGCACGCGATCGAGTCGGCGACCGGCTACGCCCGCTACCGCCACGGCGAGGCGGTGGCGGTCGGGCTGCTCGCGGCGCTGCGGCTCTCCGGCGCCGACGCGCTGCGCGCCGAGGTGGCCGAGCTGCTCGCCGCGCACGGCCTGCCGGCGAGCTTCGGCGGCGCGTCGGTCGACGACGTCGTCGCGCTCACCGAGCGCGACAAGAAGCGCAGTGGCGGGCGGGTCCCGTTCGTGCTCGTCGAGGAGCCCGGCCGGGTGACGCCGGGGCACGCGATCGCGCCCGACGCGCTGCGCGCCGCGGTCGCCGAGGTCCACGAGGGCTGAGGCGGTAGTGGCGGCGACCGGCGACTTCCCGTTGGTCACCGCCGCCGCCGGGGAGACCGTCGCGGCCGTGCTCGAGCGGCTCGCCGGGGCTCCCGGGGAGGACGTCGTGGTCGTCGACCGCGGCCGCGTCGTCGGCCTCGCCAACCGCTCCGAGCTCCGCGTCGCCGATCGGCGGGCGCCCGTGGAGGAGGTGATGGAGCCGCGCCTGACCGATGTGCTCGAGGCGCGGCTGGCGGCCGAGGAGCCGGTCGCGCGGCGGCTCGTCCACCGGCTGCCGTGGCTGCTGATCGGGCTCGCCGGGGCGATGGCATCGGCGATCCTCATGGGCGCGTTCGACGCCCGCCTCGAGGCCAACGTCGTGATCGCGTTCTTCGTTCCCGCGATCGTCTACATGGCCGACGCCGTCGGCACGCAGACCGAGGCGGTGCTGATCCGCGCGCTGGCGGCGGGGGTGCGGACGCGGGCGATCGTCACGCGCGAGCTGCTCAGCGGCCTGATCATGGGCTTGGCGGTCGGCGTGGCGTTCTTCGTGTTCGCCGCGGTCGGCTGGGGCGACGCCCGCGTGGCGATCGCGGTGGCGCTGGCCCTCGTCGCCTCCTGCTCGGTCGCGACGGCCGTCGCGATGATCCTGCCGACGATCTTCCAGCGGCTCGGTCGCGACCCGGCGTTCGGCTCGGGCCCGCTCGCGACGGTCGTGCAGGACCTGCTCTCGATCGCGGTCTACTTCGCGATCGTGTCGGTCGTGGTGTTCTGAGCGGCCGGCGGCGGGCGCGTCGGCTAACTTGGCCGCGTGATCAAGCACCGCATCGACGTCATGCACGGCGTCAACCTCGACCAGCTCGGCCGCCGCGACCCCGAGGTCTACGGGACGTTCACCCTGCCCGAGCTGGAGGTGCGGATCAAGGGCTACGCGGCCGAGCTGGGCTTCGACGTGACCTTCTGGCAGACCAACCACGAGGGCGAGTTCTGCGAGGAGCTGCACCGCGCGCGCGACCGCGCCGACGGGTTGGTCCTCAACCCGGGCGCGTGGACCCACTACTCCTACGCGATCCGCGACGCGCTCGAGGTCTGCGGCCTGCCGGCGGTCGAGGTCCACATCTCCGAGGTCGACAGCCGCGACGACTGGCGCCGGATCACCGTGATCGGCGACCTCTGCGTCGGCCGCGTCCAGGGCAAGGGCGCCGAGGGCTACCGCGACGCGCTCGAGATCCTGCACGCGGAGCTGGCCCGGTGAGCGTCCCGGCGGCCCGCGCCGCGCGCCTCGCCGCGGCGCTCGCGGAGGCCGACCTCGACGGGCTGCTGGTCACCGGCCGCCTCGACGTCCGCTGGCTGACCGGCTTCACCGGCACCAACGGCGCCTGCCTGGTCGCCGGCGACAGACGGCTGTTCCTGACCGACTTCCGCTACCTCGAGCAGGCCGCCGATCAGGTCGGCGACGGCTTCGAGATCGTCCGCGCCGGGCGCGACCTGCTCGGCGAGCTCGCGGCCGCCGCTCCGTCCGGGCGGATCGGCTTCGACGACACCGAGGTGACCGTCCGCGCCCACCGGCGGCTGGCCGAGAAGGCGGGCGCGACGGTCGAGCTGGTGGCGGTCGGGCCGCTCGTCGCCGGCTTGCGCGAGGTCAAGGACGCCAGCGAGATCGAGCGGATCGCCGCCGCGGCCGAGCTGGCGACCACCGCCTTCGAGGAGGCGGTGGTCGGCCCCGGGCTCGCCGGGAGGACCGAGCGCGCGGTCGCCTTCGACCTCGAGCACGCGATGCGCCGCGCCGGCGCCGAGGACGTCGCGTTCCCCTCGATCGTCGCCGCCGGCGCCCACGGGGCGCTGCCGCACGCCGTCCCGCGCGACGTCGAGATCGCGCCCGGCGAGCTGGTCACCGTCGACTGGGGCGCGCGGCTCGACGGCTACTGCTCGGACTGCACGCGCACCCTGGCCAGCGGCGGCCGTCCGCTCGGCGAGCGCGCCCGCGAGATCTACGAGCTGGTGCTCGACGCCGAGCGGACGGCGCTCGCCGAGGTCGCGCCGGGGATCGGCTGCGCGGCGCTCGACGGCGTCGCCCGGGCGGTCATCGAGGCCGCCGGCCACGGCGAGCGCTTCGGCCACGGGCTCGGCCACGGCGTGGGGCTCGACGTCCACGAGGGGCCGCGGCTCGGCAAGGGCGCCGACGGCGAGCTGGCCGCCGGCAACGTCGTGACGATCGAGCCGGGCGTCTACCTGCCGGGCGAGCTGGGCGTGC
The DNA here is from genome assembly GCA_012718975.1 of Solirubrobacterales bacterium. Classification (GTDB taxonomy): domain Bacteria; phylum Actinomycetota; class Thermoleophilia; order Solirubrobacterales; family Thermoleophilaceae; genus JAAYBF01. The sequence continues at coordinate 8,310 of JAAYBF010000137.1, read as the reverse complement.
GGATCGAGGACCTGGCGGTCGTCGCCGACGCGGGCCCGCGCGTGCTGACGTCGTTTCCGACCGACCTCATCCAGGCGTAGAGGATTCGGCGAGCAGGTCGCCGAGCATCGCCCGCAGCCGGTCCTCGATCTCACGCTGCTCGCTGCCGAGCACCCCGGCGGCGTCGGCGGTCGAGGTGCCGGCCATCAGCATCCCGAAGATCGACACGTCGCTCGGCTCGAGGCGGGCGGTGCAGCGCGAGATCATCTCCGGGTCGAGCGGCGGCAGGACCTCCTCGCCGCGGCCGACGGCGCGGATCGAGTCGAACAGGCTGTCGACCTCGACCCCCTTGTCGATCAGTCCGTCGGCTCCGGCGAGCTTCGCCGCGACGGCGAGCGCCGGCCGCGCGAAGGCCGAGTAGAGCACGACCCGCGGCGGGCGCGGCAGCAGCTTGAGGTCGCGGCAGAGCTGCAGGCCGTCGCCGTCGGGGAGCTGGAAGTCGATCAGCGCGACGTCGGGCTCGAGGCTGCGCGCCTCGCGCAGCGCCTCGGCGACGGTCGAGACCGCTCCGAGCGGCACCAGCCCCGGCTCGCGGCGCAGGAGGCTGAACAGCCCGGCGCGCACCGCGGCGTGGTCGTCGACTACGAGCAGGCGGATCATCCGTACCCCAGGGTCTCATGCGGGCGGGGCCGGCCGCCGTACGGCTGGCCGTCGAGGCGCAGCCGGACCACCGTGCCGGACGGCTCGCCCGGATCGATCCGCAGCCGCGCGCCGATCAGCAGCGCCCGCTCGCGCATCCCCTGGATCCCGGAGCCGGGCTGGGCGTCGTCGCCGATCCCGCGGCCGTCGTCGGCGATCGTCAGCAGGACGTCGTCGCCGTCGCGCTCGAGCACCAGCGCGGCGTGCTCGGCGCCGGAGTGGCGCAGGGTGTTGGTCAGCGCCTCCTGGGCGACCCGGTAGGCGACCAGCTCGGCCTCCGGCGCGAGCTGGGGCAGCTCGGCGTCGACGGCGCAGTTGATGTCGACCCCGCTCTGCGCGCCGAGCCGCTCGCAGAGCGCGGTGATCGCCTTGCCGAGGCCGAGGTCGTCGAGCACCTCCGGCCGCAGCCGGCGGGCGACGTCGCGGACCTGGTCGAGGGTGTCGCGGGTGGCGCGGCTGAGCTCGGCGAGCGCGTCGCGCTCCTCGTCGGGCACCGAGCGGGCGAGCCCCTCGACCTGCAGCAGCAGCGCGGTCAGGCTCTGGCCGATCTCGTCGTGGAGCTCCTGGGCGATCCGCTGGCGCTCGCGCTCCTGGGCGGCGAGCGACCGCTGCACGCTCTCGCGCCGCTCGCTCTCGATCCGGTCGAGCATGTCGTTGAACGCCCTGGTCAGCTGGACGATCTCGCGCTCGTTGCCGTAGATCGGGACGCGATAGTCGGGGCTGAGCGGCTCGAACCGCTCCATCGCCTCGATCAGCCGGCTCAGCGGGGCGAAGGTGCGGCCGATCACCAGCAGGTTGAGCAGCACCGTGCCGCCGAGGCCGAAGGTCAGCACGAGCGCGTCGCTGAGGCTGGTCGGCAGGCTGACCGTCACCGGGGTCAGCGCCAGGAAGGTGCCGGCGATCAGGAAGACGAGGCCGTTGACGAGGAAGACGCGCGTGCGCAGCGAGGTGCCGGAGCCGTTGCGGTTCCTCATCCGGGACGATCCTAGTCGGCCTGTCGGCAGCGACACGTCGGAAGCATATGCGAACATGTGTTCGTATGGTGGTCTGCGTGGCGATCCCGAGGTTCGAGCTGCTGGCGGCGCTCGGCGACCGGCGCGCGGTCGCCGAGGAGGCCGTCGCGCTCGGGCCGGCGCTCGGGCGCGAGCAGGTGGTGGGGGAGGTCTCGCCGCGCGCGGAGGCGTTCGGGGTCGCCGCCGGGATGCGCGTCGGGGAGGCGCTGTCGCGCTGCCCGGAGCTGCGGCTGGTGCCGCCCGACCCGGCCGGCGTGCGCGAGCTGTGGGAGGTCGTGCTGGAGCGGATCGAGTCGATCGGCGGCGCGCCGGAGTCCGACCGCCCCGGCGTCGCCTGCTTCGCCGCCGACGGGCTGCGCGGGTTGCACGGCGGCGACCTCGACGGGGTGCTCACGGCGGCGCGGCGGGTGCTCGGCCGGGCGCGGCTGGGAGCGGCGCCGAGCCGCTTCGGCGCCTGGTGCGCGGCCGTCCAGACGACCTCGCGGCGGCCGGCGCTGACGGTGCCGGCGCGCTCGCTGCGCGGCTTCCTCGCCCCGCTGCCGGTCGCGCTGCTGCGCTCACGGCCCGAGGTCGAGACGGTGCCCGAGACGCTCGAGCGGCTCGGGCTGCGGACGCTCGGCGAGGTCGCGGCGCTGCCGGCCCCGGCGCTGGCCGAGCGGTTCGGCCATCCGGGGGTCGTCGCCGGCGAGCTGGCCCGCGGCCGCGACGCACCGCCGCGTCCGCGGCGCCCGCCGGAGCCGGTCGCCGAGCGGGTCGACCTGCACGAGGGCGTCTCCGGCCAGCAGCTCGAGCGGACGCTGGAGCTGCTGATCGCCCGCCTGCTGGCCCGCCGCGAGCGGCGCGAGCGCGGGCTGCGGGCGGTCGCGCTGTCGGCGCGGTTCGTCGCCGGCGGCACCTGGCGGGCGGTCGCGACGCTGCGCCACGCCTCGGCCGACCCGGAGCGGATCGCACTCGCGCTCGCGCCGCGGCTGGCCGAGCTGCCGGCGCCGGCAGAGTCGCTGACGCTCGAGGTCGAGGCGTTCGGGCCCCCGGCGCGCGAGCAGACGCGGATGCTCGACGGCGGCGCCGGCGAGCGGAGGACGCGGCTGGTGGAGGCGGTCCGCCAGGCCCGCCAGGCCGCCGGCGAGGCGGCCGCGCTGCGCGTGCTCGCCGTCGACCCGGACTCGCGCGTGCCCGAGCGCCGCGCCGTGCTCGCCCCCTACCCGGACGCCTGATGCGCGTCGCGCGCACGCGGGGGCTGGCGGCGCCGCGGCCGGTGGCCGTGACCGTCGGGGAGGGGAACCGGCCGCTGACGGTCGGCGGCCGGCCGGTCGAGGCGGTCCGCGAGGAGTGGTTCGTCGAGGACCGCTGGTGGACCGACGAGCCGCTGCGGCGCCACTACTACGAGCTCGTCCTCGCCGACGGCCGCAACGTCGTCGTCTACCGCGACCGCGACCGCTGTACCTGGTTCGCCCACCGCGCCTGAGCCCCTCCGTTCCAGCCGCTCTCGTGATCGTGTGGAGTTTTCTTGGGGGTTGACCCCCAAGAAAACTCCACACGATGGAAACGGGCGCGGATGGCTGTCCGGTGGGAGGGCCGGCCGGCGTTTGACAAACGTGACGGAAGTGATACGAACGTATGTTCGTGTCAGGCTACGTCGAGCTCCACTGCCACTCCGCCTACTCGTTCCGCGACGGCGCGTCGCTGCCCGACGAGCTGGCGGCCGCCGCCGTGCGGCTCGGCCACCACGCGCTCGCGCTCACCGACCACGACGGCCTCCACGGGGCGATGGAGCTCGCCAACGCGGTCGCCGAGGCCGGCCTGCCGCTGCGGCCGATCATCGGCGCCGAGCTGACGCTCGAGGACGGCTCGCACCTCACGCTGGTGGCCGCCACCCGCGCCGGCTACTCCAACCTCTGCCGGCTGATCACCGCCGCCCACGCCGCCACCCGGCCCAAGCCCGGCCGCGAGCCGCTGGCGCCGAGCACCGCCTACGCCGACCTCGCCCGCCACGCCGACGGGCTGATCTGCCTCTCCGGCTGCGCCAGCCGCGGCGCCGTCGCGCGCGCCGTCGAGGGGGGCCGCCACGCCGACGCCGCCGCGGCCGCCCGCCGGCTGCTGGCGATCTTCGGCGCCGAGCGGCTGCGGATCGAGCTGCAGCGCCCCTACGGCCGCCACGACCGCCGCCGCAACCGGCTGCTGGCCCAGCTCGCCGAGCGGCTCGGGCTGCGCTGCGTCGCCACCGGCAACGTCCACGCCCACGACCGCTCGCGCGCCGCGCTCCAGGACGCGCTCGTCGCCGTCCGCCTCGGCCGCACCCTCGACGAGTGCGAGTCCGCCCGGCGCGGCAACCACGCCCACGTGCTCGCGACCCCGGCCGGGATGGCCGAGCGGTTCGCCGACCATCCCGAGGCCGTCGCCGAGACCGCCCGCGTCGCGGCGATGGTCGAGTTCGACCTCCGCCGCGACCTCGCCTACAGCTACCCGCGCCAGGGCGATCCCGACGCCGACCGCGAGCTGGCCGCCGCCTGCCGCGCCCGCCTCGACGACCGCTACCCGCATCGCTCCGGCCTCCGCCTGCGCGCCGACGCCGAGGCCCGCCTCGACGAGGAGCTCGCGGTCATCCGCCACCTCGGCCTGTCCGGCTTCTTCCTGCTGCACCGCGACATGCTCGAGCTGGCGCGCGAGGTCGCCGCCGAGGTCCGCGGCCCCGACACCGTCCGCGCGCTGCTGCCGCCCGGCCGCGGGCGGGGCTCCAGCGTCTCGTCGCTGGTCTGCTACCTCACCGGCCTCTCACACGTCGACCCGGTCGCCAACGACCTCCACCTCGGCCGCTTCCTCAACGACGAGCTGACCGCCGTCCCCGACATCGACCTCGACTTCCCGCGCGACATCCGCGAACGGCTGATCCCACGCGTCCACGAGCGCTACGGCCACGACCGCTCGGCGCTGGTCGCGTCGTTTCCCACCTACCAGGCCCGCTCGGCCGTGCGCGACTTCGCCAAGGCGCTCGGCCTGCCGCCCGCCGAGGTCGAGCGGCTCGCCCGCACCGTCGACCCCTGGCGCGCCGGCAACGACATCGCTCCCGACGTGCGCGCCGCGCGCGCGATCGACGGCGGCGCGCCGCGCTGGCGGGCGCTCGTCGAGCTGGTCGCCGCCGCCCGCCGGCTGCCGCGCCACATGTCCCAGCACCCCGGCGGGATGGTCGTCTCAGGCAGCCCGCTGACCGACCTCTGCCCGATCCAGCCGGCGGCGATGGAGGGCCGCCAGATGGTCCAGTGGGACAAGGACTCCTGCGCCGACGCCGGCTTCCTCAAGATCGACCTGCTCGGGCTCGGGATGCTCTCCTGCGTAGAGCGCTGCGTCGAGGAGATCGCCCGCGTCCGCGGCGAGCGGATCGACCTCTCGCGGATCGACTTCGCCGACCGCGCCGTCTACCGCGAGATCCAGGCCGCCGAGACGATGGGCGTCTTCCAGATCGAGAGCCGCGCCCAGATGCAGATGCTCAAGCGGACCCGGCCCGAGAACCTCGACGACCTCACCGTCCAGGTCGCGCTCGTGCGGCCCGGGCCGATCCTCGGCGGCGCCGTCCACCCCTACATCGAGCGCCGCCGGCGGCTGCGCGAGGACCCCGGCTACCAGATCCCCTACGAGCACCCGTCGCTGGAGCCCGCGCTGCGCGACACCCTCGGCGCGATCGTCTTCCAGGACCAGGTGATCGAGGTCGCGATGGCCTTCGCCGGCTACAGCGCCGGCGAGGCCGAGGGGCTGCGCCGGGCGATGAGCCGCCGCCGCTCCGAGGAGGCGATGCGCGAGCACGAGCGGCGGTTCGTCGAGGGCGCGGTCGCGCGCGGGGTCGAGCGGCCGGTCGCCGAGCGCGTCTACGACCAGATCGTCGGCTTCTCCGGCTTCGGCTTCCCGAAGTCACACTCGGCCGCCTTCGGTCTGCTCGCCTACCAGTCGACCTGGCTGCGCGTCCACTACGCGCCCGAGTTCCTCGCCGCCCTGCTCAACGAGCAGCCGATGGGCTTCTACCCGCCCGACTCGCTCGTCCACGAGGCGCAGCGGCGGGGCCTGGGGATCCTGGGGCCGTGCGTGGAGCGGAGTGGGGTGGAGTGTCGGGTGGAGCGGCTGGGCGGGGAGGTGCTCGGGGTGAGGATCGGGTTGGGGTATGTGAATGGGGTGCGGGAGGAGGAGGTGGAGGCGCTGGTGGCCGAGCGGGAGCGTGGTGGGGGGTGGCGGTCGGTGGCCGATCTGGCGGCGCGCAGCGGGGCGGGGGCGGCGACGCTGGAGCGGCTGGCGTGGGCGGGGGCGTGCGACGGGCTGGTCGAGGGGCCGGCTCAGCTGCGCCGGCGGCTGGCGCTCTGGGACCTCGGGGTGGCGGTTCCGGCGGCCGGGCTGGGGGAGGCCGGCGACCAGCTCGCGCTGCCGCTGGAGCCGCACGCCGGCCCGGAGCTGCCGGAGCTGACGGCCTGGCAGCGGCTGCTCGCCGACTACGGCTCGACCGGGATGACCCTCCACGAGCATCCGCTCGAGCTGATGCGCGGCGCGCTGCCGGCCGGGACGGTCTCCAGCGCCGAGCTGGAGCGCCTGGCGCACGGCACGCGGGTGCGGGTCGCCGGCCTCGTCGTCGCCCGCCAGCGGCCCGAGACCGCCAAGGGGGTGACCTTCATGCTGCTCGAGGACGAGCACGGCACCGCGAACCTGATCATCCCGCCGGCCGTCCACGACGAGCGGCGGCTGGTCGTCCGCGGCGAGCCGCTGGTTCTCGCCGACGGCCGCCTCGAGCGCCGCGACGGGGTCGTCAACGTCCTGGTCTCCGACATCCACCGGCTCGAGCGGACCGACCTCCCGCGCGCCGACGTCGTCGACCTCGACGGCCGCCGCGACCGCCAGGTGGCCGGCCGGCCGGGCGCGGAGGAGGAGGCCGTCGCCGCCGGCGGCGCGACACTCGCCGCGACCCGCGCCGCCGAGAGCGAGCTGCGCGCCGTCGCCCCCGCCGGCCACCGCTTCGGCCGCCGCGGCTGACCTGGCCACGCGCGCCCCAGCCCACCGGCCCGCTCCGAGCCCCAGCCGCCCCGCCACCAACCGCCTGCCCTCGAGCCACCCCCCAGAATCTCGTGTGAGAGTTTCGGCCAATATTTGGCCGGAACTCTGACTCGGCGTCGGCGATGGCCGAAACTCTCACCACGCCAGCGGCGAAGCTAGCCTTGCCCGATGGCCGGCCGCATCCTCGTCGGGACCTCCAGCTGGGCCGATCCGGGCTTCGTCAAGGAGTGGTATCCGCCCGGGATGCCGGCCGCGCAGCGGCTGCCCTGGTACGCCGAGCGGTTCGAGGCCGTCGAGCTGAACGCCAGCTTCTACGCGGTGCCCGACCGCTCGACCGTCCAGCGCTGGGTCGACGTGACCCCCGACGGGTTCGTCTTCGACGTCAAGCTCCACCGGCTGCTCTCGCGCCACGGCGCCGGCCTCGACTCGCTGCCGCCCACGCTCCGCGACCGCGCCCGCACAACGCCGCGCGGCCGGGTGGTGCTCGACCGCGAGATCGAGCTGGCGCTCGCCGAGGAGCTGCTCGCGGCGATCGCCCCGCTCGAGGACGCCGGCCGGCTCGGCGCGCTGCTGCTGCAGACCACGCCCGCGTTCAAGCCGCGCCGGGAGGGGGAGGCGCCGGAGAGCCGCGGGGACGCTCCGACGTGGGATCCCGACGCGCGCGACCGCGCCCGAGGGTCCGACCCCGAGGCCTTCGACCGCGCCCCGGGCGCCGCCGATCCAGACCGCCTCGCCGAGCTGGAGCCGCTGCTGGAGGTGCTCGCCCCACGGCGCGTGGCGCTTGAGCTGCGCAACCGCCGCTGGGTGTCGGACGAGCGTCTGCCGGCGACGCTCGCCTGGTGCTCGGAGCACGGCGTCGCGTTCGTCTGCGTCGACGCGCCCCCGGGCGAGCACTTCTCGATCATGCCGGCGGTCGACGCCGTCACCCGCGACGACCTCGCCTACGTGCGCCTGCACGGCCGCGACACCCAGGGCTACCTCCACGGCCGCTCGGTCGCCGAGCGGTTCGGCTGGGTCTACGGCGAGCAGGAGCTCGAGGAGGTCGCCGGCCGCGTCCACGCGCTCGCCGAGCAGGCCACCGAGGTTCACGTCCTCTTCAACAACAACCGCGACGACGACGCCCCCTCCGCCGCCCGCCGCTTCCGCGCCCTCCTCGGCCAGGACCCCGGCCCTCCGCCCGAGCCCGGCCAGCTCCGCCTCGGCTGACCGTCGCGATCGTCACACGGCCGCGTCACAGCTGTCACACCGCCGCGGCCACGAGCGCGTCGCCACCGCCTAGCGTCGCCCGGCCGTGGCCGATGCCCAGGACACACGTCGCGGGAGCGACCGGGAGCCCGCGATATTCGCCGAGCTGGACCGAGCTTTCAGGGACCAGCGCGCCATGCCGCGAGACCTGCTCGACAGCGTCCGCGCATGGCAGCGCACCGATCGCTGCTACGAGTTGGTCCAGCGCCTCGCCCGTGGCATCGGTGCTGAGGTCCGTGGCCGTCGCCGAGTTCACCGCGCCGAACGGCGCCCTGCTGGAGATCGAGGTCCCGGCCGGCACGCCGGCGATCTGGGTGGCCGGGATCGGCGCGACTACCCTCCGCCG
>JAAYBF010000136.1 GCA_012718975.1 Solirubrobacterales bacterium | reverse complement strand
TTGAGCCGCTCCTCGAACTGCCCGCGGTACTTCGTCCCGGCGAGCAGGGCGCCCATGTCGAGCGAGTAGATCTTCGCGTCCGCCAGCACCTTCGGGACCTTGCCCTCGTGGATGTGCAGCGCGAGGCCCTCGGCGATCGCCGTCTTGCCGACGCCCGGCTCGCCGATCAGCACCGGGTTGTTCTTGGTCCGGCGCGAGAGCACCTGGATCACGCGGCGGATCTCGTCGTCGCGGCCGATGACCGGGTCGAGCTTGCCCTGCTCAGCGGCCTCGGTGAGGTCGCGGCCGAACTTCTGAAGCGCCTGGTACTTGTCCTCGGGGTTCTGGTCGGTGACGCGGTGGGGGCCGCGGACCTCGGCGATCGCCTCGCCGATCTGGTGGGCGCTGGCGCCGACGTCGATCTGCGGGGCGCCGGCGAGCGCCAGCAGCAGGTGCTCGGTCGAGACGTACTCGTCGCCCATCCCGCGCGCCTCGTCGTCGGCGACGCGCAGCAGCTCGATCAGCCCGGAGCCGATCGCGGGAGCGGCGCCGGCCTCGCCGGTCACCGTCGGCAGCGCGTCGAGCGCCGCGTTGGCGGCGCGGCGGACGGTCTCCGCCGACGCTCCCGCGCGCTCGAGCACCGGGACGACGATGCCGCCCTCCTGCTCGAGCAGCGCGACCAGCAGGTGCTGGGGGACGACCTCGGGGTTGCGCCGGGCGCCGGCCAGCCGCTGGGCCGCGGCGAGCGCCTCCTGGGACTTGACGGTGAAGCGATCTGCCTGCATCTAGCTCTGGGGACCTCCGGCTACGGGTTCAAGATCTAAGTCTGTCCGTATCAGATTAGCGCCGATCCGCGGCGCTGTCCACAACCCGTTCAGGCGCGTCGCCGGACCTGCACGCGGACCGCCTGGAGGCCCTGCGAAGGCGGTCGGTAGGGCACCAGCTCGGCCCGCTGGGAGCGCCGGACGCGCTCGATCTCCGCGGTCAGCTCGACGCGCATCTGCTCGGCCTGGCGCTCGAGGCTGCGGATGCGGCGGTCCATCCGCCCGATCTGGTCCTCGAGCTCGAAGACCTTCTCGACACCGGCGAGGTTCATCCCCAGCTCGGTCGTCAGCGCCTGGATCCGGCGCAGCCGCTCGACGTCCTGGTCGGAGTAGAGGCGGGTGTTCTTCGGCGAGCGCTTCGGCGTGATCAACCCGCGCGCCTCATAGATGCGCAGCGTCTGCGGGTGCATCCCGGCCAGCTCGGCGGCCACGGAGATCATGTAGACGCCGCGGTCGCGGTCGGCCTGGCGCCGCACGGCCATCAGCCGGCGCTCCCGGCCCGGCGCAGCAGGTCGGCGCGCGGGTCGCCGTCGAGCACGGCGGCGAGGTCGTCGACGGCCGCCCGCTGCTGGTCGGTCAGCTCCTCCGGCACCTCGATCTGGAGCCGGTAGTGGATGTCGCCGCGACCCTCGCCCTTCAGCCGCGGCGGCCCCTCGCCGCGCAGCCGCTGCAGCGTGCCGTGAGCGGTGCCCGGCTTGACCTTGATCCGCTTGGTCCCGTCGAGCGTCGGCACCTCGACCGTCGCGCCGCGCAGCGCCTCGACGACGGTGATCGGCAGCTCGACCTCGAGGTTGTCGCCCTTGCGCTTGAACACCGGCGAGGTCCCCACGCGCGTGACGACGTAGAGGTCGCCGGCGGGGCCGCCGCGCCGCCCCGCCTCGCCCTTGCCGGCGAGCTTGACCCGCCCGCCGTCGCGCACCCCGGCCGGGATGTTGACCTTGTAGCGCTTGACCTGGCGCGTCTGGCCGGCGCCGCCGCAGGTCGGGCACGGGTCGTCGATCTCGGTGCCGGTGCCGCCGCAGAGGCTGCACGGCTGGGTGATCGAGAACAGGCCCTGCGACTCGGCCTCGACGCCGCGGCCCTGGCAGCGGCTGCAGACGCGCGGCGAGGTGCCCGGCTTGGCGCCGGTGCCGCGACAGGTCGGGCACGGTGCCGCGAGCGCGACGCTGACGGGCACCTGGGCGCCGTTCATCGCCTGCTCGAAGGAGACGTGGACGTCGGTCTCGAGGTCGCGGCCGCGCTCGGGCGGCGGCGGACCGCCGCGCCGCCCGCCGGGGCCGCCGCCTCCGCCGAAGAGGTCGTTGAGGATGTCGCCGACGTTGCCGGCGAAGCCGCCGCCACCGCCCTGACGGAACGCGCCCGGGTCGAAGCCGCCGCCGAAGAACCCGCCGCCGGAGTCGTACTCCTTGCGCTTCTCGGGATCCGAGAGGATCGAGTACGCCTCCTGGATCTCCTTGAACCGCTCCTCCGCCGACGGATCGTCGGGGTTGCGGTCGGGGTGGTACTTGCGCGCGAGCTTGCGGTAGGCCTTCTTGATCTCCTCGTCGGAGGCCTTCTTCTCGACGCCGAGCGCCTTGTAGGGGTCGGTAGCGGTCGCCACTGCTCAGCTCCTCAGCCGCAGACCACCACGCGCGCCGGACGCAGGACCGTGCCGTTGAGCCGGTAGCCCTTCTCCACGACGTCGAGGACCGTGCCGGACTCGGCGCCGTCCTCGCTGCGCATGGACAGCGCCTCGTGCAGCTCCGGATCGAACTTCTCGCCGCGGGGGTCGAAGCCCTCGACCCCGTTGCGGGCGAGCACCGCGACCAGCTCGGAGTGGACGAGCCGGACGCCGTCGGCGAGGTGCTCGGGCGGGCGGCCGTCGCCGCCGGCCTCGCCGGCGGCGGCGCTGGCGATCGCCCGCTCGAGGTTGTCGACGACCGGCAGCAGCTCGCGCACCAGCCCGCTCTTCGCCCGCTCCCCGGCGGCGGCCGCGTCGCGCGCGGCCCGCTTGCGGAAGTTCTCGAAGTCGGCCTGGGTGCGCTGCGCGAGCGCGAGGTACTCGCCCCGCTCGCGCAGCGCCACCGTCAGCTCGTCCTCGTCCTCACCGGGCGCCGGACCGCCGGCCGCCTCGGCGTCGACGAACCGCTCCGCCTCGTTGGCGGCGTCCTGCTCGCCGGCCGGCTCGGCCGCGTCGGCCTGCTCGGTCGGCGCCGCCCGCTCGGCGGCGCGCTCGTCCTCGGGGCGGCCCATCGGCTAGCTCTCCTTGTCGTCGACGACCTCGGCGTCGACGACCTCCTCGGCGTCGTCGCCGCCGGCTGCCTCACCGTCACCGGCCCCGTCGGCCGCCTGCTGCTGGGCGGCCGCCGCGGCATACATCTGCTCGGAGACCTTGTGGAAGGACGCCTGCAGCGCCTCGGACTTGGCGTTGATCTCGGCCGGGTCCTCAGACTCGAGCACCCCGCGGACCGCGGCGATCGCGTCGCGGATCTCGGTCTTGGCGGCGTCGTCGACGCCGTCGCCGAGCTCCTCGAGCTGCTTCTCGGCCTGGTAGGCGGCGTTCTCGGCGTTGTTGCGCGCCTCGACCAGCTCGCGCTGGCGCCGGTCGTCCTCGGCGTGCGACTCGGCGTCCTTGACCATCTGCTCGACCTCGCTGTCGGAGAGGCCCGAGCCGGCCTTGATCTCGATCTTCTGCTCCTTGCCGGTGCCGAGATCCTTGGCGGTCACGTTGACGATGCCGTTGGCGTCGATGTCGAAGCCGACCTCGATCTGCGGCACGCCGCGCGGCGCCGGCGGGATGCCGGTGAGCTGGAACTTGCCGAGCGACTTGTTGCCGTTGGCCATCTCGCGCTCGCCCTGCAGGACGTGGACCTCGACCGAGGTCTGGTTGTCCTCCGCGGTCGAGAAGACCTCGGACTTGCGCGTCGGGATCGTCGTGTTGCGCTCGATCAGCTTGGTCATCACGCCGCCCTTGGTCTCGATGCCGAGGGTCAGCGGGGTGACGTCGAGCAGCAGCACGTCCTTGACGTCGCCGGCGAGCACGCCGGCCTGGATCGCGGCGCCGACGGCGACGACCTCGTCCGGGTTGACGCCCTTGTGCGGGTCCTTGCCGGTCAGCTCCTTGACCTTCTCCTGGACGGCCGGCATCCGGGTCATGCCGCCGACCATCACGACGTGGTCGACGTCGACGCCCGCGTCGCCGAGCGCGCGCTTGGTCGGCGCGACGAGCCGGTCGAGCAGGTCGCCGCAGAGCTCGTTGAGCTTCGCCCGGGTGAGCCGCTCGTTGAGGTGCTTGGGGACCGAGTCGACCGCCGTGATGAACGGCAGGTTGATCTGGGTCTCCTGCGCGGAGCTCAGCTCGGCCTTCGCCTTCTCGGCCTCCTGGTAGAGGCGCTGGAGGGCCATCTTGTCCTGGCTGAGGTCGACGCCCTCGGCCTTCTTGAACTCGCTGACGAGCCAGTCGACGATCGCCTTGTCGAAGTTGTCGCCGCCGAGGTGGTTGTCGCCCGCGGTCGCCTTGACCTCGAAGACGCCGTCGCCGATCTCGAGCACCGACACGTCGAAGGTGCCGCCGCCGAGGTCGAAGACGAGGATCGTCTGGTCGTCGCCCTCCTTGTCGAGGCCGTAGGCGAGCGAGGCGGCGGTCGGCTCGTTGATGATCCGCTTGACCTCGAGCCCGGCGATCTTGCCGGCGTCCTTGGTCGCCTGGCGCTGGTCGTCGTTGAAGTAGGCCGGGACGGTGATGACCGCGCTGTCGACGGTCTCGCCGAGGTACGCCTCCGCGTCGGCCTTGAGCTTTTGGAGGGTCATCGCGCTGATCTCCGGCGGCGAGTACTCCTTGCCGGCGGCCTTGACGCGCGCATCCCCGTTGGGCCCGCGGACGACCTCGTAGGGGACGATCGTCTCCTCCTCCTTGACCTCCGCCTCCTTGCGGCCCATGAAGCGCTTGATCGAGAAGATCGTGTTCTCGGGGTTGGTGACGGCCTGGCGCTTGGCCGGGGCGCCGACGAGGCGCTCGCCGCCCTCGGTGAACGCGACGACCGACGGCGTGGTGCGAGCCCCCTCGGCGTTCTCGACCACCGAGGGCTCGCCGCCGTCGAGCACCGCCATGCACGAGTTGGTCGTGCCCAGATCGATTCCGATGGTCTTGCCCATCGCGTCAGCTCCTTCTACTGGCTTTCAGTTCCTGCGGGAAGAAAATCTAAGCGCCAGTATGGCAGATGTCCCCTAAACGCCTGGGCGCGCCGTCAGCCGGAGCGGCGCGCGGCCCGTCCATACGGGCAGAGGCGCAGCAGGGGGCACTCGTCGCAACGGGGGCCGCGGGCGTGGCAGGTGCGGCGGCCGTGGCGGATCAGCGCGACGTGCGACTCGATCGGATCGGCGCCGCGGCTGAGGCGGAGCATCTCGTCGTGGCACTCCTCCAGCGACGCGCCCTCGCGGAAGAGGCCGAGGCGGGTGCCGACGCGGTGGACGTGGGTGTCGACCGGCACGTCGTGGCGGCCGTAGGAGAACAGCAGCACGCAGGCGGCGGTCTTGCGACCCACGCCGGGCAGTTCGCAGAGGTAGTCGCGGGCCGCGTCGAGCGGGGCGTCGGCCATCCAGCCGAGGTCCATCGCGCCGGGCTCGCCGCTGCCGATTCCGGCGGGTGCCGGGGTGGCGGTGATCGCGTCGAGGATCCGCTGGATCCGCGGCGCCTTGGTGACCGCCAGGCCGCCGGGCCGGATCGCCTCCTCGATCTCCTCGACGGGCGCCTCGCGAACCGCCTCCAACGACGGGAAGCGGTCGCGCAACCGCTCGTAGGCGACGTCGCGGTTGCGGTCGCTGGTGTTCTGGGAGAGCACGGTCAGGACCAGCTCGTCGATCGGCGCCCCGTGGACCACCGTCGAAGGGCGCCCGTAGCGGCGGCGCAGCCGCTCGAGGATCGCGCGCAGCCGACGCGGCGGCGGGGCCTTCCAGTCGTCGCGGCGCGCCATGGGGCAACCCTACGCCGCACCGTGCCCTTGTACGCGTGCTCGAAACTACTCTAAAGTTCTTAGAGTCATGCCTACCGTCCGTGTGGAGCAAGCGCTGAACGCCGCCCCGGCGGACGTGGGCCGGCTCCTGAGCGAAGTGCCGGAGGACCAGTGGTTCGAGCGCAAGTCGGCGCGCATCGCGGCGCGCGAGCTCGCCAACACGCTGATCGGCTTCGGCAATGCCGACGGCGGACACGTGGTCGTCGGTCTCTCCGACGGCCAGGTGGAGGGCACCGACTCGGACCCTCGCCGCCGCAACGACCAGATGCAGGCTGCGATCGACCTCACCCAGCCCCCGGTCCGCGCCCGGTCGAGCTTGGTCGAGTGCCTGGACGCCTCGGGACGCACCGACCACCTGCTGGTCTTCACGGTCGAGCCGGGGGAGACGATGCACGCGAACACCAAGGACGAGGTGTACCTGCGAGTTGGCGACGAGAACCGCAGGCTGACCTTCGCCCAGCGGCAGGAGCTGGGCTTCGACAAAGGCGAGGCGTCGTACGAGTCGCGACCGTCCCCGGCGACCTCCACCGACCTCGACGAGGCCCTCGTCAGCGAGTACGCCGAGGCCGTCCGCGCCCCCGACGCGCACCGGCTGCTTCAGGCACGCGGCCTCGCCGACGACGGTCGCCTCACCAACGCCGGCTGCCTGCTCTTCGCCGCCGAACCGCAGCGGCACTTCCCCGAGGCCTTCGTCCGGGTGCTGCGCCACCGCGGCCTTCGCAGGGAGTCGGGCGCGCGCCAACAGGTGACCGCCGACGTCAAGGTCGAAGGGCCGATCCCCCACCAGCTGATGGAGGCCCGCCAGGTCGTCGCCGACGTGCAGCCGACGCGGCGCGCGCTCCGACCCGACGGCCGGTTCGGACCCGTCCCGCTCGTCCCCGAGGACGCTTGGCTTGAGGGCCTCGTCAACGCTGCGGTACACCGCTCCTACAGCCTCGCGGGCGACCATATCCGGGTCGAGGTCTTCGACGACCGGATCGAGATCTCTTCGCCGGGGAGGTTTCCGGGGCTCGCCGACCTGTCCGACCCGCGCGACGCAACCCGCTTCGCGCGCAACCCGAGGATCGCCCGCGTGTGCGCCGATCTCAACTTCGGCCAGGAGCTTGGTGAGGGGATCCGCCGGATGTTCGACGAGATGAGCCTCGCCGGCCTCGAGCTGCCGATGTACAAGCAGAGCGCAGCGGGCGTCCGACTCACGCTCTCGGCAGAGCCGGCCGACCGCGCGATCGACGCGACGCTCCCGGCGGAGACCCGGGCGATTCGCGCGGCACTGCGCGAGCGCGACCGCCTCAGCACCGCCGAGATCGCCGAGGCGATCGGTCTCTCGCGCCCCACGACGCTCAACCGCCTGCGCGCGCTCGAGGCCAGCGGGATGATCGCCTGGGTCGGGAAGTCGCCGACCGACCCGCGCGCCTATTGGACGCTCCCGCCGCCCTGACCTCCTACTCGAAAGAGCTCTAAAGCACTCTCAAGGAAGACTCTAAAACGGCCATCAGGCGCGGCAGTGGGGACGGTGACCTGATAGAAGGCCCGCCATGGCGACGGTCGTCGAGCAGCGGGGCACGGTCGACGGGATCGCCACGCGCTGGCACGAGGCGCCGGTCCCGGCCGGGGCGACACCCACCCTGTACGTGCACGGCGTGCCGACCGCCGGCTGGGAGTGGGACGAGTTCCTCGCGCGCGGCGGCGGCTTCGCGCCCGACCTGCCCGGCTTCGGCGCCTCCGACAAGCTCGCCAGCTTCGACTACTCGATCGACGGCTACGCCCGCTGGCTGCGCGCGTTCGCCGACCTGCGCGGCCTCGACCGCTTCGCGCTCGTGGTCCACGACTGGGGCGCCGTCGGGCTCGCGCTCGCCCAGGCGATCCCGGAGCGGATCGAGCGGCTGGTGATCTGCGCCGCCGTCCCGTTCCTTCCCGGCTACCGCTGGCACCGTGTCGCGCGGATGTGGCGGCGGCCGCTGAT
>JAAYBF010000135.1 GCA_012718975.1 Solirubrobacterales bacterium | reverse complement strand
GTCGGCGGGCAGACGGCGCGGGCGGTGGGGGAGCGGCTGCGGGCGCTCGCCGACGGCCGCCAGGTGCTGTGCATCACCCACCTGCCCCAGATCGCGGCGCTGGCCGAGCGCCACTTCCGGATCGAGAAGTCGGCAGCGGGCGAGCTGGCGCGGACCGAGGTCGAGCGGCTGGAGTCCGACGCGGTGGTCGCGGAGCTGTGCCGGATGCTCGGCGCCGACGCGTCCGATGCCGGCGCGCGGCGCCACGCCCGGGAGCTGCTCGCCGCGTGAGCGCCGTCCTTCGCTCGCGCTACGCTGCACGCGTGCAGTCGATCGAAGGTCGCTCGCCCCTGAACCCGCCCGAGCCGGCCGCCGACCCCGGAGGGAACCGTGCCAGGTAAGTCGACCCGCACCCGCTTCATCTTCGTCACCGGCGGCGTGGTCTCGTCGCTGGGCAAGGGGATCGCCGCCGCGTCGATCGGGCAGCTGCTGGTCGCGCGCGGCCTCTCGGTCTCGCTGCAGAAGTTCGACCCCTACGTCAACGTCGACCCGGGCACGATGAGCCCCTTCCAGCACGGCGAGGTCTTCGTCACCGAGGACGGCGCCGAGACCGACCTCGACCTCGGCCACTACGAGCGGTTCACCGACGTCAACGCCACCCGCAGCTCGAACGTCACCACCGGCGCGGTCTACGACGCGGTGATCCGCCGCGAGCGGCGCGGCGACTACCTCGGCGGCACCGTCCAGGTGATCCCGCACATCACCGACGAGATCAAGAACCGGATCCGCCGCGTCGCCGACATGGAGGACGTCGACATCGTCATCACCGAGATCGGCGGCACCGTCGGCGACATCGAGTCGCTGCCGTTCCTCGAGGCGCTGCGCCAGTTCCAGGTCGACGAGGGGCGTGACCGCTGCATGTTCCTGCACCTGACGCTCGTGCCCTTCCTCGGCCACGCGGGCGAGCTGAAGACCAAGCCGACCCAGCACTCCGTCCAGGAGCTGCGCCGGATCGGCATCCAGCCGGACATGGTGATGTGCCGCTCGGAGGAACCGCTGTCGCGCGACATCCGCGAGAAGATCGCGCTGTTCGTCAACCTGCCGGTCGACTCGGTCGTCTCGGCGCGCGACGTCGACTCGATCTACAAGGTGCCGCTCTACTTCCGCGCCGAGGGCGTCGACGACCAGATCCTCGACCGCTTCGGGATCGCGACCGACAGCCCCGACCTGTCGGCGTGGGAGTCGCTGGTCAAGCGCTACGACGAGGCGAGCGAGGTCGTGCGGATCGGCCTGGTCGGCAAGTACACCAAGCTCGAGGACGCCTACCTGTCGGTGATCGAGGCGCTCGGCCACGGCGGCGCCCACCACGGCGGCCGGGTCGAGATCGACTGGATCGACTCCGAGCAGCTGACCGGCGAGGAGGAGCTCGAGCGCCTCCAGGGCTGCGACGGCATCCTGATCCCCGGCGGCTTCGGGGTCCGCGGGGTGGAGGGCAAGATCCGCGCCGCCCGCTGGGCGCGTGAGAACGGGGTGCCCTACCTCGGCATCTGCCTCGGGATGCAGATCGCCGTCGCCGAGTTCGCCCGCCACGTCGTCGGCCTGGAGGGCGCGAACTCGACCGAGTTCGACCCCGAGACGCCGTTCCCCGTGGTCGACCTGCTGCCGGAGCAGAAGGAGGTGCGCGACATGGGCGGGACGATGCGCCTCGGCGCCGACCCGGTCAAGCTCCACGAGGGCACCCGCGCTCGCGAGATCTACGGCGAGGCGGTCATCTACGAGCGCCACCGCCACCGCTACGAGGTCAACAACCACCTCCGGCGCCGGCTCGAGGCAGAGGGCCTGGTCTGCTCGGGGACCTCGCCGGACGAGCGGCTCGTCGAGATCGTCGAGCTGTCCGACCACCCGTTCTTCGTCGCGTCGCAGTTCCACCCGGAGTTCAAGTCGCGGCCGCTGCGGCCCCAGCCGCTCTTCCGCGAGTTCGTCGGCGCCGCCCTCGCGCGAGCCCGCGACCGGGCGGGCGAGCCGGCCGGCGACGGCGAGATCAGCGCCTCGGCCGGCGCGCACGCGGACTCCGAGTCGCGCGTCTAGCGCCGTGACCGGCGGCGGCAGCGGCGCCGCGGACGCCCCTTCCGGGCGGCCCGGGCCAGGGGCCCCGCCGCGGGTGACCGCGGCCGAGCGCGCCGCGCTCGTCTCCGACCTGATCGCCCTCTGCGCGATCGACAGCCCGTCGCGGTCCGAGCGGGCGGTCGCCGACCGCGTCGGCGCCGAGCTGCGCGCGTGCGGACTGGAGGTCGCCGAGGACGCCAGCGCCACCGCGACCGGCTCGGACTGCGGCAACCTGCTCGCGCGCATCCCCGGACCCGCGGGCGCGCCGACGGTGCTGCTCTGCGCACACCTCGACACCGTCCCGGCGACCGCGCCGATCGAGCCGGAGCTGGTGGAGGGGCGGATCTCCAACCGCAACGACGGCATCCTCGGGGCCGACAACAAGGCCGCGGTCGCGGTCCTGCTCGCCGTCGCCCGGCGCTACGGCGCCGGCGGCGCGCCGGTCGGCGTCGAGCTGCTGCTGACCACCTGCGAGGAGATCGCGCTGCTCGGCGCCAAGGAGCTCGGCCACGAGCTGCGCGCCGACTACGGCTACGTGCTCGACCACGCGACGCCGATCGGCGAGCTGGTCGTCGCCGCACCGAGCTACTACCGGATCGAGGCGCACATGCACGGCGCCGCGGCGCACGCCGGCATCAGGCCCGAGGACGGCCGCAACGCGGTCGCGGCGATGGCGCGGGCGGTCGCGGCGATGGAGCTCGGCCGCCTCGACGAGCGCACGACCGCCAACGTCGGCACGATCGCCGGCGGCACCGCGGCGAACGTCGTCGCCGAGCGCTGCAGCGCGACCTTCGAGGCGCGCAGCCTCGACGAGGACCGCGCCGGGGCGGTCGTCACCGCGATCGTCGACGCGCTCACCGAGGCCGCCAGCGACCTCGGCTGCGACGTCGAGACCTCGGTCGAGCAGCTCTTCCGCGCCTACTCGCTCCCGCGCAGCGCGCCGGCCGTGCGGGCCGCCGCCGCGGCGCTGGAGGCGCTCGGGATCGAGCCGCGGCCGATCGCGACCGGCGGCGGCAGCGACGCCAACGTGCTCGTCGGACGGGGGATCCCCGTCGTCAACGTCGCCAACGGCACCGAGCGCAACCACGAGCCCGACGAGTCGGTGACCGTCGACGCGCTCGCCACCGCCTACGAGGTCGTGCTCGGCATCCTGGCCCGCGCGGACGATCGGGGCTAGGGTTCCAGCCGTGGAGCCCGGGGCGCCCTCCTTCGAAGCTCACGAGGTCGAGCTGCACGGCCACCGCGCCGTCTACCGCACCGCCGGCGACGGGCCGGTGGTCGTGCTGATCCACGGCATGGTCAACTCCTCGCGCCACTGGGAGCGGGTCGCACTCGCGCTCGCCGAGCGCGGGCAGCGCGTGATCGCCCCCGACCTGATCGGCCACGGCGACGCCGCCACGCCGCGCGGCGACTACTCGCTCGGCGCCCACGCCGCGATGATCCGCGACATGCTCTCCACGCTCGACATCGACCGGGCGACGATCGTCGGCCACTCGCTCGGCGGCGGGGTCGCGATGCAGTTCTTCTACCAGCACCCCCAGCGCACTGAACGGCTCGTGCTGATCTCCAGCGGCGGCCTCGGGCACGAGGTCAGCCCGCTGCTGCGCGGGGCGGCGCTGCCCGGCGCGGGGGCCGCGCTGCGGGTGGCGACCCGGCGCCCGGTCGTCGGGGCGATCGCGGCCGCCGGCAACCGCCTGCGCGGCGCCGGCCGGGCCGAGGGGGCGGCGCTGCAGGCCGTCGCCCGCGCCCTGCGCCCGCTCGAGCCGAAGGGGTCGCGGCGCGCGTTCATGGAGACGCTGCGCGCGGTCATCGACCGCCACGGCCAGCGCGTCAGCGCCCGCGACCGCCTCTACCTGCTCGGCGAGATGCAGACGCTGATCGTCTGGGGCGAGCGCGACCGCACGATCCCGCTCGACCACGGCCGCGCCGCCGCCGAGGAGATCCCGCACTGCCGCTTCGAGACGCTGCCGCGCGCCGCCCACTTCCCGCACCTCGAGGACCCCGGCGCGCTGACCGCCGTGCTCGCCGACTTCCTCGCGACGACCGCCCCCGTCCAGATCCACGACTCCGACTGGGGCGCCGTGATGGCCCAGCGGGCGCGCGGGCGCCTGCGCAGCGTCGCCTGACGCCCGGCGGGCCGGGACCGCGCGGCTGGCCAGTACCCTTCCGGGGCGATGGCATCCAAGCGCCAGATAGACGTCGGCGGGGTCAAGATCGGTGGCGGAGCGCCGGTCGCGGTCCAGTCGATGACCAAGACCGAGACCGCCGACTTCGACGCGACGATGCGCCAGATCCGGGCGATCGCCGACGCCGGCGGCGACCTCGTCCGCTGCGCCGTCCCGCGCGAGCGCGACGTCGACGCGCTCAAGCGGATCGTCGTCGAGTCGCCGATCCCCGTGATCGCCGACATCCACTTCAACCACACCCTCGCGATCAAGGCGATCGAGGCCGGCGCCCACTGCGTCAGGCTCAACCCCGGCAACATCGGCGGACCGGAGAAGGTCGCCGAGGTCGTCGAGGTCGCCCGCCGCCACGCGACCCCGATGCGGATCGGCGTGAACTCCGGCTCGCTGCCCAAGCACCTCCACGCGCTCGAGCGCGAGAACTCCGTCGAGGCGCTCGTCCAGGCCGCCGTCGAGTTCGTCGAGCTGATGGAGCGGCTCGACTACGAGGACTTCAAGGTCTCGATCAAGTCGACCAGCGTCCCGAACACGATCGCCTCCAACCGCCTGCTCTCCGAGCGGATCGACTACCCGCTCCACCTCGGCATCACCGAGGCCGGCACCAAGTGGTCGGGGTCGCTGAAGTCGGCCGTCGGGCTCGGCACCCTGCTCGCCGACGGCGTCGGCGACACGATCCGGATCTCGCTCTCGACCTTCCACGCCGAGGAGGAGGTCAAGGTCGGCTGGGAGATCCTCAAGGCGCTCAAGCTGCGCGAGCGCGGCCCGGTCCTGATCGCCTGCCCGACCTGCGGCCGGCTCCAGTTCGACATGGACACCGTCGTCGCCGAGATCGAGCAGCGGCTCGAGAGCTACCTCGAGCCGGTCGAGGTGGCGGTGCTCGGCTGCGCCGTCAACGGCCTCGGCGAGGCCGCCCAGGCCGACTTCGGCATCACAGGCGCCAAGAACGAGGGGCTGATCTTCGCCCACGGCAAGCCGCTGCGCAAGGTCCCCCAGGAGCGGCTCGTCGACGAGCTCTTCGCCGAGATCGACCGTTCGCTGAAGGTCGGCCGCACCGTCTTCGACGACGCCGAGGCCGCCGCCGGCGCCGAGTGGCTCGAGCGGATCGAGGAGGAGAACGCCGGCGAGCTGACCCCCGAGCGGCTCGCCGCCCTCGAGGCCAAGGCCGCCAACGCCGAGGCGATGGGCGGCGGCGCGACGGCTCTGCCGATGGCTCCCGCCGGCGGTGCCGAGCGGCGCCAGGTCAAGCTCGGCGAGGACGTATCGCCCACCGCCGGCCGCCGCTTCACCCGCACCTGAGGTCCGCGGGCCGAGCAGCGCAAGGACGCAGGGAGGCCATAGGACGCAGTCCATGGCCGACCGAGGACACCGCGATGCGACGGCTCGCGGGCCTCAGGCCGAGAGGGGCTCGGGCGAGCGGGCTCCGAGCGCGGCGGTGAAGACGTCGATGACGGCCGGGTCGAACTGGGCGCCGGACTCGGCGCGCAGCTCGGCGACGGCCTGCTCGGGTGTGAGCGCGGCGCGGTAGGGGCGGTCGGCGAGCATCGCCTCGTAGGCGTCGCAGACGGCGACGATCCGCGCCCCGAGCGGGATCGCGGCGCCGGCGAGCCCGTCCGGGTAGCCGCCGCCGTCCCAGCGCTCGTGGGTGGAGCGGACCAGCCGCGCGACCGGCCGCAGCGCCGGGGCGGCCGAGAGGATGCGCTCGCCGATCACGGTGTGGCGGCGCACGAACGCCCACTCCTCGGGGTCGAGCGGCCCCGGCTTGTGGAGGATCTCCTCGGGGATCGCGATCTTGCCGATGTCGTGCAGCTCGGCGGCGCGGGCGAGCTCGTCGAGCTGCTCGCCGGCCATGCCGAGCTCGCGCCCGACGGCGCGCGCCAGCTCGGCGACGCCGACGAGGTGGCGGTGCAGCTCCGGCTCGCGCTCGCGCAGGATGCGCAGCAGCACCGCGCGCGACTGGTGGCCCGCCGACGAGCTGCGCCGGCCCTTGTCGGCGTACATCCTGCGGTCGGCGATCAGCAGCACCTCCGACGGCGCGCGCGCGTCCAGCGGCAGGCTCACCACGCCGGCCGAGCTGGTGACCGCGAAGCCCTCGCCGGCCTCCGTCAGCGCGGCGCGGGCGGCGTTTGCGAGCCGGCGCGCGTCCTCGGGCCCGGCGGTGGCCAGCACGCAGAACTCGTCGCCGCCGAGCCGGTAGGCGGTGCCGCGCTCGGCGACTGCGGCCGCGAGCCGCGTCCCGAGGCGGTTGAGCAGGCGGTCGCCGGCCGGGTGGCCGAAGGCGTCGTTGTAGGCCTTGAAGCCGTCCAGGTCCAGCACCACGCAGATCCAGGGCCGCTCGGCGCTCGCGCGGGCGGCGGCACGGTCGAGGTCGGCGAGCAGCGCGCGGCGGTTGCCCAGGCCGGTCAGCCCGTCGGTGAGCGCCGCCAGGCGGTTGGCCTCCATCGACTGCTGGCCCTCGACGAAGGCGATCCCCATCCGGACGGTGACCAGCAGCAGCGTCAGCAGGGCCGGCAGCGCGGCCTCGTCGGGCAGGGTGCCGAAGACCGCGAGCGCCAGCAGCGTCAGCGACGCCAGGCCGCAGAGCACGGGGACGAGCACGAGCCGGCGGTCGCTCTCGCGCGGGGCGGCGGGGGTCCCGGCCGGCTGCCAGGCGGCGAAGGCGACCAACAGCATCGCGGCCGGCCAGCCGGCGTCGATCGGGCCGCCCTCGGCGTAGCTCCCGTTGGTCGTGCCGATCAGGTAGGCGCCGTCGGCGAGCGTCATCAGGACGAGGCCGGTGCCGAGCAGCAGCCAGCGCCGGCCGGGCCGCCAGCCGGAGAGGCCGAACACCAGTACGACGAAGACGACGAGGACGACGTCGAGCACGGGGTAGGCGAGGTTCGTCGCGACCGGCAGCGTCTCGGCGTCGGTCACGCCCAGGATCGGGAAGGCGACCGCGATCGCGATGGCGGTCGCGCACGAGGCGCCGATCACGCCGTCGATCCAGAGATCGCGCGAGGCGAGCCCGGCCTGGAAGCGGACCAGCGCGACGAGGCCGGCGTAGGCGAAGGGGTAGAAGGCGAGGTAGAAGCTGTCGGAGGCCGACGGCGCCGGCAGCGGCCGGTCGAGCGCCACGCTGACGCTCCAGAGGATGTCGCCGACCGCCCAGCAGGCGAGCGCCGCTGCGATCAGCGCCCAGGGCAGGCGCTCGGTGCGCGAGGTGGCCGCCCGCACCGCGCAGATCGTCGTCGCGGCGACGAGCATCGCGGTGTAGAGCACGTCGAGCCCGCCTCCGGCACCGCCGAGCGCCCCGAGCGCGTGGAGGGCGAAGACCGCCCAGGCGAGCGCGGCGGCCGCGACGATCGCGCGGCGGGTGTTGGGTCGGTCGAATCTGCGCATCGCTGCCGCGGCCACCTCGCGAGCCGGTGCGAGCTCGCCGCCACCAGCCCATCGGCAGAATCGCCGCCGCGGTTGAGCGCCGCACGCCGCCTCCCGCCGAGCGGCGGGCCGGAGGGTGAACGCGACATCTCCGACGACATGCGTCGCGAATGTCGCTCTCACCCGCGGGCGCCGAACCGCGCGGACCGGCCGCGCGAATAGACTCGCCGCCGATGACCCGCCAGAGCGGCTACCTGCTGCCGACCGAGAAGGAGGCCCCCGCCGACGCGGAGGCCGTGTCCCACAAGCTGATGGTCCGCGCCGGCCTGGTGCGCCAGCTCGGCGCCGGCATGTGGACCTACCTGCCGGCGGGCTGGCGCGCCCACCGCCGCGTCGAGCGGATCGTGCGCGAGGAGATGGACGCGATCGGCGGCCAGGAGCTGCTGATGCCGGTGCTCCAGCCGGCCGAGCTGTGGCGGCGGACCGGCCGCTACGACATCGACGAGCTGTTCAAGCTGCGCGACCGCCGCGACGCCGACCTCGTGCTGGCGATGACCCACGAGGAGGCGCTCACCTACCACGTCGCGCGCGAGGTCCGCTCCTACCGCGACCTGCCGCTGATCCTCTACCACTTCCAGGTCAAGGAGCGCGACGAGCCGCGCCCGCGCGCCGGGGTGCTGCGCACGCGCGAGTTCATCATGAAGGACGCCTACTCCTTCGACCGCGACGCCGCCGGCCTCGACCGCTCCTACCAGCTCCACGTCGAGGCCTACGACCGGATCTTCGACCGCTCGGGCCTGGAGTGGTACCGGGTCGAGTCCGACGTCGGGATGATGGGCGGCGTCGGCGCGCACGAGTACATGGCGCCGTGCGCGGCGGGCGAGAACGAGGTCGCGCTGTCGGACGCCGGCTACGCCGCCAACGTCGAGATCGCGACCGGACAGGCGCAGGCCGTCGCCGGCCTGCCGGAGCCGCTCGGCGCCCCCGAGCCCGTCGACACCCCCGACGCCCGCACGATCGAGGAGGTCGCCGGCCTGCTCGGCGTGCCTGAGGGCGCGCTGATCAAGGCGCTGCCGGTGATCCGCGACGACGGCCGGCCGCTGCTGGTGGTCGTCCGCGGCGACCACCGCGTCAACGAGATCAAGCTGCGCAACCGGCTCGGGGCGCCGGTCCGCCAGGCGACCGAGGAGGAGATCCGGTCGGTCTTCGCCGCCCCGCCCGGGTTCGTCGGGCCGGTCGGCGCGCGCGTTCCGGTACTCGCCGACGAGGCGTTGCGCGGGCTCGCCGGTCTCGTGGCCGGGGCCAACGAGGAGGGCCGCCACCTGCGCGGCGTCGAGCCGGGCCGCGACTTCGACGTCAACTGGGGCGACGTCCGCGACGTCGCCGCTGGCGACCGCTGCCCCAACGGCGGCACGATCCGGATCGAGCCGGCGATCGAGGTCGGCAACATCTTCAAGCTCGGGACGCGTTACTCCGAGCCGCTCGGCGCGCGCTACCTCGACGAGCACGGCTCCGAGCACGCGATCTGGATGGGCTCCTACGGGATCGGCCCGGCGCGGATCGTCGCCGCCGCGGTCGAGCAGACCGCCGACGAGCACGGGATCGCCTGGCCGCGGGCGCTCGCCCCGTTCGACATCCACCTCGTCACGCTCGGCAAGGAGGGCGAGGAGGCGCGGACCGTCGCCGACCGCCTCTACGACGACCTGCGCGCGACCGGGCTCGACGTCCTCTACGACGAGCGGAGCGCCAGCGCGGGGGAGAAGTTCGCCGACGCCGAGCTGCTCGGCGCGCCGCTGCGCCTGACCGTCGGCCGCAAGGGCATCGAGGCCGGCGAGGTCGAGGCGCAGGTGCGCCGCGGCCGCGAGCGCCGGGCGCTGCCGCTCGACGGGGCGGCCGACGCGGCGGTGGAGCTGTGGCGCGCCCTGCCCTGAGCCCGCGCCGCCTGCTCGGAATCGACCGCTCCGGCGGACCGCCGCCGGAGACCGTCAAGGGCCAGCCGCTGCGCCCGTGGACGGTGCCCAACATCGTCAGCTACCTGCGGCTGGCGCTGCTGCCGGTGTTCCTGGTCGTGGCGCTCGGCTCCGGCGACGGCCGCGACCCGGTCGCCTTCGTGCTCTTCGTGGTGATCGCCTGGGGAGATCAGCTCGACGGGCTCGCCGCCCGGATCACCGGCCAGTACAGCCGCCTCGGGGCGCTGCTGGACCCGCTCACCGACCGCGCGCTGGTGATCTGCGGCGTGGTCGTCTGCTGGCACTTCGCGCTGCTGCCGCGCTGGGCGCTGGCCGTGCTCGTCGCCCGCGAGCTGCTGATGCTCGCGCTGACCCAGGTCGGGATGCGGGCCGGGATGGACCTCAGGATCAACATGGTCGGCCGCTGGGCGGTCTGGCCGGTGATGGGCGCGATCGCGCTCGCCCTGGCGGTCGACACCTGGGTCGCGACGGCGCTGCTGTACGTCGGCCTGGCGCTGACGCTGTGGGCGACGGCGATCTACCTCGCCGACGGCGTCCGCTTCCTGCAAGCGCGCCGCCGACCCTCAAGCTCGACTTGACGGATGGGTCTATACTCGCCCCTCGGCCCACGGAAAGGAACCGGCGACCCCCTATGGACGACACCTTCCCCGACCTCGGCGCGCTCGCCGACGACGAGCTCAAGAAGCTGATCGACGAGCTGACCGCCGAGGAGCAGGAGGTGTCGTACCGCCGGCGCATCCTGCACGGCAAGATCGACATCCTCCGCGCCGAGCTGGTCAACCGGCTGCGGATCAAGCACGCCGCCGGCGAGTCCGCGATCAGCGGCGCCGACGTCCAGCAGCTCACCGACATCCTCGCCGGCAAGGCGATCCCCGACGGCGACAGCTAGCGGAGGCGTGGCATGCACTGTCCCGAGTGCGGCTTCGTCAACCCGGAGGGGGCGAACTACTGCCAGCGCTGCGGCGCGTTCCTGCCCGAGGCCGAGCGCGAGGGCGACACCACCGCCGCCTACCAGCTCGACGAATCCGGGGAGATGCGTCCGGTCGACCTCGACGAGGTGGTCGCGGAGGGCGCGACGCTGGCGATCCGCTCCGGCGGCGGCCGCGCCGGCGAGATCTTCGAGGTCAAGGGCGACCAGATGCAGATCGGCCGCAGCCCCGACGCCGAGGTCTTCCTCGACGACGTCACCGTCTCGCGCAACCACGCGCTGCTGGTGCGCCGCCGCGACGGGCTCTACGTCGACGACCTCGGCTCGCTGAACGGCACCTACGTCAACCGGCGCCGGATCGAGTCGCACAAGCTCGCCAACGGCGACGAGCTGCAGGTCGGCAAGTACAAGCTCACCTACCTGGAGCGGTGATGGCACAGGCGGAGGTCGACACCGGCGCCCCCGACCCGGGGCCGATACCGGGCAAGGCGCTGACGATCGGCGCGGTCTGCAAGCAGCTCGAGCGCGAGTTCCCCGACATCTCGATCTCGAAGATCCGCTACCTCGAGGATCAGAAGCTGCTGTCCCCGCGCCGCACCGCCGGCGGCTACCGGCTCTTCACGCCCGCCGACGTAACGCGGCTGCGCACGATCCTGCGCCTGCAGCGCGACGAGTTCCTGCCGCTGCGGGTGATCCGCCAGGAGCTCGCCGCCGGGCGGGCCGAGTCCGAGGACCAGTCCAAGCCGGCCGCGCCCGACGCGAAGGCGCTGCGGCGCGCGACGGTCGCCGGGGCGGCCCAGTCGAAGTTCCGCCTCGACGAGGTGCTCGACGAGACCGGCGCCGACCCGGGGCTGGTCAAGGAGCTGGAGGAGTACGGCGTGATCCGCGGCGAGCGGCTCGACGGCGAGACGCTCTACGACGAGACCGACCGCGAGATCGTGCGGGCGGTCACCGAGCTCAAGCGCTACGGGGTCGGTGGGCGCAACCTGCGCGTCTTCCGCACCTCCGCCGACCGCGAGGCCGCGCTGCTCGAGCAGATCCTCGCCCCGGCGCTGCGCTCGCGCAACCCCGAGCGGCGCAAGGAGGCCGTCGAAGCGCTCGAGAACCTCGCCGCGATCGCCTCGCACCTCAAGCACCTGCTGCTGATCCGCGACCTGCGCAAGATCGCGCGCTGACCGGGACCGCAGCGCCCGCGCCGAGCGCACCGAGCGAGGAGGGAGCCCCGCCGATGCCGACCGTCACCCGACGCCGCACGATCGCCGCCGCCCCGGAGCGGATCTGGGACGTCGTCGCCGACCCCGAGCGCCTGCCCGACTGGTGGCCGCGCGTCCAGCGCGTCGAGGAGTCCGGCCGGCGCGCGTGGACGGCCGTGCTCGCCTCGCCGAAGGGCGGCCGGACGCTGCGCGCGGACTACACGCTGGTCGCCTCCGACCATCCGCGCCGCCGCCGCTGGCGCCACGAGGTCGACGAGTCGCCGTTCGAGCGGGTGCTGCGCGCGTCGGAGACCGAGGTCGCGCTCGCGCCGGCGGTCGGCGGGGGGACCGAGGTGACGCTGTCGGAGGAGCTGCGGCTGCGCGGCTTCTCGCGCCTCGGCGTGCCGCAGGTGCGGCTCGCGACACGGCGCAAGCTCGACGGCGCCCTCGACGGCCTCGAGCGGATCTTCGGGGGCGACGGTGGCTGACGGCGAGCGGATGCGCTGGTGGGGGTGGGGGACCGACGCCCACGCGATCGAGCTGCCGCCGGCCGCGGGCGAGCTGCTGGCCGCCGAGCTGGGCATCGACCCGGCGGCGCGCGCCGAGCGGGTCGAGCTCGAGGACGTGCGCTTGCCGGCGAGCGCGCTCGGCGGTCCGGCGCGCGACGCGCTGGCGGCGGTCGCCGGTCTCGACGCGGTCGACGACGGCCACGCGGCGCGGGTGGCCCACGCCGCGGGCCGCAGCTACCCGGACCTGCTGCGGCTGCGCTCGGGCGCGCTCGAGCACGCGCCCGACGCGGTCGTCACGCCGTCGAGTCGCGCCCAGCTCGCGCCGCTGCTGGCCGAGTGCGCCCGCCACGGGGTCGCGGTCGTGCCGTTCGGCGGCGGGACGAGCGTCGTCGGCGGCGTCGAGGCCCTGCGCGGGGCGCACCGGGCGGCGATCGCGCTCGACCTCCGCGGGCTCGACGCGCTCGTCGACGTCGACCCGGTGTCGCTGACCGCGACCGCCGAGGCCGGGCTGCTGGGCCCGGAGCTCGAGCGGCGGCTGGCGGCGCGCGGGGTCACGCTCGGCCACTTCCCGCAGTCCTTCGAGCACTCGACGGTCGGCGGCTGGGTCGCGACGCGGTCGGCCGGCCAGGCGTCGAGCGGCTACGGGCGGATCGACGAGCTGGTCGAGGCGGTCGCGGCCGTGACGCCGGCCGGGGCACTGGAGACGCTCGACGTCCCGGCCACCGCGGCCGGCCCGGCGCTGCGCGAGCTGGTGGTCGGCTCGGAGGGTGTGCTGGGCGTGATCGCCGAGGCGACGCTGCGGGTGCGTCCGCTGCCCTCGGAGCGCCGCTACGAGGGCTGGTCGCTGCCGGGGTTCGCCGCGGGCGCCGAGGCGCTGCGGGCGCTCGCCCAGGCGGGCGCGCTGCCCGACGTGGCGCGGCTCTCCGACGAGGACGAGACGCGGCTGACGATGGCGCTCGGCTCGACCGGCGGCGTGGGGGAGCGGATCGGCCGCGGCTACCTGAGCCTGCGCGGACGCAGCGGCGGCTGCCTGGCGTTCACCGGCTTCGAGGGCACGCGCGACGAGGTCGCCCGCCGGCGCGGGCGGGCGGCGGCGATCCTGCGCGCCCACGGCGCGGTCGCGCTCGGCCAGCGACCGGGCCGCAGCTGGCTGCGCGGCCGCTTCGCCGCTCCGTACCTGCGCGACGCGCTGCTCGACCGGGCGGTGATGGTCGACACGCTCGAGACGGCGACGACGTGGGCGAACCTCCAGGCCCTCTACGCCGCCGTCGGCGACGCGCTGCGGGCGGCCCTGCGCGAGCGCGGCACCGCGCCGGCGGTGATGTGCCACGTCTCGCACGTCTACCGCAGCGGCGCCTCGCTCTACTTCACGTTCATCGCGGCCCAGGAGCGCGGCGCCGAGCTCGACCAGTGGCGGGCCGCGAAGCGTGCCGCGACCGACGCGATCGTCGCCGCCGGTGGCACGATCACCCACCACCACGCCGTCGGCGCCGACCACCGCGACTGGCTCCCCGCCGAGATCGGCCCGCTCGGCATCGAGCTCCTCCGCGCCGCCAAGGACCGCCTCGACCCGGCCGGAATCATGAACCCGGGCAAGCTGCTCCCGGGCTGAGGGCCCCGGGCGGGGCGCCGCGAGCGGGCTGAGGTGATGCGACCTTGAGCATCGACGAGGAGACCGCGAGGACCCTCCTGATGGTGGTCGGGCTCGCGCTCGCCGGGGCCGTGACGTTCGGCGTGGCAGGTCACCGTAGGGGGCGGCGGGGCGTGATCGTCACGCTGCTGGCGATCGCGATCGTTCTCGGCTTGGACGCCGTCGCGTTCCTCACCGATTTCGAGGACGCCGACGGCGCGATCGACTGCTGGCCGCACTGCACCGCGCTCCAGGAGTCGGTCCGGTGGAGCAGCGCGCTGGGGCCCCCGCTCTTCGTGGTCCTCACAGCGGCCCTGCTCGCTCGCACGGTCGCCGACGCGATCCGTCGCGGGTAGCGAGAAGAGCCTCCGAGCGAGCTCGACGGGCGCCGTCTACCCGCCGTCGCCGCCGTCAGCGCCGCTGTTGCCGCCCTGTTGCTGCTGTTGCTGCTGGACGGGCTGCTCGACGTCGGCGATCTCGCCGCGTAGGACGGAGGTGCCGGAGTGGGCGGCGTTGCGGTCGACGCGCTCGCGGGAGATGTCGACGAACTCGTAGCTCTTCCAGTCGTCGGGGAGCGCGGCGCGGCCGGCGAAGGCGCCCTGGTCGTCGGTGACCTGCGCGCCGAGCGAGACGGCGTCCTGGCGGCTGTTGTAGAGCCAGACCTCGTAGGCCTGGTTGCGCTTGGTCGGCGTGAGCCGGGCCTCGAGCGCGAGCTCGAACTGGTCGCCGGTGCGGGTGACCAGCGCGAGGCCGGCGTCGTCGGAGCCCTCGCGCCGCGGCTCGAGGACCACCTGGCCGACGAGCCGGGTCTGCTGGCCGCCCTGGCCGTTGCCGCCCGCCGCGGAATCGCCTCCGTCGTCGTCGCCGCCGAGCAGGCCGACCGGCCAGACGAACAGGATCAG
>JAAYBF010000134.1 GCA_012718975.1 Solirubrobacterales bacterium | reverse complement strand
GGGAGCCGAGCGCCGATGACGCGAGCGAGCAGGCGTTCCTGCGGGCCTACGGACCGGTCGCCGCCCGGCTCGTCAGCCGGGTCGGGGCGGCCGTCGGCGGACCCGAGACGCCGGCCGGTGCGGTCCGAGCCGGAGTCGGCGCGATCCTCTCCGAGTGCGCCACCGACCCCGACGGCGCGCGGCTCTGGATGGTCGAGTCGCTCAGCGTCGGCGCCGCGGCGCGCGAGCGGCGCGCGCAGACCGTGCAGCGTCTGAGCGACCTGCTCGAGCAGCCGCTGCGCGAGCTGCGCCCGAGCCCGCGCGCGGCGCGGATCTCGGCGATCGCCCTCGTCGGCGGAATGCTCGAGCTCGCCTTCGACCCCGTCGACCGCCGCGCCGTCGACGAGCTGCCCGACGTCGAGACGGTCGTCGCGGTCGCCGCGCTTCCCGGCCACGCACCGCCGCCATGACGCCCGCCGCAGCTACGCCCAAAGCGCGCTGACCGGCAGTGCCCACAGCCGCCGCGTGAGCTGCCTCGCCTCCACACCGGTGTAGAGGACGACGCCACAGACGAGTCCGTCGTCGAGCTTCTCCTCGAGCGCACGCAGGCCGCGGAGATCGCGCTGCGCGACCGTGTCCGCCGCCTTGACCTCGATCCCCACGACGCGCCCGTCGCCCCGCTCGAGCAGCGCGTCCACCTCCATGCCGGAGCTCGTGCGAAAGTGCAGCACGCCGGGCCGGCGGACCTCGAGGTCCGCCTGCTTGACCAGCTCCATCGCCACGAAGTTCTCGAGCAGCGGGCCGGCGGCGAGCTCCGGGCCACTGCCCTGGACGGCGAGCTGGTGCGCCATCAGCCCGGAGTCCACCAGCGCAAGCTTCGGCGACTTCACCAGGCGCTGGCCGATGTTGCGATACCAAGCTCGAAGGGTCTTAACCAGGAACGTCACCTCCAGCAGCGCGATGTAGCGCTTGAGGGTGGTTTGAGGAATCCCGAGGTCACGACCCAGAGCCGAGTAGTTCAACGTGCCTCCCACTCGCGCCGCGAGCATCAGCAGGAGCCGCGGAAGCTCGACCAGGCCGCTGACATTCGCGACATCGCGAATCTCGCGCTGCACGACCGTCTCGACGTAGCTGGCGAACCAACGCTCCCGGCGCTCGCCGCTGCGCGCGACAGCCTCGGGAAACCCGCCCGCGGCGACCCTGGACATCAGGTCGGCACGGTCGACCGGAGCCACGCGGGCGGCGAGGTCGGGAAGGTCCCCGGCCAACGCCGACCGAACGAAATCGGCCCGGGTGCCCTCGATCTCGGGCTGGGAGAGGGGCCATAGACGCAGGACCTCCATCCGCCCGGCCAGGGTCTCGGGGACCCGGGGCAGCATCAGGACATCGGCGGATCCGGTGAGGATGAAGCGCCCTGGCCGGCGGTCGCGGTCGACGGAGGCCTTGATGGCGAGCAGGAGGTCGGGCGCGCGCTGGACCTCGTCGACGATCAGGAGGCCGTCGCCCGCCGATGCGGCAAAGCCGTCGGGATCGCTCCGTGCCAGCCCAAGCGTGAGCGAATCGTCGAGAGTGCGGTAGACCGCTCCATCGCGCCCCCGGGCGATCCCCTCGACAAGCGTGCTCTTGCCGCTCTGGCGCGGGCCGACCACCAGCACCACTGGGGTATCGCCCAACGCGGCGTCCATCTCCGCGGCCAATGCACGCTCGAACATACGCGCATATTAGCCGGCATGTGGCTGATTTTCACCCACCTACTGGCTGATCCGCACCATTCCACAGCGCCAGCCGGCCAAGGTGGCGACTGCAGGTGGATGGACCGGCGAGATGCTGGTAGGCCCTGCGGCCATATGCCGGTGCAGCCCCTGGCTGAGCACTTGCAGGCCGGCGGGCCGTTTGAGGCCAGCCCATGCCGCGGGGTATCGTGCGGTTCGTGGAGCGCGATGCCACCGAGGCCGGTCACGACGAGGAGGAGCAAGGGGCGGCCGCGACCGGGGCGGCCGACGCGACACCCGCCCGTCCCCGCCGCAAGCTGCCGCCGCGACGGCCCGACCAGCTCCCGCGCGGCCGCCACGGCCTGAGCCCCGCGGAGGTCGCGGCCTCTCAGCGCGGGCGGATCCTCGACGCGATGAAGTCGGCCGCGGGCGACCTCGGCTACCACGACGCGTCCGTGGCCGAGGTGATCAAGCGCGCCGGCGTGACCCGCAAGGCCTTCTACAAGCTCTTCGACGACAAGGAGCAGTGCTTCATCCAGGCCTACGAGCGCGACCTGGCGCGGCTGCTGACGCTGACGCTCGAGGCGTTCGAGACCCAGGACGCCTGGGCCGACCGCCTCCGCGCGGCGCTCAGTGCGCTGCTGCACGCGCTCGGCCGCGACCCGGCCGCCGCGCGGCTCTGCTTCATCGAGGTGATGACCGCCGGGCCGCGGGCGATCGCCGCCCGCAACGAGGCGATGCGCGGCTTCACGCTGATCTTCGACGCCGGCCGGCTTGAGGACGACCGCGCCCGCCCGCCGGCGCTCGCCCTGAACATGGTCGGCGGGATGAGCGAGATCGTCCACCGCGAGATCGCCGCCGGCCGCGCCGAGGACCTCCCGCGCGTCCTGCCGGACCTGATGTACACCGCCGTCCTGCCGATCCTCGGCCCCGACGCCGCCGAGCGCGAGCTGGAGCGCGGCGGGCCCGAGCGGTAGTTGCGTCGGCCGCAATAGCCGGCACCACTAGCCGCCGCTATTGCAAACGACACCCGTAAATCGAAATAGTGCGCCCGTTCAGGAGTCGCTGTTGTCGGCGGCGCGAACAACGGCACCGATACCGCCGCGTTATTTCAATTTGCGGCCGCTGATTGCAATTGCGGCCATGGAGGGGTGGATGCCCGGTCAGATCGAGCCGCGCTCCGCTATCCAGCGCGTCGGCTGCCCGGTGATCGCCGCGATCCGGTCGAAGTCCTCGTCGTAATGAAGGACCGTCGCTCCGGCCGCCTCCGCGGCGGCGGCGATCAGGAGATCCTGGTAGCCGACCGAGCGGTGGTGGGCACCCCCCTGCTCGGCGAGCCGCCGGTAGACGTGGAGGGCACGGCTCCACTCCGCCTTCCCGAGCGGGCAGTCGCGCAGCGCGCGCAGATCTCCGAGGACGGCTGCCATCTCGTCCGCGTTCCGCGTCGAATAGGCGATCTCGAAGCGAACCATGTCGCAGATCCCGACGGCGTCGGCGCGGATGAGCTCGTCGAGCGTCCGCTTCACGGCGGGAGCATCCGCGCGCTGCGCCAGCGACCACGCCGACGTGTCTGCAAGGACCATCGGTCAGTCGGGTAGGTGGTCGAAGTTGCGCGGACGACGCATCTCCTCCAACAACTCGAGGGTCAAGTCCGGCAGCTTCATCTCGGTCAACGCCTCGAGCTTGCGCCGCCTGACCGCCTCGCCCATCGCGGCGTGCACGGTGTCGGTCATGCGTGAGGTGCCGAGGGCCTCGGCGGCCTCGTCCAGGAGATCGAGGTCCAGGTTGATCGTCGTCCGCTTCATTCGCCCCATCGTATGGCGACGACTGTAACAGCGATATGCACGCTTGTTACAGCTCTGTATGCACTGGGTTACGCCGCCGCGGCTGCGAGGATTGGGCGGTGGACACGCTGTTCGGAGACGAGTCGCCGCCGCCGCGCCGGACCGCTGTGCCGGCCGGCGACCAGCCGCTGGCCGCACGGATGCGGCCGCGGACGCTCGGCGAGTACGTCGGGCAGGGGCATCTGCTGGAGGGCGACTCGGCGCTGCGCAAGGCGCTCGAGGACGGCCACCCCCACTCGATGATCCTCTACGGGCCGCCGGGGACCGGCAAGACGACCCTGGCGCGGCTGGTGGCGGTGACCGCGAACGCCGCGTTCGAGGAGATATCGGCGGTCAACGCCGGGCGCAAGGAGGTCCGCGACACGATGGCCCGCGCCGAGGAGCGGCGGAGGGCCGGGGGCGGCGGGACGATCCTCTTCCTCGACGAGATCCACCGCTTCAACAAGGCCCAGCAGGACGTGCTGCTGCCGGCGGTCGAGGAGGGGCTGCTGTGGCTGATCGGCGCCACGACCGAGAACCCCTACTTCGAGGTCAACTCGGCGCTGCTGTCGCGCTGCCGCGTCTACGAGCTGAAGGCGCTCGCCGACGCCGACGTGCTCGCCCTGCTGCGCCGCGCGCTCGACGAGCCCGAGCGCGGACTCGACCCGCCGCCCGCCGTCGACGACGACGCGCTCGAGTTCCTCGCCGCGCGCGCCGGCGGCGACGCCCGCACCGCGCTCGCCGCGCTCGAGCTGGCCGCGGAGGCGGCCGCGGCGGCCGCCCAGGGCGGCGATCCCGGGGGCCCGGGGGACGGCGACCCCGCGTCCACGGGCTCCAACCCGGCCGGCCACGTCGACCTCGCCCGCGCCGAGGACGCCCTCCAGCGTCGCGCCGTCCTCTACGACCGCGACGGCGACCGCCACTACGACCTCACCTCCGCCTGGATCAAGGCGACCCGCGGGTCCGACCCCGACGCGTCGCTGCTCTACCTCGCCGCGATGCTCGAGGGCGGCG
>JAAYBF010000133.1 GCA_012718975.1 Solirubrobacterales bacterium | reverse complement strand
TCGTCCAGTCGGTTGCGAGCTCGCGTGCGTCGAGCAGGTCCAGGTAGGCATCGACCTCCCACTCCTTCGCCGAGCTGGCGAGCACGACCCGCGGCGCGCGGTCGGCGAGCGCCTCGAGCAGCTCGCGCGCGCCCGGCAGCGGCGCCGCCTCCCCGATCAGCTCGCGGTAGAGCCTGCCCTCGGCCTCGCGTGCCGCGTCGCCGGACTCGCGCTCGGCCTCGTCGCCGCCGACCGCGGCTACGAGCTGGTCGCCTCCCATCCCGATGTGGCGGTGGATCCACCATGCCGGAACCTCCCGCCCCTCGCCGCGCAGCGCCCGCTGCCAGGCGAGCGCATGCAGGTAGTTGGTGTCGACGAGCGTGCCGTCGACGTCGACGATCGCGTTCGGAGCCATTTGCCCACGCCTACCCGCTCGCGCTGCGGCCCACGCCGTCGCGACTACGATGGCGCAATGGCGAAGATCATCTACACGCCGTTCGGGATCGTCGCGGGCCTGATCGGCGGCCTGCTGGCGCGCAAGGCGTTCGACCAGGTCTGGAAGGGGCTCACGGGGGAGTCCGACGCGCCCGGCCCGCGCGAGGGGGAGTACAGCTGGAAGCAGGTGATCGGGGCGGCGGCGCTACAGGGCGCGATCTTCTCCGTCGTCAAGGCGGTAGTCGACCGCGCCGGCGCGAAGGGCTTCCAGAAGGCCACCGGCCGCTGGCCCGGCGACTGACACCGCCGGGCGCCGCGCCCGCCGCGGCGTAGGCTGCCGCGGATGGACGAGCGCGTCACCTACGTCGGCCACGCGACGGTGCTGCTCGAGGTCGGCGGCGCGCGCATGCTCACCGACCCGATCCTGCGCGGCCGGGTCGCCCACCTGCGCCGCCACGGCGGCGCGGTCGACCACGGCTCGCTCGGCGAGCTCGACGCGGTGCTCGTCTCCCACGCCCACCTCGACCACCTCCACGCGGGGTCGCTGAAGCCGCTCGCGCGGGCGGACGCGCAGCCCGTGCTGATCGTCCCGCCCGGCGCCCGGCGCCACGTCGCCAAGCTCGGCTTCGCCGACGTCCGCGAGATCGGGGCCGGTGAGAGCACGGAGGTCGCGGGGGTGGAGGTGGCCGCGACCCCGGCGGTCCATGACGGCCGCCGCCATCCGCTCGGCCCGTCCGGCGAGGCGGTCGGCTTTCGCGTCGGGCCCCCTGGCCGGCGCGTCTACTTCGCCGGCGACACCGACATCTTCGGCGCGATGGCCGACCTCGCCGACGGCCTCGACCTGGCGCTCGTGCCCGTCTGGGGGTGGGGCCCGTCGCTCGGGCCGGGCCATCTCGATCCCGAGGCGGCGGCGGAGGCGCTGCGGCTGCTGCGCCCGCGCGTCGCGGTGCCGATCCACTGGGGGACGCTGTTCCCGTTCGCGCTCGACCTGGTTCGCGGCAAGGTCGGGCTGCTCAGCGATCCCCCGCACCGCTTCGCCGAGCGGGCGTCGCGGCTGACTCCGGAGGTGGAGGTGCGGGTGCTTCGTCCCGGGGAGGCGACCCCGCTGCCGCCGCCGCGCTGAGCGGCGCACTGCGCGGCGCCGTCTCGCCGGCCTCGATCCGCTCCTCCCGCCGCTGCACGAGAACCGCGTCGAACTCGCAGCCGACGAGGAACACCATCGAGCTCAGCCAGATCCACAGCAGCAGGATCACCAGCGCGGCGAACGCCCCATAGGTGGCGTTGTAGGTGGCCAGCTCGCCGACGTAGAACGAGTAGCCGGCCGACGCCGCCAGCCAGCCGCCGGCGGCGAGCAGAGATCCGGGTGTCACCAGCGTGAAGCGGCCGCGCGGCGGGCTCGGCGCCGCCCACATCACCAGGCGCATCGCGAACATCATCGCCACGGCCGCGAGCGGCCAGCGCAGCAGCGACCACAGCGGGCTGATCACGTCGTCGAGGCCGACGAGCGCGAGCGCGTCCTCGGCGAGCCCACGCCCGACGAACGTCAGCACGCCGGCGACCAGGCCGACCACGATCAGCAGCAGCGTCCAGCCGATGCCGACGAACCGCCGGACGACCGTCAGCCCCTTGGGCCGCCGGCGCCAGATCACGTCGAGCGCCCGCCCGGCGGCCGCGAACGCCCGCGACGCGCCGTAGATCAGCGTCAACAGGCCGACGATCCCCACGGTGCTCGCGGTTCCGGGCGCGGAGTCGAGCGCCGTCTGGACGGCCGACTCGGCCGCCTCGGCGAGGCTGTCGGAGGTGCCCTCGTCGCGCAGGAACGAGCCGATGTCGGCCGCGGTCGACTCGGCGCCGAGCAGGCTGATCACCCCGGCGACGATCATCAGCACCGGCAGCAGCGACAGCAGCCCGTAGTAGGCGAGCGAGGCGGCCCGGTCGACCATCCCGTCGGCGAGGAAGCGGCGGACGGTCTGCTCGGCGATCTCGACCTGGGTGATCTGGCGCAGCCAGTCGGAGGTCGCCGTCGCGCGCCGTCCCAGCGGCGAGTCGAGCAGCCGCTGGAGCGCCTTCACTGGCCGGTCTCGGCGAGCCAGGCACGCAGCTGGCGGTTCATCGCCGCGGCGCCGACGATCGGCTCGGCCGGCAGGCTCCACTCCGCGGGCACGACCGCGAAGGGGTGCATCTGGGTGCCGCCGAGCCCGCCGTGGGAGCCCATGAACTCCTCGAACGGCTGGACCTCGTCGGTCGTCGGGTCGTAGGCGCCGTTGACGAGGATGTCGGGGCAGTGGCGGAAGCTGTCGTGGCGGCGGAGGTGGTCGGCGGCGTTCTCGCCGTAGCCGGCGAGCGGGTCCTCGCCGTCGACGTGGTCGTCGGAGAGCCGCCGGCTGCCGGCGCCGCCGAGCGCGACCGCGCCCTCGTTCTCGGAGCGGACCATCACGAACCCGACGCCGGGATGGCCGGCCAGGCCGGCGAGCAGGCCGGGGTGGCGGCGCTCGATGTCCTCGGCGGTCAGCCGCTCCGGCGAGCCGGGGAAGTAGACGAGGCCGAGGCAGCCGGAGGCGAGCACGATCAGCTCGGGCTGGTCGCCGTCGCGGCCGGACACCGCCGCGTTGATCTCGTCGTACTCGCGCAGCGCCGCCCGCGTCGGTCCGAGCGCGACGTCGCCGTCGGGGGTGGCGCGGTCGCTGGTCGCGCGGCGGAGGATCCGCCCGGCGGCGCTGGGGTCCTCGCGGGCGTCGCCGAGCATCGTCCCGAGCGCGCCCCACGCCTCGTCGAGCGACTCCGGCGCGGCGACGCCGGCGCCGCGCCCGGTCAGCCGCCGCACGACCTCCTCGAGCGTCTCGCCGTGGCGCTGTCGGAAGGGCGCCCCCTGGGTCTGGCCGTGGTCGGAGAGCACCACGAGGTGGTAGGGGCGTGGCGCCTGGCGGGCGGTCCGCTCGAGCCGCTCGAGCTGGTCGTCGAGCTTCCTCAGGACCGCGAACGCGTCGGGCTCGCGGATGCCGGAGTGGTGGGCGACCTCGTCGTAGCCGACGAACGTCGAGTAGGCGACGGGGACGCCCTCGACGATGTCGGCCATCAGCGTCGCGACGTTGAGGTCGCGCATCACGACGGTGATCGCCGCCCGCATCGCCGGGTAGACCCCGCCGCGGTCGACGTGCTCGGCGCCGGCGCGGCGCTGGCGGCGGTAGGCGCGCTTCTCCGCCGCGACGTCCGCGACCGAGAGCGCGATCGTGCGCAGCATCCCGTACGGG
This sequence comes from Solirubrobacterales bacterium, assembly GCA_012718975.1. GTDB lineage: Bacteria > Actinomycetota > Thermoleophilia > Solirubrobacterales > Thermoleophilaceae > JAAYBF01. The sequence goes on along the minus strand of JAAYBF010000133.1, from coordinate 5,787 downwards.
TCGGCGAAGTAGGCGAAGAACTCGCTCGAGCGCGAGCGTTGGCGGTCGCGGATCACGCTCATCGTCGCCGAGCAGCGCGGCGCGTCGCCGGAGAACATGTTGCCGCGGCTGGCGCCGCCGTCGGCGAGCAGCCCGCCGCCGTTGGCGTGGCGGCGCTCGATCTCGGCGGCGTCCTTGGGGTGGTTGGCGACCAGCAGCCGTCCGCTGTCGCGCTCGTACCAGCGGAACGCGGGCATCTCGGCGTTGCTGCCGTGCAGCAGTCCGGCCTGGCTGGCGGCGGTCTGTGAGGAGAGGTCGCACTCCCAGGCGACGATGCGGTGGCTGCCCTCCTTCAGCCAGCGGGCGATCGTCGGCACGCTGCCGCGCTCGACGGCCTCCTCGAGCACTCGCTCGGCGAGGCCGTCGATCTCGAACATGATCACGCCCGGAACGTCGGTCCGGTTGGCCCGGCGGCCCTCGCGAACCCGGCGTCGCACGACGCGGAGGTGGTAGGCGTCGCCGTCGAAGTCGAGCAGCGGCGCGACGACCATCGTCAGTACGGCCAGTCCGAGCGCCACCAGGAGCGTGGCTGCGACGGTCGGGTCGGTGCCGTCGACGGCGCGGATCGCGAGGTTGACGACCACCGCGTTGAGCACGAGCGACAGCAGGCCGAAGGTGAGGACCGTCAGCGGCAGCAGGATGCGGGTGGCCAGCGGCCAGACGAGCGCGTTGAGCAGCGCGATCAGCGCCGCGGTGAGCAGCGCCGCGCCGAACGTCGGCACGTCGATGCCCGGCAGGACCGCGGCCAGCCCCCATAGCGCGAGCCCGTCGACGACGACGAGCACGAGCGCGCGCGCGAAGTAGCCGATCGTCCGGAGGGCCTGGGGCGACCGCTGCTGTGTCGTTGCCACCGCGCCATTCTGGCGCTCGGGCCGGCGGGTTGCCACCCGCGCCGGGTAGCGTGCCCGCCCATGTCCGACGAGATCCAGGTCGAGCGCGACGCCGGCGTCGCGACGATCGTCCTCAACGCCCCCGACCGCCGCAACGCGCTCAGCCTCGAGATGGCCCGCGCGCTGGTCGCCGCCTGCGACGAGATCGACGCCGACGAGACCGTCGGCGCGGTGGTCGTGCGCGGCGCCGGCGGCTACTTCTGCGCCGGCGGCGACCGGCCGACGCTCGCCGCCGCCGGACGCGACCCGGCGGGACCCGAGGCGTGGCAGGGCATCGGCGAGATCTACCGCTCCTTCCAGCGTGTCGGCGAGCTCGAGCCGCCGACGGTCGCGGCGATCCGCGGCGGCGCGGTCGGGGCGGGGATGAACCTCGCTTTCGCGACCGATCTGCGCGTCGTCGGCCGCGACGCGAAGCTGCTGTCGGGGTTCGTCCCGATCGGCCTGCATCCGGGCGGCGGCCACGCGGCGCTGCTCGGCCGCACCGGCGCGCGTGAGGCCGCCTCGGCGCTGACGCTGTTCGGCGAGCGGATCGACGGGGAGCGGGCGGCTGCGGTCGGGCTGGCGTGGGAGGCCGTCGACGACAGCGAGGTCGACGCCCGCGCCGCGGCGCTGGCGGCGGTTCCGGGCGCGGACCCCGAGCTGGCGCGCCGAACAGCGCGGTCGCTGCGGGTCGAGCTGGGGCCGCCGGCGCTGCCGTGGGCGGCGGCGCTCGACCTCGAGCGGGCGTCGCAGATGTGGTCGATGCGGCGCAAGGACCTCGCCGCAGAGTGAGCTACTTCACCGCCGTACGGATCTACTCGATCGTCGAGCTGACGCTGTTCGCGGCGCTGATCGTCTTCGCGGTCGGCGGCTGGAGCGCGACCGCCGAGACGGTGCTCGGCTGGTCGCACGGCGTCGGCTGGCTGATCCTCTGCGCGCTCGTGCTCTACGGCGCGCTGCGCGGCATCTTCACCTGGGTGGTCGCGGCGCTGACGGTGTCGCCGGCGGGACCGCTCGGGTCGACGATCGGCATCGAGGTCCAGCGCCACCGCGACCGCCGGCGCGGCGTCGATCGGTCAAGCTGAGCGCGGCGATGTTCCCGCTGAACCTGCCGAACCTGCTGACGTTGCTGCGGATCCTGCTGGTCCCGGTCCTGGTCGTCGCGCTCGGCACGGAGGCGGAGGGCGGGTCGCTGCTGGCGGCGGCGGTGTTCGTGGTCGCGGCGGCGACCGACGGCCTCGACGGCTACATCGCCCGCTCACGCCAGTCGATCACCAACTTCGGCAAGGTGATGGACCCGGTCGCCGACAAGCTGCTGATCGCGGCCGCGCTGCTGACGCTCGTCAGCCTCGACCGGGTCGCGGCCTGGGTGGCGATGATCGTGATCGCGCGCGAGTTCGCGGTCTCCGGCCTGCGGATCGCCGCCGGCCAGCAGGGGGTGGTGATCCCGGCGAGCGTGCTCGGGAAGGTCAAGACGGCCGTCCAGTCGGCCGCCGTGCTCGCGCTGATCGCCGTCAACGACCCGGACGTGGTCTGGGTCCAGGCGCTCGTCTACGCGATGGTCCTCACGACGATCGTCTCGGGCGCCGACTACTTCCTCAACTTCCGCCGCCGGATCGAGGAGCTCTCGCGCGAGCGCCAGCAGCGCGGCGACGGGACCGTCCCCGGGGGCTGAGGCGCGTCCTCAGCGGGCGGGCGTCTCGGCCTCGTCGCAGCCGGCCGCGATCCGCTCGGCGACCTCCGCGGGGGTGACGCCGCGGCGGGCGAGCGCGCGCTCGAGCGGCCGGCCGTAGACGGCGAGCAGCGCGTCGAGCAGGTCGGCCGTGCAGACCACGTCGCCGCCGCGGGCGCGGGCGCGGCGCTCGGCGTCGCGGACCGCGGCCGCGACGGCGTCCCCGCCGCGCGGTGGATCGCCGGTGTGGCCACCGTCCTCCAGGGGCACCTCGCCCACGCCGAGCGCCTGCATCGCACAGCCGACCTGCCCGTGCAGGCGCAGTGCGCGCAGCCACCGCTCGGCCTCGTCGTCGGCGTCGTGGGCGAAGGCCATCGCGGTGCCGGCGAGGGTCGTCACGAGCGCCGCGTCTGCGGACATCGGCGTGGGCGCGGCCGCTTGTGTGGACGAGGCCATCGCTGGCCCGTCCCCGGCGCGGAGGCGGCCGAAACCCGTCTGGCCGAATCGACTAGCGGAGCGGTCCGGTGCTCAAGCCGCGGGGCCGGCGAGCCACTCGCGCACGGTGACGTGGTGCGGTACGTGGATCTCGTCGGAGAGCTCGCGGCGCAGCTCGCCGAGCAGCCCGTGCCGCTCGGCGACAACGCTGTGGCGGTGGATCGTCTCGAGGTTCTCCTGGCGGGCGAGCAGGAACGTGCCGTCGTCGAGCCCCGCGAACTCCTCGGTCGCCTTGCGGACCATCTCGCGCACGCAGTCCTCGACGAAGCGAGGGTGCATGTGGGCGGCCTCGACGACCTCGGCCTCGTCGCTGCGCTTCATCAGCTCGTAGATCTCCGAGCTCATCGAGCCCTCGACCATCCGCAGCAGCGTCCGTGCCTCGATCTCGACGTCGGAGCCCTCGACGCAGCCGACGAGCAGCCGGCCGATGCCGCGCTGGTTGTGGGTCGCGACCGGGACCGCGGCGAGGATCCGCTCGATCTCGGCGTCGCCGAAGCCGTCGGCGCGCAGCCGCACGCGCGAGCGCTCTGCGACCAGCTCCTGCGCGCACGGGCAGGCGGTCATGCCCTGGGCCTCGACGCCGACCAGCCGGCGCGTGCCTTGCTCGGAGGCGACCGCGATCCCGAACAGCTTGTACATCTCCTGGGTCTCGGAGCCGGACACCGGCGCGTTGACGCGCTCGGGGTAGCGGGCTTCGATCCGCACCTCGGCGCGCAGCGCGTCCTGGCGGTCGCGCACCCGCTCGGCGATGTGCTGGGCGAGCGTCTCCGCCTTGAACGCCTCGCCGAGCACGACGGCGTCGATCGCCTCGTTGACGACCTCCTCGAACCGCGACATGTGCGCGCCCTTCTGCTTCGGCCCCAGGTCGACGAAGCACTCGAGGTCGGCGAAGAAGAGCTGCTCGCTGTCGCCGACTCCGATCCGGATCACCTTCTCGACGCCGGTCACGCCGACGCGGGTCAGGCTGACGTGGGTCGCCGGCCGACGGGCCTGGACGTCGTCGCGGGGGATCGCTCCGGGGGAGGCGAGGTCGGCCATCGCCCCCGCCACGATACCGAGCGGTCCGCGCGACGACACGGACGGGGCCGCCCGGCTACGCCGTTCGGGCCACGCCAGGTGGCTGAAGTGCACATCGGCACGAAGTTGCTATCGTCCGCAGCGGCTCGAAGCCTGGACCCCTCCTACGGGCTCTCTACAAAGGCTCAGTCTCTCGCGACCGAAGTCGCGAACGTCGCACCGCAGCGCCGATAGCCGTGACGAAGACCGACAGCCCCGGGTAGCGCGGGGGGTGGGTGTCGGAAGCACTGCAACCGCTTTTGAGGAGTTGGGGTTGAGGGAGAATGTGGACGGAGCAGCAGCGCTTCTGGAGGAGCGGGCCGACGCCCCGTTCCTCGAGATCGAGGAGCTGCGGAACCTTGTCAACGATGGCCGGGAGCGCGGCCATCTGACCTACGAGGAGATCGCCGGCTGCCTCGAGGAGGTCGAGGTCACCAAGGAGCAGGTGCGCGCGCTGCACGCCCATCTGCTCGACGTCGGCGTCGAGGTGGTCTCGAAGGAGGATCGGGCCGCAGTCGCGGCCAGCGACGGCAGCCACGCCGCCGATCCCGTCGCCGAGGTCGCGCCCGCCGCGGCGAAGAAGGAGCCCGACATCGACCTGACAGTCGAGCCGAGCCTCGACTCGCTGCGCCTCTACCTGCGCTCGATCGGCCGGGTGGAGTTGCTGACCGCCGAGCAGGAGGTCGCGCTCGCCAAGCGCCTCGAGCGCGGCGACATGGCGGCCAAGCGGCAGATGGTGGAAGCCAACCTGCGGCTGGTCGTGTCGATCGCGAAGGGCTACCTCGGCCGCGGCCTGTCGTTCCTGGACCTGATCCAGGAGGGCTCGCTGGGGCTGATCCGCGCGGTCGAGAAGTTCGACTATCGCCGCGGCTACAAGTTCTCGACGTATGCGACCTGGTGGATCCGTCAGGCCGTGACGCGGGCGATCGCCGACAAGGCGCGGACGATCCGCATCCCGGTCCACATGGTCGAGAAGCTCAACAAGGTCGTCCACGTCGAGCGGCAGCTGGTGCAGTCGCTGGGCCGTGAACCGACCCCGGATGAGATCGCGGCCGAGCTGCAGTGGACGGCGCGCGACGTCAAGGACATCCTCCGCTTCGCGCAGCTACCCGTCTCGCTGGAGAAGCCGATCGGCGAGGAGGACGACTCCGAGCTCGGCGACTTCGTCGAGGACGAGCAGGCGATGTCGCCCTTCGACACGGCCTCGGAGAACATCCGACGCGAGAACGTGCGCGCGGTCCTGGAGGCCCTGCCGCCGCGCGAGCGCGAGGTGCTGGAGATGCGCTACGGCCTCAAGGGCCACCAGGCCCGGACGCTCGAGGAGGTCGGACGGGCGTTCGGCGTGACTCGCGAGCGCATCCGCCAGATCGAGAACAACACGCTCAAGAAGCTCGAGAACCTCCCGGAGGCCCAGCGCCTCCGCGAGGCTTCCTGAGGCTCGGGGGAGAGGGGTAGTCGGCGGGCCTTTGCGCCCGCCGACTCCTACCCACCCCGCATATAGTCCGTCCGCGCACGAATGTATGTTCGTGTGCATGACGCGGCAGGAGCAGGGCGATCTAGGCGAGGCATCGGCGATCGAGTGGTTCGCCGGCCAGGGCGTTCGAGTCGCGCTGCCGTTCGGCCACAGCCCGGACTGGGATCTGGCTGTGGAGCTCG
>JAAYBF010000132.1 GCA_012718975.1 Solirubrobacterales bacterium | reverse complement strand
GCTGACTGCGCCGCGCGAACTAGCGCTTGGCGCGGTTGGCCTTCCTGGCGCACGGCGTCCGGATCCCGATCCGGCGGTTGATCCGCTTGCCGTTGTGGCCGCGCATGACGGCGCGTGCCCGCTGGCGGGTGTCGCAGATGTCGATGTCGCCGGACCGGCTGCCGGTGACCGCCAGGATCCCGTTGGCGCCTCCCTGGATGTTCAGGTTGAACCGCCCGATCGGCGCGTCGGGCACGTTGGCGAACGTGGCGACGAGCTGGCCGTTGCGGGTCGTGGAGGAGGTGCCGACGAGATTGATCGCGATCTGGCCGCGCAGCGCGGCGACGATCATCGGCAGCGTCCGGATCTCGTTGCCGGTCTCGGGGTCGATGCGGACGTTCTTGACGAAGTAGACGTCGCCGACGAGGTCCTCGTCGAGCAGCGCCGTCTTCGCCCTGGCCCGTCCGACCTTCGACCCGGCCGGGCAGTGGTTCTCGAGATCGGGCTTGGTGCCATCGGCGAACTCGCAGAGCGCCTCGGCGTTCTCGGGATCGAGCGCCAGCGACCGCGGGAGCTTGACCCGCGCGGTCCTGATCGCCGCGGCCCCGATCCCACCCGGCCGCACGACCGCCCGCACCGCCGGATGGCGGCCGGTGGTGGTCTGACGGCGGCCTGCCAGCCGCAACCCGATCTTGGGCGCGAACCCGAGCCGGGCGCAGTCGGCGACCTGGAAGCGGTTCGACAGCGCGGCCCGGGCGCCCTGGTCGCCGGCGACCGTCGCCTCGACGGCGTCGGCGGTGCAGTCGCTCGGGGTGAACGCGAACCCGTCACGGTCGACCTCGACGCGCAGGTCGCGGATCCGCAGCGGGATCCCCGCGAGGATCGTCGGGAGCGGGTCGGAGACCACCGTGAGCTGGGCGGTCCGCCGATCGACGTGGATGGCGTTGCGGACCATCACGTTGCCGAGGTCGAACGGGCCCGCCTTGACCGCCATCACGACCGCCAGCGACAGCGGCGCGCCCTTGTAGGGGCCGGCGAGGTAGGCCCGGCCGGTCTGCAGGTAGAACGGCGTCGAGCCCGCGCCGGCGCCGACGGTCACCCGACCGACCTGGCTGGCCGCCGGGCACGACGGCGACGCGATCTCGCCCGCCGCCGTTCCGAGCGGGGTGTTCGTCCCGGCCGGGAAGCGCGCCAGCACCGCATCCGGGCAGTAGGGGATCCCGGCGAGCTTGCCGATCATCCCCTGCGGCAGCTTCACCGACAGGCCCGTCAGCTGCTGCTGGCCGTCGCCGCGCAGCAGCCGCACCGCCAGCGGGCTGAACGCCCCGGCGACGGGGCTGACCGCGCCGGCCTCCAACCCGGGCGCGAACGCCTGGGCGCCCGCCGGCGGGCACGCCCCACCGTCGGCCCCGGAGGTGACCTGGAAGCCGTCGGTGCCCGTCACCGCGACATTCGGCCGCGCGTGCGAGGTCATCGACCACGCGGTGGTGTGGGTTCCGCACGTGGGCGGATTGACCAGCACGGCCCGGCTGCCTCCCTTCAGCGACATCGTCAGCTTGGTGAACGGCAGCTGCGGGTTGTCGAGGAAGCTCGTCGTCAACTGGCCGGTGGCCGGATCGGCCTTCACCTCGCCGGCCAGCTTGATCCGGACCCCGTAGCGCTCGGACACCGGCGCCATGTACAGCGCCAGCAGCGAGCCGAACGGGTTGGCTCCCTGAGCCGCCTGGTAGATCGGGCCGACGAGCGGCTCGTCCAGCGTCGGCGTCTCGATCCTGACCTCACCGATCTTCGACGAGGCGGGGCACGCCGGCGCGCCGGCCTTGCCCATCCCCATCTCGGCCTCGGTGCAGCCCGTAAGCCCGCCCGCGGCGGCCGGATTGACCGTCACCCCCGCGGGGAGCTTCACGACGGCGTCCTTCAGGTGGGC